>NZ_JBXAOB010000005.1:0-381805 GCF_058802345.1 Pseudomonas sp. GW822-FHT02D10
GGCCAAGGACGGTAAAGATTTCAAAGACCCGTTTTCCAGTAGACCGTAAGGCTGCTCCGCTTAAGTGAACAGCATTACGCTTGTCGCGGGCTCTTTCGTCAGGAGTTATCGGTCGACTCAGGTTTGCGTCGATCCTTGCCGGCAGGATTGCCGGTGTTCAAAAGCCTTCTCTCCACCATTACATTTTCAAGTGCCTGGCGGGCTGAAGGTTCAAGCTGATCTTCTCTTTCTTTGAGCTCAAGCAGGATCGGGGTGGACCAAGTGCGGTAGGTCCGCTCGGCAATTCGAATCGGGTTCATTTTCGTCTCCCAGACCAAGTGCTCGCCAACAGCGCGGCGTGTTTCCATGTCGCGAAAATGCTAGTCGAGAAACCAGGTTGTCGCCAGCCGCAATCACTTGCAAATCGGTTCATGGCGTCGTCGCCCCATCACCCGTTGCGCTTGTGATCTGCGCTCATGATTTTGCCGATGGGTGTGATGAGCTCGGGTCTCTGGTTCCGCACATTACCGATAGCCATGTCGACCTTGAACCACTCGAAGATTTCAGCGGGCTCACCCTGATGCAACACCATCTGCTCAGCGCGTTCCTTTGGCATTGCCAGGTTGAGCCATTCTCGGGCCAACTCCGGCGACAGAACCACCGGTCGTCGATCATGTATATCGATCATTCCACCGATATTGTCTGCGGTGAAAATCACAAAACCATCGTCCTCCTTTGGTTCCCGGCCACCCGCAGGGTACTGACCGATAGCGGCGCAGAGAATGGGAGCTCGATCCCGGCGTCGAACGAGGTAGGGCTGTTTATTCGGGCCACCTTCATAGACCCACTCAAACCAGTTATCGATGGGCGCGATGGCGCGGTGTGGCCAGATCGCCCGGAAGAACGAACCATGTGCGACTTTTTCGACCCGGGTATTGATCGGTACAGAGTGGTCTTTCGACCAATTCGGTCGCCATCCCCAGCGCACCCGGTCAGCATGCAAGGTTTCGCCTTCGAGGTGAAAGAGAGCGACCTGAGTCGATGGCGCAACGTTGTACAGACCCAGAGGCTCGTCGCCCACTTTGTTTATCAGGGCATTGGGCATGCTCAGCGCCGCGACGAAGTCGTGGATGCCTCGGTACTGTGAAAGTCGTCCACACATTGGAAAGTCCTCCGGTGGAGATTTCAGCTTAGCCGAGTCAGTGCCGCAAGAGCGGATCTAAACGGGGCATTGCCGCCGATAGCCTGATCATGGGCAGCCTATGGCTGCGGCAACCTGATCTCTATTTTTGTCGTCGGCACGGCGTGTCCAGACGTCATCTAATGGTGCATTTTTATGAGCATTAATAGTGCGTTTATATTAATCGGTACGCCGCACTGGATGCTTTGTATTACAAGGGAAATAAAAATAGTGAGTAGAAATTTCCCGCCTATAGGGCATTAAACTCACTTGAGTTGCCAAATGCACCATTTTCGTCCGCTCCAGAGTTGTGCAAGTTACAAGTGGGAAAAACGTTTCAGCTGCCCCATCGATTTTTGACTCAAATATGAAACAAAGCGTCGCTCACGTGTCTTTTTAGGGGGTTTTTCCGTTTTTTATCAGCCGTAACAATACTTGGGCACAGCCCTTGCAAAAGTACTTTCAAACCACTGCAAGTGTGGTTTTTAACGAAGAAAGATAGGGGGGGACGTTATAAATTGGGCGCCAGAAATCAAGCCGCAAAGGCCAGACTTCTGGCGTCGGGACGCGTCAAGAGATTGCCGGAATCGTGAGGGATCCATTGCCGCATGAAACAGGAAGTTAACGACGCACACTGAGGTGCTTAACAGAAACAGTACTCACTAAAACAACGTAAGGCCTCATCTTATTTGAAATAGCAAAGTTATAAGAAAATGCCGTCTGTATCGCGGCAAGGAGTAGGGTATGTCCCGAGCTTTTTTTAACGAAATGTATGATGCGAGTGGTGGCTGCCGCCCACATTACCAGGAGTTCGCACGTTGGTTGGCGGACACACCTCTGGAGTTGCTGGATCAACGTCGTCGCGAAGCCGACCTGTTGTTCCACCGAGCCGGCATCACCTTCACCTTATACGGGGACGAGCAGGGCACTGAGCGGTTGATTCCGTTCGACATCATTCCACGCAGCATCAAGGCCAGCGAATGGCAAATGGTCGAGCGTGGCTGCATTCAGCGGGTCCAGGCCTTGAACATGTTCCTGGCCGATATCTACCACGGACAACGCATTCTCAAGGAAGGCATCATTCCTCCTGAGCAGGTCCTGGCCAACGAGGGTTATCAGATCGCCATGCAGGGGCTGAACCTGCACCGAGGCATCTATGCCCATATCGCCGGGGTCGATCTGGTCCGTGACGGCGATGGCAGTTACTACGTTCTGGAAGACAATCTACGTACCCCCAGCGGCGTCAGCTACATGCTCGAAGACCGCAAGATGATGATGCGTTTGTTCCCCGAACTCTTCGCCGCCCAGCGCGTGGCGCCCATCGATCACTACCCGAACCTGCTGCTGGACACCCTCAAGAGCTCCAGCCCGCTGGACAACCCCACAGCCGTGGTGCTGACCCCGGGCCGCTTCAACAGTGCCTACTTCGAACATGCCTTCCTGGCCCGTGAAATGGGCGTGGAACTGGTTGAAGGCGCCGATCTGTTTGTCCGCGATGATCATGTCTATATGCGCACCACCGCCGGCCCGAAACAGGTGGATGTCATTTATCGCCGCCTCGACGATGCGTATCTCGATCCGCTGTCGTTCAACCCGGACTCCATGCTCGGCGTGCCCGGCCTGATTGCCGCCTACCGCTCGGGCAATGTGGTGCTGGCGAACGCCGTGGGTACCGGAGTAGCAGACGACAAGTCAATTTACCCCTACGTCACTGACATGATCCGCTTCTACCTCGACGAGGAGCCGATCCTGAAAAACGTGCCAACCTGGCAATGTCGCAAACCAGAAGAGTTGTCCCATGTGCTGGCCAATCTTCCCGAATTGGTGGTCAAGGAAACGCAAGGTTCCGGCGGCTACGGCATGCTGGTTGGCCCGGCGGCCACCGCGGCGCAAATCGAGGATTTCCGTGCGCGCCTCAAGGCCCGCCCTGAAGCCTATATCGCCCAACCAACCCTGTGCCTGTCGACGTGCCCGACCTTTGTCGAAAATGGCATCGCCCCCCGCCACATTGACCTGCGCCCGTTTGTATTGTCGGGCAGCGAAACCCGTCTGGTGCCCGGTGGCCTGACTCGCGTGGCACTGCGCGAAGGCTCACTGGTGGTGAACTCGTCCCAGGGCGGCGGCACCAAAGACACCTGGGTAGTGGAGGACTAAGACATGCTTTCAAGAACCGCTTCGGACCTCTACTGGATGTCCCGTTACCTGGAGCGCGCCGAAAACCTGGCGCGCATGCTCGAAGTCAGTTACTCGCTGTCGTTGATGCCCCAGGCGGGGCGCACCGATGGCCGCGCCGAGCTGGCAATGTCGCTGCTGGCCGCCGGCACCCTCGATGACTACAACGAGCGTCACACCGAGCTCAACACCGAACGCATGTTGCACTTCTTTGCCCTGGATGAAACCAATCCCGGCAGTATCTATTGCTGCCTGCAGGCGGCGCGGGCTAACGCTCACGCGGTGCGCGGACGCATCACCGCCGACATGTGGGAGAACATCAACGCCACGTGGCTGGAGATGCGCAACATCGCCAGCAACGGTCTGGGTCACTACGGCATCAGCCGTTTCTGTGAGTGGGTCAAAGAGCGCTCGCACCTGTTCCGCGGGGCGACGTCGGGTACCATCATGCGCAACGATGCCTACTGCTTCATTCGCTTGGGCACCTTCCTCGAACGCGCCGATAACACCCTGCGCCTGCTGGATGCGCGCTACGAAATGTTCGGCGAAGAGTCGGAGGAGGTCAGTGATAACTCGGCCCGCGGCTACTACCAGTGGAGCGCCTTGCTACGGGCTTTGTCGTCCTTCGAAGCCTTCAACGAGATCTACCGCAATGCACCGGGGGCCGAGCAGGTCTCCGAGATGTTGTTGTTGCGCGCCGACGTGCCGCGCTCGCTGCACGCCTGCATCGAGGAACTGGACCATATCCTCGCCAGCCTGCCGGGCAGTAACGGGCGGGCGGCCCAGCGTTTGGCCGCTGAGTTGAATGCGCGGCTGCGCTACACCGGGATCGACGAGATTCTCGGCTTCGGTCTGCACCTCTGGCTGACTGATTTCATCTCCCAGGTTCGCCATCTCGGTCAGACCGTCCACGAATCCTATCTGGAGGTCGTATGAAACTGTCCATACGCCACGACACCACCTACAGCTACGCCGACGAAGTCTGCACCAGCATCCAGTTCCTGCGGTTGACGCCAAAGAACACCGAGCGCCAGCACATTCTGGAGTGGCATCTGGAACTGCCGCGCCTGGTGCGCAGCCAGCTCGACCCTTACGGCAACATCCTGCACGTCTTGACGATGGACGAGCCTCACGGCGCCCTGGTGCTGAGTGCCTACGGCCAGGTGGAGGTCGATCAGAGCCGGGAAGTGGAACACGACAATCAGTCGCCGTTACCGTTTCTGCGCACCAGTCACTTGACCACGGCCAATGAAGCCTTGATCAACTTCGCCGTGAAGCACTGCGGCGGTCGTCGCGACCGTGCAGCCTTGATCGACTTGATGAACGGGCTGGCTGAATACATGCCGTACAGCCCCGGCGTGACCGCAGTCGACAGCACCGCCGCCGAGGCGTTTGCCGGCCGTGCGGGCGTCTGCCAGGACCACACCCACGCGTTCCTGGCCTGCGCTCGCAGCCTGGGAATCCCGGCGCGGTACGTCTCCGGTTACCTGTGCACCGAGGATGAAAGCCATCTGGCCAGTCACGCCTGGGCCGAAGCCTGGCTCGATGATGGCTGGTACAGCTTCGATGTGACCAATCGGTTGGCCCGGCCCGAGCGCCATCTGAAACTGGCGGTGGGCCTGGACTACCTCGACGCCTGTCCGGTACGCGGCATGCGTCGTGGCGGCGGGGCCGAGTCGATGCTGGCGCGGGTTCAGGTGAACTCGATGTTCCAGGTCCAGCACCCGTAACCCTCGCTCGCAGCAGCAGTAGTAGTCAGCGGCCGTACCGTCATGAAGCGGGCACGGCCGTTTCTCCCAAACTCACGAGTTAACACGCATGACTTATTGCGTCGCCATGCACCTGGCCGACGGGCTGGTGTTCATCTCCGACTCACGGACCAATGCCGGTATCGACCAGATTTCAACGTTCCGTAAGTTGTTTATTTTTAGCATGCCGGGCGAACGGCTGATTGTGTTGCAAACTGCCGGCAACCTGGCCACCTCGCAATCGGTGGTCAATTTGCTCAAGCAGCGTTCCACGGGGGATGAGCCGCATTTGTTGAGTGTCCGCACCCTTTATGACGCCACCGTGTTGGTGGCTGAAACCATTCGCGAAGTCGTTGCTCGGGATCGCACCAAGTTGGCGGGCAAGACCGACCTGAGCTGTTCGTTTCTGGTCGGTGGGCAGATCGCCGGCGGCCCCATGGACGTGTACAGCATCTACCCGCAAGGCAACTTTATTCAGGCGACAGAGGACACGCCTTTCCTGCAATTGGGTGAAAGCAAGTACGGCCGGCCGATACTCGATCGCAACCTGACGTATCGCACGTCACTCGAGGAGGGGCTGCGCTGCGGGCTGATCTCGTTCGACTCGACCATGCGCAGCAACCTGTCGGTGGGCATGCCGCTGGATCTGCTGGTGTTCCGCAAAGACAGTTTTGCCCGTGCGAAAAGTTATCGCATCACGGCTGACGACCCTTACTTCATTTGTATCCGTACACAGTGGGCCGCCGGGCTGCATGACATGCTCGCCGCACTGCCTGAACCGCCGGCTGCCTACATGACGTTGGCAACCAACAAGAACTAGCTCCGTACCTCTTTTACAGGCACCGCCCGGTTTCAAGGGCGGCTTGCTTGCTGCTGAGTTCAGCGCTCTTGTTGACGAAAGCTGGAATTGGGCGCCCATGTGATGCGCGGATACCCGGTCTTTGACGGCAAATACGCGCGAGATTGTTCTTGATTCGCAAACACTGAAGTCGCTGAGAATGGAATTGTTGGGGTAGATCAGGTTGACTTGATGCTGGTGTCCTCGACGCCGGAAACCACCAACCCGGTCTCGGACCAATGCGAAATCAACGAGGTGCCGTGCATCTCCACCGTCGCACCGTCGCACCGTGGCAGCCGTGGTTCGTCACTCGTGGCGGTAAACCGGATCAAGGTTTCGAGTGGACCTACCATTTCTTCTGGGGCCTGGAAGACGTGATCGGCACCTACACTTCGATGTGGGGCTCGATGCAGACCAACAAAGTGGTCGGTGGCTTGTTTCCGAACGACGGTGATGGCAATGCCTGGGGCGATCCGAGGCTCGGCTTCCCGCCGGTGCTGGCGCAAAAAGGTTTCAAACTGGTCGATCCCGGCCGCTTCCAAAGCCTGACAGATGACTTCTGCGCACAGATAGCCGCGTTCAAAAAGGCTGAGGCCGAGATCGTCACCGGCGTGGTGATTCCGCCCGACCTGACCACCTTCTGGACCCAGGCCCGGCAGCAAGGCTTCAAGCCCAAAGCGGTCTCGGTGGGCAAGGCATTGCTGTTCCCGACGGCGGTGGAAGCGCTGGGCAAGGCCGGGCACAACCTGTCGACCGAAATCTGGTGGAGCCCGACGCACCCGTTCAATTCGTCGTTGACCGGCGACAGTGCAGGCCAGTTGGCCAAAGGTTTTACCCAGGCCTCCGGCAAGCAGTGGACTAAACCGTTGGGTTTCGTTCATGCCCTGTTCGAGTTGGCGGTAGACATCCTCAAGCGCACTGAAAAAGTCGGCAATTCGCACGCGGTCCGTGATGCGCTGCTCAACACCGATCTGAACACCATCGTCGGCCCGATCAACTGGAACCACGGCCCGGTGAAGAACGTCGCCAAGACTCCGTTGGTCAGCGGTCAATGGCGCCTGGGCAACGATGGCAAGTACGACCTGGTGATCACCAGCAACGCCACCGCGCCGCAGATTCCACTGGGTGGCGAGATGCAAGCCATGACCTATTGATTGTTCCGCAGTTCCAGACTGACGCAGGTGCACCATGCAACAACCACTTCTTGTCATGCACGACGTGCACAAAAGCTACGGCTCGGTGAAGGTCACGGACGGCATGAGCCTGTCCCTGAAATCGGGTGAGGCCTTGGGCATCATCGGCCCCAACGGCGCAGGCAAAAGCACGCTGTTCAGCCTGATCGCCGACGGCGTGGCGGCGGACAGCGGCAGCATCCATTTCGAGGGCCGCAACGTCACCCGAGAACCGGTGTTCAAGCGCTGCCAGCAAGGCATCGGCCGCTCCCATCAGAGGCCAAGAGCCCTATGCGTGGCTGCGCCACGCACTTGAGCGCCTGCCACAAGCCTCGAGCGTAGAAGACTTCGAGGCCTTGCTGCCGTGGAACTGCACGCCGCAAATTCCAAGATAGCCGTAGATCCCCACCTTTAAAATATGGGGTTCATGGAGCGCTTACATCGTTTGTCGCCTGCGAGCCATCCGCAAACGCTGCGCTGGTGCCAATGCAATAGAGGGCGATGAACGCGAGGATCGAAACCTTCATTTAACCGTCCCTCCAGCCGACTTGTAGCTCGCCAAAAACTCTGAATACTCGATATACGGTTGCGGCGGATAATGGTTCGCCTTTAACCGCTGACTCTCCTGTCAGATTGCACAACGCGGTAGTCCCCGACAGAAACGGCCTACTGATACAATCACCGCCGCTCGCTCACACCTTCAGATTTACCACCGTGCTGGATGATGACAGTTCTCTGGTGTGAGCGAGCCAACAGCTTATTTTTTTCAGGCTGAATTACAGACCAACTTCACCCCTGGCAAGGTCCGAAGAATAGCTGGCTGATGTTGGTGTAACTATCCCCTCCCTAATACTTCTCAGGGCACTTGAAATCCCAAGCATCAATTATCAGATCTTTTACTTCTTCGCCAGTGGTAGTAATGCCTAGGCACTCCTTGTTTTTATTGTAATTGAACTCGCAATATTGCACCCCTTGGGTGCATCTTTCGACTTCATTAATGCCCATATTTTTAAGTATTACTGCAGTGCCAATCGGCTGCATTTCATTCGGTAAACTTGGCTTCCAGCCATGTTTAATCAATGCTTTTCGTGCACTTAAGAATGACATTCCTTTTTTAATCGGTACATCTGTTGCGTTCGCAAAAATACTAACGCAACAAAGCAAAATGCATGCAATGTGGTGTGGTTTCATTTTATAGTTCCGCCAAATCCCTTGTAAGTGGTTACGACATCGTCATACGGCATATACGGTTGACCGGATGGATGTCCTTTCAGTGGGCGATTAGCCAGGCCTGGGCCCATTGGTAAAGATTCCCATTGTCCAGATGCTTTGTGTATCGCATCTTTAATATCACCATTTACGATTGAATCAATTGCATGCACAGATCGGAGAATTTCGACCGCAGTCAAGTCCTGCGTATGCGGTGTGAAGTCAGATAAGCCCATTGCTGCAATACACTGTAACTTCCATGTATTTATCGTAATTTGATACCTGCCTGATGCCGTAGTTGATCCGCCGTAACCTGCCCCCGGATGGGTGGACTCATCAGTAAAAGTCCATTTTCCAGTTTTAAAACCCGGTACCCAGCCATAACCAAATTTTGCGTGGTAGTTACCACCTTCGGATTCGGCAATGGTATCCAAAAATGCCTTCACGTTCTTATTCTTCAAATACTCCTCATTCTCGGCTCGTCTTATCTGTTGCTTGGCGTCCAGCGATACAGTTTTTGGGGTGGAGTCTTTGACGGGCGTCACCGTTCTTGTGGCTCTGGGAGACATTTTTCTGCCATTCTTGCTAAGCACTTCAGCCATGATGAAAGTCACCAGTATAGATTTTGACGCTCTCTGTCTGCCCCTCTGGGAAAACAGAAATAATGAAATTTGTTCTTTGATCTGGGGAGGGTTATGTGCAGTCGGTTGTATGAAGAGCATCCGCTGCCATGCCTTAGTCCTCGAGAAACAGTTTGATTGTTTCGGGCAGGTGCGAACTCACTACATGGGTATACCCCATCGAATCACTTACACCGTGTTCCATGCTGCCGTCAGCGCGCTGGATGGCGTAATCAAGATTGGGTAGAGGCTCGCCCGAGTCTTGGTCAACCAGTCTGAACTTGTCGCTGAAGTGCACTGGCATCGGCAGCAGGCCGCTGAAGGGGGCTGGTACGAAGGTGTCGCCAATAATGACCGTGCCGGATCCACCCATAACCACATTGCCGTGGCTACCGGTACTGTCTTGAGTAGCGGCATTCAACCCATTGATGAAAACCGTAGCGCTGACGGCACCGGTGATCGAGCTACCGCATGCGGATTTATCGGTCATTCGAGCGGCAGCAAGGCCATCGAAGTTCACATTGGGAGAGCCGCTGACAATAGGATTTGTGCCATGCCCCGGAAGCGGGCAATTGGTGGGGTCTGTTACTCGGGCAG
The DNA here is from genome assembly GCF_058802345.1 of Pseudomonas sp. GW822-FHT02D10. Lineage (NCBI taxonomy): Bacteria > Pseudomonadati > Pseudomonadota > Gammaproteobacteria > Pseudomonadales > Pseudomonadaceae > Pseudomonas > Pseudomonas sp. GW822-FHT02D10. The sequence continues at coordinate 9,516 of NZ_JBXAOB010000005.1, forward strand.
CCGGTTTGCCACTCATGGGAAGTTCCTTTTCAAGGTTTCAAATGGGGTAATAGTGGTCGATGGGTGAGTCGGAAAAGCGCCAGCACTCATCCCTCGGGTTGAACAGTGCTCGGTGGTTTTCGCGCAGGGGACGGCAGGCCAACAACGTCTGCCAGGCGATTTCGACGCAGTTGTCCATGGCCTGAGTGGAATAGTCATCAAGCTGGTTGAGCCAGGCGTTGTAATTGGGCATACCAACGCTGCGGTAGGCACTGAGCAATATCTCGGCGACTTCTTCACCCCAATGGATAAAGCGCCCCGGACTCCAGGGGCCTGTCTGGGCATAAATAAACCAGCCCAAGCTTGGCAAGTCACCATCTGCAAGTCGTAACGTGTCGCGTTGCGAGGAAAAACCACAGGTGATGTGGACGGTCAGCCAACCCTGGTGTTGCTGGATAAATCCAGTGGGGTCGAATTGTGCCAGTGGTACGACACGATAGCCTGAGTCGGGCATTGACCTGGCAACCAACTCAGCGTCCAGCCTTGAAACGAAGGCCCGAATCGCCTTGCCTTCGCCGATGCCGCGCAAAGAATTTCAACCGGCGTGCTCGCAGGCGCGTCGCTGAATCCAACGATGCGAACCAGTCCATAAAGGCGTACGAGGTATTCAGGCCGCAGGGATGATGCGAGGTATCGAGCGTGCAGGCGCAGGGGATAGTCACGTCCATGGGGAAGAGCGCATCAAATGTTACCGTCCATGTAAATTTGCATCGCGAAGAATGCCCCAGGCAGAAGTTGCGTACAACAACATTTATAATGTTTAGGTTGACAGCTGATTGTATGGGCGATGCCACACTTTGGCGTTCGAGTTTGGCACGGAGCGTCTGGCGTAGTTGACCCATTCGCGAGGCGAGTTCATTCGTAGTGGTGCGGGGAGGTGTGATTGTGTGCGGTCGGCGGGTCGGCGGGGGAGGGCCTCAATATGAAAGCTCTTAGTGTAGTCGCATCAATACTGGCGCTTGCCGGTTGCGCCAATCATCCGCTTGATTGCGCGATCGGTATCATTGCCTGGGATGACTGCTTGCCCGGTACAAAAGGGTATGAGGTTCGCCAGCAAAGTTTAAAAAATCTGTCGGCCGCCAAAGCGGAGAAGAGCGCTACAGATGACGCCGTTTGCCAATCGTATGGTGCCAAGCCGGGGAGTGACGCCTACGTGAATTGCAGGGTTCAGCGGGACAAATAGCAATTCAGATCGGTTTGATCAGGCTCGCGCCTTGGTTGTGCACATTGCCAATGGCTGCGCTGACCTTGAACCATTCGAAGGCCTCGGACGGCTCTCCCTGTTGAATCATCATATGCTCGGCGCGCTCCTTGGGTGTGGCCGGGTCGAGCCATTCCCGTGCCACCTCTGGCGCCAGTGTTACCGGGCGTTGATCGTGGATGTCCACCATGCCGCCTGCCGAATCGGCAGTGATGATCACGAAACCGTCATACTCGCTGGGTGCGTGGTCGCCGGTCGGAAACTGGCCGATAGCAGCGCAAAGGATCGGTGAGCCGTCCCGATGCCGGATCAAATAGGGCTGTTTCTTTGGCCCGCCCTCATCGACCCACTCAAACCAATTGTTGATGGGCGTGATGGCGCGGTGTGGCCAGATCGCCCGGTAGAATGGGCTATGCGCTACCTTTTCAACTCTGCCGTTCGGTTTCGCTGGCTGATCGGTTGCCCAATGCGGTCGCCAGCACCACCTGACCAGGTCGGCGCGCAGCGTGTCGCCCTCTTGGTGAAAGAGGGCGACCCTTGTTGTGGGGGCGACGTTGTACTGTTCGAGCGGCTGGTCGCCGACGGTGTTGACCAGAGCATTGGGCATGCTCAGCACCGCCACGAAGTCGTGGATACCCCTGTACTGCGAAAGTCGTCCGCACATGGCTGAATCCTCAAGCTCAACCCTGAGTTTAGACGATCGTTATCGGGCGCTCTATGAGGCCGTCCAACATACCGCGAAGCTGGTCAGCCTCGCGCTTGTGGGCTCTCGATGAGATGTCGAGGTCGTACTGTTGCTTTCGAACAGTAGCCAGCTGTCCGGACCTTTCCCGGAGATTTTTCATTGCTTCATCACGCTGCTCGGAGACTTCTGCGTGCATCTGTACCAGGCCGTAGATGTCCTCACGGGCTTTGCGCAGTTGCAGGGTCAGCTCCTGGACTTCATTTTCCAGTATGCGGTTGTAGTGGGCGACGGTTTCCAGTTCGGTCAGGCATCCAAGCCAGTCGCTGGTGTCTTCGATGTCGAGGGGATCCACGGTAGGCGCCGTTACTGTGTACTGTTTGAATATGCAGTAATTGAGGCGTGATGGTCGGGCGAGGGTGGGGCGACAAGCTGTAGGGTTTTGGGTAGTTAGTGTTCGGTCGGCAGGACGCCGGAGGGAGGGCGAGGAAATCTGGAATGATTTTGAAGGTTTCAGAGAGGGGAGTTGCGGAAATGGCCAAAAAGATGCGGAAACGACCAGCGCACGATCGCAAGAAAAGCCAAACCCCAGAAACGAAAAAGCCCTGAATAATCAGGGCTCTAACGTACAAATATGGCGGAGGCGATGGGATTCGAACTCATGGACCTGTTACAGTCGACGGTTTTCAAGACCGTTGCCTTAAACCACTCGGCCACACCTCCGTATTGCGTTGCGGGCGCCATAATACCTGAATGAAACACACTGTCAAACTCTCTGCATAGCTTGTTACAGAGCGTCTGTTATGATCTTTGCGACTGAACGTTTCAAACCTACAGGAGTGTCGCCATGCGCGAACAGGATTACGCAGTTAATAACAGCGTGCAGGCTGAGCAGCTAGAGGTTAGCCGCGTCCTGCGCAACACTTATGGCTTACTCGCCCTCACGCTCGCGTTCAGCGGTGTGATGGCGTTCGTCGCTCAGCAGATGCGTGTCGGCTACCCGAATGTGTTTGTGGTGCTGATCGGCTTCTACGGGCTTTTTTTCCTGACCAACAAGCTCCGTGACTCGGCCTGGGGCCTGGTGTCGGCGTTTGCCCTGACCGGTTTCATGGGGTTCCTGCTGGGCCCGATTCTCAACCGTTATCTGGGCATGCAAGGCGGCGCTGAAGTGGTCAGCTCGGCCTTTGCGATGACCGCACTGGTATTCGGTGGTCTGTCGGCCTATGTGCTGATCACCCGCAAGGACATGAGCTTCCTCGGTGGTTTCATCACCGCGGGTTTCTTCGTCCTGCTGGGCGCGACGCTGGCGGGCATGTTCTTCAAGATCAGCGGTCTGCAGCTGGCGATCAGCGCGGGCTTCGTGCTGTTTTCTTCGGTCTGCATTCTGTTCCAGACCAGCGCCATCATTCATGGCGGCGAGCGTAACTACATCATGGCGACCATCAGCCTGTATGTATCGATCTACAACCTGTTCATCAGTTTGTTGCAGCTGTTCGGCATCATGAGCCGCGATGACTGATCGCCAGCCTTGAGCAAAAAACCCGCTACGGCGGGTTTTTTGTTGTCTGGCATTCGGGCAGGGATCACTCGGTGATGATAATGCTGCCGTCGGCCTGTTGCCGGTAAATAGTGTAGGGCAACAACATAGTATCGAGAGCACCGGAAATGAGGGCGTCGATCAGGACAATGGGCGTGGCGTTTTTGTGGTCCTGCTCATCGACGCCTGAATGCAGGGGAGCATTCAGTGTGCAGAAATCGTAGGTAACGCCGCTGTAGATACGAGGGATGGCGCCGCAGTAGCTTTTCTGTTCCTTGAGGCTCTTTATGGCCGCATCGTCATGGCGCACTACCGTCTGGATGGTGCCGCACCCGGCGAGCATCAGCACCGCCAATAACATTGCCTGAGCTTTCATACCGTCAATCCTTCGCCGGAAAACCCTCAATCTACGCTGTTCGTAACAAAATGGTACTCACGCCATCGGCGGTAAGCGACGTTTCACCGGGGTCTTCTTGACGATCGCGGTATTGGTTTCTGCATAGCTGTTGAGGCGGTCGAGCAGGGTGTCCAGTTGTTCCATCGAGCGCACGTGCAGCCGCGCGATAAAGCAGTCATCGCCAGTGACCTTGTCGCACTCGGTGAACTCGGGAATGGCCTGGATCTGCCGTTCGACATTTTGCAACTGGCCGGGCAACGGGCGGATTCGGACGATGGCCTGCAGTTGATAACCGAAGCATTTGGGATCGATGTCGACGGTGTAGCCCTTGAGCACGCCACGTTCTTCGAGCCGGCGCAGGCGCTCGGCGACGCTGGGCGATGACAGGCCGCTGATCTGCGCCAGGGCCTTGAGTGAGCGTCGGGAGTCTTCCATGAGGGCTGCGATCAGCAGTTGGTCAATGTCGTCAGTCATACAAACCCTCATTAGGCAAATACTTGAATCTGCCTTGATAAAAAAGGTGAAGTGGCAGTTTAGCCTGCATTTGACTCTGGAGTAGCGCGACGGTGGATTGGCATACTTTGCGCTCATATCGAGGAGTCTGATCATGGATACAACACTGCGCCGCGGTTCGTTGGAAATGACTGCCGCCATGCTTATTTCCGGGACCATCGGATGGTTCGTACTAGTCTCCGGCCAGCCCGTACTGGACGTAGTGTTCTGGCGCTGTGTGTTCGGCGCTGCGACCTTGTTGCTGATTTGCGCCGTATTCGGTTTTCTGCGCCCGGGCATTCTGACCCGCACCACATTCCTGCTGGCAGTGCTCAGCGGGGGCGCGATTGTCGGTAACTGGGTGCTGTTGTTTGCCTCCTATTCCCGGGCCTCGATTGCTATTGGTACGGCGGTCTACAACGTGCAACCGTTCATGCTGGTCGGTCTGGCGGCGCTGTTTCTTGGCGAGAAAATCACTGCGCAAAAGCTGTTCTGGCTCGGCGTTTCGTTTCTCGGGATGCTGGCGATTGTCAGTGCTTATGGCGAGCAGGGAGCGGGGGGCGGTGAATACCTGCTGGGGATCGGTCTGGCGTTGGGCGCCGCACTGCTTTATGCCTTTGCCGCGCTGATGATCAAACGTTTGACGGGCACACCGCCGCACTTGATCGCGCTGATTCAGGTCTGCACTGGCGTGCTGTTGCTGGCGCCTTGGGCGAATTTTTCTGCGTTGCCGCAACAACCCAGTGCCTGGGCCAGCTTGCTGACCCTGGGCATCGTGCACACCGGCGTGATGTATGTGCTGCTGTACGGCGCGATTCAGAAGCTGCCGACCGCAATGACCGGCGCACTGTCGTTCATCTACCCGATTGCGGCGATTTTCGTCGACTGGTTCGCCTTCGGCCATCGTCTGGAAATGTTGCAATGGGTGGGTGTGATCGCGATTCTGCTGGCCGCCGCCGGTATGCAACAAGGCTGGGGCAACGGAGTCCGTAAAGTCGCGACGCAGTGACCGACGCTCAGATTTTCCAGCGGGGTGCGGTCTTCACCAACAGCCCCAGCGACACCCGCACGGCGTGGATCAGTTTCGCGTTGCGATAGCGCCGGTACGGGTCCAGTAGCGGACGCAGCAGTCGGCGCAGCAACGGTGGCAGTCGGGATGATCGAAGGGCTGTCATCGGGTTTGCAGGGTGCCCTTAGTGCGCGTTTTAGAAAATATAGTCGGTGGTCAGGAAACTCGACTCCCGTCCACGGATGATGTCGCTGATCAGTTCCTTATTACTCTCCTGGAACTTGGTCGCTACCAGCGTACGGATCGAAAATGTCCGCAACGCATCGTGCACCGACAGCGTGCCTTCGGCCGAATTCTTGCGCCCGTTGAACGGGAAGGTATCCGGGCCGCGCTGGCACTGGGCGTTGATGTTGATCCGTCCGACCTGGTTGGCGAAGGTATCTACCAACCGCCCAACCTCGGCGGGATTGGTGCCGAACAGGCTCAATTGCTGACCGAAGTCCGACTCAAGGACGTAGTCGATCACCGTGTTCAGGTCACGATAAGGGACGATAGGCACCACCGGGCCGAACTGCTCCTCTTGATAGACGCGCATGTCGGTGGTCACCGGGTACAGCACCGCCGGATAGAAGAACGAACCGCGTGCCTGACCACCATTCTCGTTCACTACCTTGGCGCCTTTCCTCACGGCATCGTCCACCAGTCCGTGCAAGTAGTCGACTTTGCCTGACTCCGGCAGCGGGGTCAGCGATACGCCGCTTTCCCATGGCATGCCGGGTTTGAGAGAGGCCAGTTTGAGGTTGAATTTCTCGATGAAACTGTCGACCACCTGCTCGTGGACAAAGAGGATCTTCAGCGCAGTGCAGCGCTGGCCATTGAACGACAGCGAACCGGTGACGGCTTCGTTGACCGCGTTGTCCAGATCCACCTCGGGCAGCACGATGCCGGGGTTCTTCGCGTCCAGCCCTAAAGCGGCGCGCAAACGGTGGGGTTTTGGGTGAAGCTTCTTCAGGTCGCTGGCGGCCTTGTTGGTGCCGATGAAGGCGAAGATGTCGATCTTGCCGCTGGCCATCAGCGCGCTGACGGTCTCGCGACCACTGCCGTAGATCACGTTGATCACCCCGGCCGGGAAGCTGTCGCGGAACGCTTCCAGCAGCGGGCGAATCAGCAGGACGCCGAGCTTGGCCGGTTTGAACACCACGGTGTTGCCCATGATCAGCGCCGGAATCAGCGTGGTGAAGGTCTCGTTCAACGGGTAGTTGTAAGGCCCCATGCACAGGGCGACGCCCAGTGGTACGCGGCGGATCTGGCCGAGCGTGTCCTGTTCCAGTTCAAAACGGCTGGAGCGACGGTCAAGTTCCTTGAGGGCATTGATGGTGTCGACGATGTAATCGCAGGTGCGGTCGAACTCTTTTTCCGAGTCCTTGAGGTTCTTGCCGATCTCCCACATCAGCAGCTTGACCACTGCCTCGCGTTGTTCGCGCATGCGGGCGAGGAAGGTTTCGACATGCTGAATTCGCTCGGCCACACGCATCGTTGGCCAGTTGCCCTGACCACGGTCATAGGCGCGGACGGCGGCGTCGAGGGCGGTCAGCGCGGTGTCGGCATCCAGCAGCGGGGTGCTGCCGAGAATGACTTGTTCATCGGCGTTTTCACTGGCCAGGTAGACCGGGCTGCGAACCACTGCCAAGGGGCCGCTCCAGATCTTCAGAACGCCATCGACAAGGTATTCGCGTTGTTCGGTTTGCCCCTCGAGGCGGTATTTCTCCGGGATGTCGCGGGCGGTCGGGAACAGGTTGCCAAGGATGTTTTCTGTGCTCATGTCGCTACCCCGTCTGGATTGGGTGATGCGGATAAGGTTTTTATCGCCAGACACTGCCGCGAGGTCAAGGCCTGTCAGCAGTGGACGGTTAATGGCTACAAATCATTCTTGTTGCTGCCTTGGGCTCGGCGTGAGATGCGCGCCCTCATCAGCATAGCTGAATCGTTTTATCAGATTGCTTCGGCAGCTGCTACGGGGATTTGAGCTACAGCAGCGCAGTTTCCTGTCTGCGCCGGTCTTGTACCTTTCAGCACGCACAAACCGCCATGTGCCGGTTAAACTTCGTACCTTTCTAGAAGGAGTTCTCATGAATTACTACCAGCCGGGCATCCTTGCCACCCCCGTTCCGCTTCAGGCGCGTCATCTGTTTTTCGCTCTCGAATCCGCCGAGGCTCTGCCGGCTGCGCTCGAGAACCTGATGAAACTGGTGGACGGCAAGTCGGCGGTGGTCGGTTTTGGCAAGTCGCTGGTGAATGCTCTGGGCGCGAAAGTAGCGGGGCTGCGACCGTTCCCGGCGATGATCGGCGTTGGCGTCGATAACCCTTCGACCCAGCACGCGCTGTGGTGCTGGCTGCACGGTGAGGATCGCGGCGAGCTGCTCAACCGCAGCCGCGCCCTGGAGGTCGCGCTGGCTCCAGCGCTGCGCCTGGTGCAGATGAACGAAGCCTTCCGTCACATGAGCGGCCACGACCTGAGCGGCTACGAAGACGGCACCGAAAACCCCCACGACGAAGCTGCTGTTGCTGCCGCGCTGGTGGCTGAGGGTGAGGACGGTCTGGTGGGTGGCAGTTTCGCCGCGATCCAGCAATGGCAGCATGACCTCAACGGTTTTAATGCGATGCCGTCCCATGAGCAGGACAACATCATTGGCCGTCGCAAGAGCGACAACGAAGAACTCGACGACGCGCCGGTCTCCGCTCACGTCAAACGCACCGCCCAGGAAAGCTTCACGCCCGAAGCCTTTATCGTGCGCCGTTCGATGCCGTGGATCGAAGGCGATCGTGCCGGCTTGATGTTCCTGGCCTTCGGACATTCCTTCAACGCCTTCGAAGCCCAACTGCGCCGCATGAGTGGCCTGGAAGACGGCATCGTTGACGGTCTGTACCGTATGAGCCGGCCGATCACCGGTGGCTACTACTGGTGCCCGCCGCTCAACGATGGTCAGCTGGATTTGCGCGTACTGAACATCGGCTAGACGGCACTCAGGTCAGACGCTGCTCACCGCAACGTCAGCCCGTCCTGAGCTGAGCGTCACGACTGGTGGTTCTTGTCAGGAAAAGCCGGGAGGAGTACAAATGTACTCCATGACGACTTTGACTCCCCGCCGTACTGCCATCCTGACCTTCATCCGCGACCGTATCGCGCAGCAAGGTCAGCCGCCGAGCCTCGCTGAAATCAGCGAGGCGTTCGGTTTTGCCTCGCGCAGCGTGGCGCGCAAGCATGTGGTGGCGCTGACCGAGGCCGGCTTCATCGAGGTCAATCCGCATCAGGCCCGTGGTATTCGCTTGCTCAATCAGCCGCGCCGTCCTGAACTGCTGGACATCCCGGTACTCGGGCGGGTGGCGGCAGGGACGCCGATGGGCGTCGATGCCGAGGTTCACAGCCGCTTGTGGCTGGATCCGTCGATGTTCTCGCGCACGCCCGACTACCTGCTGCGGGTTCAGGGCGACTCGATGATCGGCGACGGCATCCTCGACGGTGATCTGGTGGGTGTGCATCGCAGTGCCGAGGTGCAGAACGGCCAGATCGTCGTCGCGCGGCTTGAGGGTGAAGTCACCATCAAACGCTTTGAGCGGGCAGGGGACTGCGTGCGGTTGCTGCCGCGCAACCCGGCTTACAGCCCCATTGTGGTCACCGCCGATCAGGACCTGGCGATTGAAGGGGTGTTTTGTGGTCTGGTGAGGCAAGGGTGATGGGCGCCGTCGTTGCGCTGGATACGCTGTTCAATGGCGGCCAGGTCTGGAAAGGCCGGCCCGCGCCACCCAGCGTCAGCCCGCAGCCGACCGGGCATGGGTTGCTGGACGCCGCTTTACCTACGGGCGGCTGGCCGGAAGCGGCGCTGAGCGAAATCCTTATCGCCGGGCAGGGCGTGGGCGAGTTGCAACTGGTATGGCCGGCCCTGGCCCGACTGACGACCGCCGGTGAGCGAGTGGTGCTGGTAGCGCCACCGTATGTGCCGTATCCCCAGGCCTGGCAGAACGCCGGGGTGGATTTGCGACAGTTGTCGATCATCCAGGCCAGTGACCGCGAGGCACTGTGGGCGGCGGAACAATGCCTGCGTTCGGGCAGTTGCGGGGCGGTGCTGTGCTGGCCGCAACAGGCGGATGACCGCGCCTTGCGCCGCTTGCAGGTGGCGGCGGAAACCGGGCAGACCCTGGCGTTTGCCTATCGCTCGATCAAGGATGCCATCAACCCTTCGCCGGCGGCCCTGCGCATCGCCATCGATTCCCGACCGGCGCAGTTAAGGGTGCTCAAGTGCCGTGGCGGGCTGGCCCGTTCGGCACCGATTGCCTTCGCCACGGGGCAGTGAGGTTGGCATGCGCTGGGTCTGTATCCTTTTCCCGCAGTTGGCGCTGGACGCGGTGTTGCGTCAGCGCAGCGATCCTGACGAACCGCTGGCGCTGCTGAGCGGGCCGGCGCAGCGTCGGGTGTTGCAAGCGGTCAATGCGCCAGCGCGAGCATTGGGGTTGCGCCCGGGCCAGTCGATGACCGCCGCCCAGGCCTTGAGCAAGGCTTTTGCCTGCGCTGACTATGACGTGAGCGAAATCGAGCATTGGCAACAGTTTCTCGCCGCCTGGGCCTACCGCTTCAGCTCTCAGGTCAGCGTGCATTACCCGCGCGCCGTGCTGTTTGAAATCGAGTCGAGCCTGGGGCTGTTCGGGCCCTGGCCGCAGTTCGAGGCGCGGTTGCGCGCAGAACTTACGGCGCTGGGTTTTCGCCATCGTCTGGTCGCGGCGCCCAATCCGCTGGCCGCACGGGTCCTGGCCAATGCCTACGACGGTCTGGCGGTACCGGACAATGACGCGTTGCGACAATTGCTCGGGCAGATGCCCATCGAGCGGATCGGGCTTGAGCAAACGGTTGCCACTGCACTGTCGCGGATGGGCTTGCGCACCTTGAGCCAGGTTCAGGCACTGCCGCGTCAAACCCTGGCCCGGCGCTTCGAGGCGCAAGTGCTCAAGCACCTCGATACCCTGTTGGGTGAACGGCCGCTGGCCCTGGGGTTTTATCTGCCGCCGGACCGTTTCGATGTGCGGATCGAGCTGAATTTCGATGTGCAATCCCATCAGGCATTGCTGTTCCCCTTACGCCGGCTGACCGGTGATCTTTCGGCGTTTCTGTGTGGCCGGGACAGCGGTGTGCAGCGCTTTGACCTGCACCTGGAACACGCCGGGTTGCCGGACACGCTGATCAAGGTCGGCCTGCTGAGCGCCGAGCGCGACCCGGCGATGCTCTTCGAACTGGCCCGGGGTCGGCTGGAACAGGTGCAGGTCGAGGCGCCGGTGCGCGGTTTTCGTCTGTCGGCGCAGGACTTGCCGAGCTTCGTCCCGCAACGCCGGGAGTTGTTCGACGAACGCCCGCAACAGTCCTTGCCCTGGGAACAACTGCGCGAGCGCTTGCGTGCACGGCTGGGGGACGAGGCGGTGCAGGGCCTGGGTTTTCAGGCCGATCACCGACCGGAGTGTGCATGGCAGCCGAATGCGCAGACTCAGGCCTGCCCGGCGTTGCCTGATGTGCAACGTCCCGGCTGGTTGCTGACCGAGCCGCTGCCCGTGCATGAAGGCACGGCGCGGATCCTCATGGGGCCGGAGCGCATCGAGTCCGGTTGGTGGGATGGCGCTGATGTGCGCCGCGATTACTACCTGATCGAAACCCGTTCCGGTCAGCAGGCCTGGGCCTATCGTGCGGTGGGTGAGGCCGGACCGCTGTGGCTGCAAGGCTGGTTCGCATGAGCGCCGACTACGCCGAACTGCACTGCCTGTCGAACTTCAGTTTCCAGCGCGGCGCATCGAGTGCCCACGAGCTGTTCGAACGGGCCAAGCGTCAGGGGTATCAGGCCCTGGCGATCACCGACGAGTGCACCCTGGCCGGTATTGTCCGTGCCTGGCAAGCGGCCAAGGCGCTGGAATTGCGGCTGATCATCGGCAGTGAAGTGCGCATCGAAAACGGTCCGAAACTGGTGCTGCTGGTGGAAAACCTTGAGGGTTATCAGGCGCTGTGCCGGCTGATCACCCACGCGCGGCGGCGCACGGAAAAGGGCCAGTACCGGGTGCTGCGCGAAGACTTCAGCGAGCCATTGCCCGGACTGTTGGCACTGTGGGTGCCGGATACGGTCGACGCGCTGGAGCAGGGCAGTTGGCTAAAAGGTGTCTTTGGCGAGCGGCTGTGGCTGGCAGTCGAGTTGCATTGCGGGCAGAACGACGCCCGCCGTCTGGCCGACTTACAGGCCTTGGCTGCCCGCTTGCAGATTCCGGCGGTGGCCAGCGGCGATGTGCACATGCATGCCCGCGGCCGCCGCGCGTTGCAGGACACCATGACGGCGATTCGTCTGCATGTGCGGGTCGCCGACGCCGGGCAGCGCTTGCATCCCAATGGCGAACGGCATTTGCGCAGCCTTGAGGCGTTGCGCGAGTTGTATCCACCGTCGTTGCTCGAAGAAACGCGGGTCATTGCCCGGCGTTGTACCTTCGATCTCGGTCAGTTGCGCTACCAATACCCGCGTGAGCTGGTGCCGCAAGGGCAGACGCCGACCTCCTGGCTACGCCGGTTGACCGAACAGGGCCTGTGCCGGCGCTGGCCTGAGGGGCCGGACAGCACGGTCATGGCGCTGATCGAAAAGGAACTGCAGCTGATCGCCGAGCTCGGTTACGAGAGCTATTTTCTCACCGTCGAAGACATCGTCAGCTTCGCCCGTCGCCAGCACATTTTGTGTCAGGGGCGCGGTTCGGCCGCCAACTCGGCGGTGTGTTACGCCTTGGGCATCACCGAAATCGACCCGAGCCGGACGAGCATGCTGTTCGAGCGGTTCCTCTCCAGAGAGCGCAACGAACCGCCGGACATTGACGTCGATTTCGAGCATGAGCGCCGCGAAGAAGTCTTGCAGTACGTGTTCCAGCGCTATGGCCGGACCCGGGCCGCGCTGACGGCGGTGGTCAGCACTTACCACGGTGCCGGCGCGATTCGCGACGTGGCCAAGGCCCTTGGTTTGCCGCCGGATCAGGTCAACGCCTTGGCTGATTGCTGCGGTCATTGGAGCGACGATGTGCCGCCACTGGAGCGTTTGCGCGAAGGTGGCTTCGACCCGGACAGCCCGGTGTTGCGTCGAGTATTGAGCCTGACCCGGCAGCTGATCGGTTTCCCCCGGCACCTGTCCCAGCATCCGGGCGGTTTCGTGATTTCCGAGCAGCCGCTGGACAGCCTGGTGCCAGTGGAAAATGCGGCCATGGCCGAGCGCACGATCATTCAGTGGGACAAGGACGATCTGGACATGGTCGGCCTGCTCAAGGTCGACATTCTCGCCCTCGGCATGCTCAGCGCTATTCGTCGCTGTTTCGACTTGCTGCGCCACCATCGCGGTCGGGACCTGAGCCTGGCCAACATCCCGTCCGAGGACCGGCAAACCTACGAGATGATCAGCCGCGCCGACACTATTGGAGTATTTCAGATCGAGTCACGGGCGCAGATGTCGATGTTGCCACGGCTCAAACCCCAAAACTTCTATGACCTGGTGATCGAAGTGGCCATCGTCCGTCCCGGGCCGATCCAGGGCGGGATGGTGCACCCGTACCTGCGGCGACGTAACAAGGAAGAACCTGAAACCTATCCCTCGGTACAGCTGGAAGCCGTGCTCAAACGCACGCTCGGTGTGCCGTTGTTTCAGGAACAGGTCATGCAGATTGCGATTGTGGCCGCCGACTACAGTCCCGGCGAGGCCGATCAGTTGCGCCGTTCCATAGCGGCCTGGAAACGCCATGGTGGTCTTGAACCGCACCAGAAGCGCCTTCGCGAAGGCATGCTGAAAAACGGTTACACGGAGGAATTCGCCGCGCAGATCTTCGAGCAGATCAAGGGTTTTGGCAGCTACGGTTTTCCCGAATCCCACGCCGCCAGTTTTGCCTTGCTGACCTACGCCAGTTGCTGGCTGAAATGCCATGAGCCGGCGGCGTTTGCCTGTGCGCTGATCAACAGTTGGCCGATGGGTTTCTATAGCCCGGACCAGATTCTCCAGGACGCTCGCCGGCATCATTTGCAGATCCGCCCGGTGGACGTGGCCGCCAGTGACTGGGATTGCAGCCTGGAGCCGATTGACGGCGAACAACCGGCGATTCGCTTGGGGTTGCGCATGATCAAGGGCTTTCGCGAGGACGATGCTCGCCGTATCGAAGCGGCGCGCTTACGGGGCACATTCATCGACATTGCCGACCTGGGCGAGCGCGCCCGACTCGATGCTCGTGCACAAGAACAACTGGCCGACGCCGGAGCCCTGCGCAGGCTGGCCGGTGATCGCCATCGCGCACGCTGGGAAGTGGCCGGGGTGCAGAAGCAACTGGGATTGTTCGCCGGGTTGCCGAGCGAGGAAGAGCCTGGCGTGGTGTTACCCAAACCGACCGTGAGCGAGGACCTGCAAGCTGACTACAGCAGCGTCGGTACGACCCTCGGCCCACATCCGCTGGCATTGTTGCGCGAGGCGTTGCGTGCCCGGCGTTGCCGCAGTTCACGGGAGCTGCTTGAAGTCGAACATGGGCGCAACGTCAGCGTCGCCGGTCTGGTCACCGGCCGCCAACGCCCGGGCACCGCCAGTGGCGTGACCTTCGTGACCCTTGAAGACGAGTTCGGTAACATCAACGTCGTGGTCTGGCGCGACCTCGCCGAGCGCCAACGCAAAGCACTGATTGGCTCGCAACTGCTCAAGATCGACGGCCGCTGGGAAAAAGTCGGCGAAGTGCGGCACCTGATTGCCGGACGCTTGAGCGACCTGAGCCCGCTGCTCAACGGCATCAGCGTGCACAGTCGGGATTTTCACTAGTTGCCATGATCACTCAAGAAACTGACGCCAAAAAAATATAAACGCTGTCTTCAGTAGTGGCACTTTGGCATAATGCCGCCCGCCGACGTTCTGCACGTCGATTGCCGATTCGAATCCCCATCGCTTTTTCGCCACCACAACCCGCAGTGGTTGGGCACGGCCGTGCCGGGATAAACCGTTTTTCAGAAGGAATGCACAATGAGAATGATCTCTCGAATGGTGGTATCAGGGGCGGCGATTGCCGTATTGGGCGCGATGGCCGGGTGTGCGACCGAAAGCTCCCGGGCATTGCCGGTAGAAAAAGTCGAAAGCGCCAGCCATGTCTTTGCCGGTGTTCGAGTGCCCATGGCAGTCGGCAAGTTCGACAACCGTTCGAGCTACATGCGCGGGATTTTCTCCGACGGCGTGGATCGCCTCGGCGGTCAGGCCAAGACCATCCTGATCACTCACTTGCAGCAGACCAATCGCTTCAGTGTGCTGGACCGCGACAACATGGGCGAGATCCAGCAGGAAGCGTCGATCAAGGGCCAGTCCCAGCGCCTCAAGGGTGCGGACTTTGTGGTGACCGGCGACGTCACCGAGTTCGGCCGCAAAGAGACCGGTGATCACCAGCTGTTCGGCATTCTTGGTCGTGGCAAGACCCAGGTGGCGTACGCCAAGGTCAACTTGAACATCGTCAACATCAGCACTTCGGAAGTCGTCTATTCGACTCAGGGCGCGGGTGAATACGCCTTGTCCAACCGTGAAGTCATCGGCTTCGGCGGTACCGCTGCCTACGATTCGACCCTCAATGGCAAGGTGCTCGACCTGGCCATGCGCGAGGCGATCAATCGTCTGGTGGACGGCATGAATTCCGGTGCATGGAAACCGGGCAACTGATCAAGGTCGATGACAAGGAGCGGTACAAGCATGTTCAAGCGTTATAAGTCGCGGGCGTTGATGACGTCGATGTTGCTGGTGAGTGGCCTGCTGGCCGGATGCAGCAGCCCGAAAACCCTTTACCAGTGGGAAGGCTACCAGCCACAGGTGTATGAGTATTTCAAAGGTGAAGAGCCCAAGGAAGCTCAGGCCGAAGCGCTGGAGCGCGACCTGCAAAAGATCAAGTCCACCGGCAAGACGCCGCCGCCTGGCTACCACGCCCACCTGGGCCTGTTGTACCTGAGCCTGGGCAAGGACGATCAGATGGTGCAGCAGTTCAGAACCGAGAAGACCCTGTTTCCCGAGTCGACGCCGTACATGGACTTCCTGCTTAAAAACGCCAAGACCGGAGACACCCAATGATCGCGCGCTCATTGAAACTGATGGCCGGCCTGCTGGCCCTGGCAGTCCTCGGCGGTTGCGTCAGCCCCAAGACCGTGGACTACTCGGCTTACAAGCAAAGCCGTCCCAAAACCATTCTGGTACTGCCGCCGCTGAACAATTCGCCGGACGTCAAGGCGTCCTACAGCATGCTCTCGCAGGTTACGTATCCGCTGGCTGAAGCCGGTTACTACGTGCTGCCGATCACGCTGGTCGACGAGACGTTCCACCAGAACGGTCTGACTACGCCGGCGGACATCCACCAGGCCCCGGCCAACAAACTGCGCGAGATCTTCGGTGCCGATGCCGCGCTCTACATTACCGTGACTGATTACGGCACTCGCTACATGGTGATCTCCAGCGCAACCGTGGTGACCGCCAGTGCAAAACTGGTGGACCTCAAGACGGGCACCACCCTGTGGACCGGCACGGCCAGTGCGTCGAGCGAAGAGGGCAACAACAACAGTGGAGGCGGTTTGCTGGGTGTGCTGATCACCGCAGCGGTCAAGCAGATCATCAACAGTTCCACCGACGCCGGTCACCCGATTGCCGGTGTCACCAGTGCACGACTGTTGTCGGCGGGGCATCCCGCGGGGTTGCTGTACGGGCCGCGTTCGCCGAAGTACGGTACCGACTGATTTACCCTGTTCAGGTTGCCATGTGCTGGCAACCTGAATGAGCTTTACAGCAATGAAACCATCAGCAGCGGCCATATCGACATTTTGTTGGCAGTGACGATAACGGCATGTCCGACTAACGAGCACCGCTGGTCCGATTGATAGTCGACAGCAACCGCCGAGCGAGGCCATTCTGATAACTGGCGAGCGCGCGCAAAGGCGTTCGCCACCGATCAACAAACGGAGGTGTTCCATGCCGGTGAATCATGACCTGTATCAGGACCTGAGCTGCTCAAAGGAAGTCATTCAGCAAAAGCGTGCCAATGATCCCCACCTGAACGCGCTGCTGGATAAATATTCGGAAATCGACAACCGGGTCCTGAAGGCTGAAGCCCAGGCTCTGGCAGATGACGAAGTGAGGAAGCTCAAGGAGAAGCGCCTTTCGATCAAAGACGAAATATCCCGGAGTTTGAACGGTTCTGCCAGAACGTGACCAACGTACGGGGGCGCAGTGTCGCCCCCTGTTCGGCAGCCTGCTTGCAAGCGCAGATTCGACGTGGTGTGTTGCTCATCAGGCGACTGCTCCTGTCTGGGCCGGGATCGTCCGTTGCGCCATGTCGCGCAGGGCCAGCATCGAAGCTGCCGATTCGTGTTCGATACGCCGCTTGAGCAACAGTTGATTGGCCAGGCGCATCAGCAGTCCACTGAAGCGGTATTCCAGGGTGCGAACGAAGCGCGTCCCGTCACCCTCGCTGTCACATTCATACGTCAGCAGTAACTCCAGACCGTGATCACCCTGAGCACGAGCGCTCCAGCGGCGACCCGGCAGGTACTCGTTGACCTCCCAGCTCAAGTGCCCGGCCCGCCCGCCGGCATGAATGTCTTCTTCAAAACGTGACCCCGCGTGCAGCGGCCCTGGCGGACCGTCGACTTTCAGCGATGAAGGGTGCCACTCTGGCCAACGCATCGCGGCGCTGGCGTAGGCGAGCACGGCGATCGGGTCGCGTGCGATGTCGATCTGGTGCTGCAGGCGGGTCATGGGCGCTCGCCTCGTTTGAAGGTGCGAATGATCGGGTTCGGCTTCCCAATACAGCGTGCCGAACAGGTAGTCCATCAGCGGCAAAACGATATTGAAGTTGCGCTCCTGCATCAGCTCGCGACGGTGATGCAGTGCGTGCAGACGGCGCATCTGGCGAATCCATGGCAGGCGGGTGACGGGATTGCTCGGCGGCAGATGTTCGCAGGCGTGAAACACCTCGTAAGTCAGGTAGCCGAGGATCATGCAACCGGCGAACAGCCCGGCGACGTTGCCATTGAGGTGTTTGAGCAGCCACCAGGCGGGCAGGGTGACCACCAGGCTGTGCAGCACGATCAGCCACGCCGGAAACAGAATCACCCGCCAGTCGCGAACCGTGTCGTAGGTCATGTAGCCAGGGGCGAAAAAGCTGTGGTGATCGCCGGCGTGCCGGGCATAGAACAGCCGCGCAAAGGGCTTTTTGTGATGGCCCAGATGCCGGTGCACGACGTAGACCGCGAAATTGAAAAACAACAGCGTCAGCGGTACCGCCAGCCATTCCAGTGGTTGCACCTGATGCACGGTGCTCCAGAACAGCGCGATGCCCAGCACACCGAAGGCCAGTACAAAACCGCCGTGCAGCCACGGGTTGTAGAACCGATGAATATCGGCCCGGTAGCGGGCACGAAACGCCTGGGTGGTTTGCCTCACCGCGATCACCTGTTGTCGTTGTTATAAAAGCAAGACTAGTCGCGGCGAAATTATCTGGCCAATGGATGTCGGGAATGGGCGGGTATTCACGCCGAACGGGTGTGGATGTTGCTCAGATCAGCGGATCCCAGCGCTGGGACCAGTCGCTGTCGGTCTTGACCAGTTCCCGTAACAACTCGAATGCCTGTTGCAGCACCGCCGAGTCGCGATCCCGCGAGTACACCAGATAGGTCGGGTAGCTGAATTCCGGGGCTTTGGGCACCCGTTCCAGCACGCCGCTGTCGAGGTAGGTCTGAACCACCCGCGTGCGGAAATAACCGGCGCCACCGTTTTGCAGGATGTATTGCAGCGCCAGGGGGCCGAGGTTGAAGCTCAACGCGGCTTTGGCCTTGTCCGGCAGTGCCGCGTCGTGCTGGCGGCGAAACTCCTGGCCCCAGTCGATGTAGACGTAGGGCTCGGGCCTCGACGGCAGGCGCACCTGGATGAGTTTTTCCTCCAGCAGTTGCTCCACTTGCAGCCGAGGCCAGTACTCGGGTTGGAACACCAGTGCGGCATCCAGCACGCCCAATTCCAACTGACGCAACAGGTTTTCACCGTCGCGGATTTCCATGCGCAAGGCATGGCTGGGGATCTTCTCGCGCAGTTCACGGGCCCAGCTGAGCATCAACGGGTTGCACAAACTGACCTCGCCGCCGATGTGCAGCACATTGCGGTAGCCTTCCGGCAACGGCAGATCCCGGCGCGCCGCTTCCCACGTTTGCACCAACTGATTGGCGTACACCACGAAGGCTTCGCCGTCCGCGGTCAGGCGAGCACCGGCGCGGTTGCGCACGAACAGGGTGCTGGCGAGCTGGCTTTCGAGCTTCTGCACCCGCGCGGTGATCGCGGTCTGGGTGACGTGGAGTTTTTCGGCGGCGGCCGCAAGACTGCCGCAGCGAATGATTTCCAGGAAGGTACGGGCGAGATCGATGTCCATAAGCAGTCGCTGACGTAAAGAGCCCAGCAGTGTAGAGCAAGCGCAACGCTGAACTCGAGCTGAATGAGCGCGCGCGACGTGCATGGCTATTTCCGTAGCAGCAGACTGCGCGAGCTGATACGAAGACAGTGTGGGTCAATCGCCCGGCGCGTTTCCCTGAGGATGCGCGGCCGGAGGCTCCCATTGAACCGTCCCTGGCCTTTGATGGAAGCGCAAGGGTAGAGGCTGTGTTACGAGGGTTACCTGATCGAGATCAATCTTGTGTCTGCAAAGCTTTCATTTCCCCGTAGGAGCTGCCGAAGGCTGCGATCTTGGCGGCGATGGTGCATCGACACGATCAAGGTCAAAAGATCGCAGGCTGCGCCAGCTCCTACGCCGATCGCGTACACCCGGGATTTATGGATATACGTCGATCCCCGTAGGAGCTGCCGAAGGCTGCGATCTTTTGATCTTTGCACTTCAAAGCCACATCGCGTCCCACAATGGATAATCCCCCAGCCGCCTGGCCAACCCGGCACGTAACGGGTTCATCACGATGTAACGTGCTGCCTCTTTTACGTTTTCGTCTTTGCGTAATGCCCGGTCGTGATAACCGCGTTGCCAAAGGCGCTCACTGCACCTGTGCATGAGATTGATCGAGCGACTGCTGCGTGATTTCACACGGCACATCAGCTCGGCCAAGCTGCCGTGCTCTAGCTGTACTAACCAATGGAAGTGATCCGGCATCACCACCCACGCCATTGATATAACCTGATGCCGTTCTTCAGCCTCTCGAAACTCATTGACCAGCAGTCGCCCTGTGCGCCAATCGGCAAAAACCGGTTGGCGCTGATGCACGACTGCCGTCAGCAAATAAATACGACCTGATTCAGAAAACCGCGCCTTGCGCAGGCGACATCCGTTGGCAGCGATAGGCAATCCTTTGCCCTCCAGAAAAATGCTTGTCTGATCACGCTAGTTCGTTCGGACGTCCTGGATCAGGCAAAGCATTGTCGGGATGTTTCCGAGAAAGCCCAAAAGATCGCGTACACCCGGGACTTATGGATATACATCGATCCCCGTAGGAGCTGCCGCAGGCTGCGATCTTTTGATCTTGAAAAACAACGTCAAAAGATCGCAGGCTGCGCCAGCTCCTACGCGGGATCAGGCGGATCAAGGTGATCCAGTGCGCGATTCACTGCCAACTCGGCCAGGGAAATCATCTGCTGAATCGCCAGTGCGGTATTGCGCTTGGGGCCTTCGAGCTCAAACGCCAGATCGCTGGTCATGACGTTGGCCGAGGCGAGGGTTTCGCAGGCATGGGCCAGCAGGGTTTCACTGTCGACGTCGGGGGCGATGACGAAAATGCAGCCGGGACGTCGGTCGGCTAACAATGCCTTGGTCTCGGGTAGCACCAGGTAGTGATCGAGCGCGCGGTGCGCGGCGGCGTGGAGTTCTTTTGAGTCGAGGGAGGCGTAGGGGGAAACCGGGTCGGTTTCGGGGGGATTGGGAGTGGCTTTGAACATGGTGAACCTCGCTTTGACATTGTGAGTTACCACCGTCTGCCGCCAAGCAGATTGGGTGGCGGGTTACACAAGTTTGGCGGACCGGCTCAAAGCGTAAAAATGCCGGCATCCCCGAAGGGATCCTTGGGCAACCCGCCATGACACAGGAGAGCAGGCACCCAAAAGTGCCGTCAATCATGTTGTGGGGCGTTGTTGCACGCATTCAAAACCGGGCCGCCAAGCCCGTGCCGCTGAATGGTCAGCGACACGGAAACGATAGAGGCGAGACCCAAAGCGCACAAGCCGGCGGATTCTGGCGCAGGTGTAGGCCGTGACGCAAGGCGCTGTAGCCTCTGATGGGCACTGCGTAGGCAAGCTTAAACGCCCGTAGCAGCTGCCGAGCCCGCGAGGCTGCGTTCGGCCGCGAAGCGGTCGTAAAATCATGCAACACGTTCATTCAGGTAAACCGCGTACACAGGGTTTGCGAGGACTGCGTCCTCGAACGCAGCCTCGCGAGCTCGACAGCTGCTACGGGTATGGGCGCGGCTCTACAACAAGCCCGCCATTGGCCGGCTCCCTGCCAAGCCTGTCGGTCAAAACGCAAAACACGAACAACCAAACGCGCCCCAGAACCCTTGGAAGTCGCTGACCGGCGCGTTCGACAAGCGCGCTCGTTCATGGCTGTGGGCATGCACCGCGCAGGCGCCCACGCATTGATGCGTTTGGGCGGTGAGCGGCGCCAGGGGTTTCCAGTGCCCCGGCACATTCGCCACCGGTGACCAGTCGGGCATTACCGGTAAACGCGGCGGGTCGAGTTTGTCGAATTCGAGGCTGCCGTACACCACCTTGCCGTTGACTACGGTCAACACCGATTCAATCCATTTGATCGCATCGTCGTCGACGCTGAAGTAGTCGGCAGACAACGCCACCAGATCGGCCAGTTGCCCGACCTTGATCTGGCCCTTTGTGCCTTGCTCGGAGGAGAACCAGGCGCTGCCATGGGTGTAGAGTTCCAGCGCCGTGTCGCGGTTCAGGCCTTGCGGGTACAGCTCCAAACCGCCGACGGTGCGGCCGCTGACCAGCCAGTAGAGCGACGTCCACGGGTTGTAGCTGGAAACCCGTGTGGCATCGGTGCCGGCTCCGACCGGGATGCCTTCGGCAAGCATGCGCTGGATCGGCGGGGTGTGCTCGGCGGCCTTGGCACCGTAACGGTCGACAAAGTACTCGCCCTGAAAAGCCATGCGATCCTGGATTGCAATGCCGCCGCCCAGTGCACGAACCCGCTCGATGTTCTGCGGGGTGATGGTTTCGGCGTGATCGAAGAACCACGGCAGCCCGTCGAACGGGATATCGCGGTTAACCTTTTCGAACACGTCGAGCATCCGCGTGATCGATTCGTTGTAGGTGGCGTGCAAGCGAAATGGCCAGCGCTGCTCCACCAGATGCCGGACCACAGGCTCCAGTTCCTGCTCCATGGTCTGCGGCAGATCGGGGCGCGGTTCGAGGAAGTCTTCAAAGTCGGCTGCGGAGAACACCAGCATTTCGCCAGCGCCGTTGTGCCGCAAAAAATCGTCACCCTGGCCGTAGTGCGAGGTGTTGGTCCAGTTCTTGAAGTCGGTCAGCTCTTCCTTGGGTTTTTGGGTGAACAGGTTGTAGGCGATGCGTACGCTGAGTTGCTGGTCTTTCGCCAACTGCTGGATGACCTGATAGTCGTCCGGGTAGTTCTGATAGCCGCCACCGGCGTCAATGGCGCTGGTGACGCCGAGGCGATTGAGTTCGCGCATGAACTGCCGAGTCGAGTTGACCTGATACTCCAACGGCAGCTTCGGCCCCTTGGCCAGGGTCGAGTACAGAATCATCGCGTTCGGCCGGGCGATCAGCATGCCGGTGGGATCGCCATTGGCATCGCGCTGGATTTCACCGCCTGGCGGGTTCGGCGTATTGCGGTCGTAGCCGACCACTTTCAGCGCCGCGCGGTTGAGCAGGGCGCGGTCATACAGGTGCAGGACGAACACTGGCGTGTCAGGTGCGGCTTTGTTCAGTTCTTCAATCGTCGGCAGGCGTTTTTCGGCGAACTGGAACTCGGTCCAGCCACCGACCACGCGTACCCATTGCGGTGCCGGCGTGCGATCGGCCTGATCCTTGAGCAGACGCAGAGCGTCGACCAAGGACGGCACGCCTTCCCAGCGCAGTTCGAGGTTGTAGTTCAGGCCACCACGGATCAGGTGCAGGTGCGAGTCGTTGAGACCGGGGATCACCGTGCGTTTTTGCAGGTCGATGACTTGGGTGCTGGCGCCACGCAGGGGCATGACGTGCGCATCATCGCCGACGGCAATAAACCGTCCATCCTTGATGGCGACCGCACTGGCCTGGGGCTTATCCCGGTCAACCGTGTGCAAGCGACCGTTGAACAAGATGAGATCGGCTGGGGAGTTGGTCATGCTGCTGCTCTCCGCAAATAGAGGACTGGTCCAGGCACTGACGGTGCCTGCCGAAAGGCCTTGCAGTACGCGGCGGTGGTTGAAGCGGTCGTAGCAGTCAGGTGGACTCATGGCGTCATTCGTTCTCCGCAGGTGTTCGGTCGAGCAAGCGGCCGTATGCGTGAGCCGTACGGCCAGCAAAGAATATAGACGGCAAAATCGGGGGAGGCGTCGTTGTGCGGGGAAATTTACGACCGGCTGAAACGACGAATCCCGCCATAAAGGCGGGATTCGTCTGCAGCCAAAGGGGCTCCCGAGGTCGGGAGCCGCCGTCTTAGCTTGGGAACAGCTCGGACAGTTTCATGGCCAGCATCATGTCGCCTTCAGCGCGCAGTTTGCCGCCCATGAACGCTTGCATGCCGTCGGTCGAACCGTCGACGATGCCTTCCAGGGTTTCGCCGTCCATGACCAGAGTCACTTGAGCGTCCGGGTTTTCGCCTTCTTTCAGCTCGCACGTGCTGTCTTTGACGATCAGCGAGAAGTTCTTGGTGTCGTCGATGCGGAAACCGAAAACCAGGTCCAGACCGGCAGCAGCGGCTGGGTTGAACTTGGCTTTCATGGCTTGTACGGCGTCAGCTACGGAGGTCATGGTTCGATCCTTTTATGAGGTGTTACAACAAGGGTCACAGTGATCCGGACTCAACGGAAAGTGATGAGTTCCGGGGCCTTCAGCAGTTGTAAATGTGCATGACTGTTGAAGGAAGCCAGCGCCACCTCGCGACCACGGAACTTCAGTTGGTTGAGCGAGGTGTTAACGATTTGCCAATTCAGTTCAAAGGCCTGTCTGGCCGGCATTTGAGTAATCAGGTGAAGCAGGGCAGTGATGGTCCCGCCGGAGGTGAACACGGCGATTTTCTGGGTGTTGTCGGCTTGTTCGAGAATACGCTGCAAACCTGCCTGGACCCGCTCGACGAAGCCGAGCCAGCTTTCGAGGCCCGGTGGGTCGTACGTACCCGCCAGCCAGCGCTCGATGATCAAGGCAAAGATTCGCTGAAACTCGCCGCGATTCTGCGCGGCATTGCGCAGAATGTGCAGGGCTTCGGGCTCTTCGGGCAACAGGTCCGGAAGCAGTGCGCGGATCACCGCGTCAGCGTCGAACTCGTTGAAGGCCGAATCGATTTCCAGGGGCGGCACCGGCAGGCCGACAGCGCCGAATTGCGCCAGAGCGCTGTTGGCGGTGTGTTGCTGGCGACGCAGGTCGCCCGACAGGCAGCGGTCGAAACTCAATCCCAGTTCAGCCAGGTGGCTGCCGAGTACTTCTGCCTGACGAATACCGGTTGGCGACAGCACGTCGTAGTCGTCTGCACCGAAGGAGGCCTGGCCATGTCGAATCAAATAGATGCTGCCCACGTCCGCGTCATCCCGGTACGTTGAAGGTTTTGCGAGGTTATGAGGATGCCGGTGAGCTGTCAATGAAAAAACATACGCTTGTTTGAAATGCTCGTTAGAGGGCCGTTACAGAAGGTTTCATGACTGGTCGCAACGCGGCCGCATGGGTATGCTGAAGGTATACGCGTCTGCGTGTTCAGCGGCGCACTGTCGTTAAGGAGTCAATGTGGAGTTTTTTGCCGAGTACGCAAGTTTCCTGGCTAAAACCGTTACCCTGGTGATCGCCATTCTGGTGGTCCTGGCCAGTTTTGCGGCGTTGCGCAGCAAGGGTCGGCGCAAGTCTGCGGGCCAGTTGCAGGTCAACAAACTGAATGATTTCTACAAAGGGCTGCGTGAGCGTCTGGAGCAGTCGCTGCTCGACAAGGATCAGCTCAAGGCCGTGCGTAAGTCCGAAGCCAAGGCCGAGAAAAAACAGAAGAAAAAACCGGAAGCCAAACCTCGGGTGTTCGTGCTGGATTTCGACGGCGACATCAAGGCTTCGGCGACTGAAAGCCTGCGCCACGAAATCACTGCACTCCTGTCCCTGGCCACGCCAAAGGATGAAGTTGTACTGCGTCTGGAAAGCGGTGGCGGCATGGTTCACAGCTACGGTCTGGCTTCCTCGCAACTGGCGCGCATTCGTCAGGCCGGTGTGCCATTGACCGTGTGTATCGACAAGGTCGCGGCCAGCGGCGGTTACATGATGGCGTGCATCGGTGAGAAGATCATCAGCGCGCCGTTTGCCATTCTGGGTTCGATCGGGGTGGTGGCGCAGTTACCTAACGTCAATCGTTTGCTGAAAAAGCACGACATCGACTTCGAAGTCCTGACGGCCGGCGAGTACAAACGCACGCTGACGGTGTTTGGCGAAAACACCGAAAAAGGCCGGGAGAAGTTCCAGGAAGACCTGGATGTGACTCACGAGCTGTTCAAGAACTTCGTCTCGCGCTACCGCCCACAGTTGGCCATCAACGAAGTGGCCACCGGTGAAATCTGGTTGGGTGTCGCAGCGCTGGAAAAACGCTTGGTCGATGAACTGAAAACCAGCGACGAATACCTCGCTGAACGCGCCAAAGGCGCAGAGCTGTTTCACCTGCATTATTCTGAACGCAAGAGCCTGCAAGAACGCGTCGGCCTGGCGGCCAGCGGTTCGATTGATCGCGTCCTGTTGACGTGGTGGAGCCGTCTCACCCAACAGCGCTTCTGGTAAGGCGCACGGGGCTCGCCAGTGCGGGCCCGTTATCGCGGCGTCGAGTGCAATGCTCGGCGCTGTACAGGCTCGTGTCGCTGGCGTTTACCCTCTGCATTTCAGGTCTTTTGAGGCTGTCGCGTTTTCCCGCCGGATTGAAGACATTTCCTGCTTTTGTTGCGGCAGGCACCGCCTAAGCTCTCAACTCCCAAGTCAACTGCAAAGGATTGCAAATGATGGCGCTAGAGAGTCAACGCCACCCGGTCACTGGCCGGTTACCTGCTCAGAACAAACAGTCACTGTCGAGCCTTGCACTGGATGCCGTATTGCCTTCGACCCCGACTCAATATGCCGCGAAGTTGATCGAGGAGCGTTGGGGGGCAGCGCCATTGGCCGCTCGACTGGTCGATCTCAATTACAGTTTTTATGGCTACCCCGCGCAACAGGGCGTGCAGCAAGGCCGAGTCAGCAAGTCGCAAAGCCTGGTGCAGGCCTTGTTGTCCAACTACCAGACTGTGGGCGCGGGTCGTTTCGGGGAAACGGCATTCGGCCTGTATACGCCTCCTGCCGTGGGCCCGGAAGTCCGAATCGTCGAGATCGATCAGTCGATCAACCCTGACGGTGGGTTCCACGATTATGAGGGCATTTACCGTCAAACAACTCCTCAGGTCTACGGCCCGAGCACTCAGCTAACGCTTCAGCCTGCTGAATTCAAGAAGTGGGTCTGGGAGCTGGAGCTCAAGGACAAATACACTGCTTATGTGCACGCTGCCTGGCCCTCCGATGAGGTCTGTCTTGCACCGCAAGGCTATCCATTGCGCACCTCGGTAAAGACCGCGTTTGTCATGGCGGCTTATTTGCAAAGTCAGGAAAACAGCCTGACCCAGGACGGACTCGCATTGGCGCTGTTGGCTGCCGGGTTCGATGCGCAGCAAACGTGGGAGCAACTGACGGTAGAGCAATTGCAGGCCTGGGCGATGGTCGAGGCTTCAATAGAGGCAGCGCGTCTGGTCATTTACCGTTATGTATCGAGCGATATCTGGAGTTTTCGGAATAAAGACAGTGAACGGATCCTGCTTTATATCCCGGGAAACGCTTCACCTTTCCACGAGTTTGCGGACCACAAGGCGTTGTGCAAATGGGTTGCCGACGTGGGTAAGGACGCTTCCAGAAAGCAGGCGCTGATGGTGCACTTTTCCGATGACGACCAGCAGGACGGCACGTTCCACGCAGGAGTGTCGACCGCGTTGGACGGCATGGCGATTTACCCCCGGCAACACCATCTGAAGAAAGACCATGGTTTTTTCAACGATGATGGTTACTGGGATCCTGCCGATTACGTTCACTTCGAGGTGCCGGCACTCCCAGCCGACCCCTTCGCCCAGTGGGTGTTGGCGATGAAGCAAGCAGCCCAGGCAAGTATCGAAACCATTCGTGACGATGCTCAGGTCAACCGAGACGATTTGAGCGCGGTGGTCGAGCCCGTTGTGCAATGGATCAACACATTTGGCCCTTTGGCGTTGTTCGTTCCTGGGGGCGAAGGTTTGTTGGCGTTGGCCGGACTGATCGATGCCGGTTATGGGTTGGCTCAGGCGGTTGACGGCAAGACTCCAGATGAGCGCTCGGCAGGTGTCACACGCACCGTATTCGGTTTGCTTAATGCCTTGCCACTGGTCGCGGAGGGGGCAGCCATCAAGGCCGAAGAACATTCCGTCGGCATCGGGTCTGAGCCCGGTCCTGCACCAGCGGTTGTGGAGGAGCCCTTGCCCGGCGAGTCCTCGTTCGTGGCCGGAGATGTTGTGCCTCCAGCCCCTGGCGCTGAACGGGTGCAGTTGATGCGAGGTATCGGGCCGAGTGTCCAATCATTCAGCGATGAGGTGCTGGCCCAGATAGGTCATGTCAGCCCGGTGGACGATGACGTATTGCGTCTGATGCACACGGGGCAGCGGCCACCGTCACCGGTGCTGGCGGATACCATCAGTCGTTTCACTATCGATCAGGATTTGCAACGTGCCATTGACGCGTTACCCGAAGGTTCGGCGCAGGCCGAGCAGCTAAAGAGCACACGAATCGAACAGTTCAAGCAGCGTTACGACGCACTTCAGTATTCGGATAACGAGTGGGTCAGGTTGTTTCAGCATCAATACCCGGGTTTGCCGAAAAGTGCGGTGGAGCAAATGCTCGACAGATCGGGAGTGGACATTGCTGCGCCCCACACACTGGCTGACGCCAAGCGAGTGCTGGGGCAGTTGAGTGGCAAGGCGCAACAGTATGAGCAACATGTACGCCTGTGCCGCGCCTATGAGGGGCTTTATCTGAAGTCGGTCGAAAATGCCGACAGTGATGTGCTCGTTTTGCATACACTGGAACGACTGCCGGGCTGGTCGCTCAAGACTCGAATTGAGGTGCTCGACGGGCTGGTTGGTACGGCTGAGTTTGACCAGGCGCTTCTCGATCTTCTGCCGCAAGAGCAACGCTCGGCCCTCGGTTTGCGTCCAGGCCATGAATGGCGGGACTTGCAGCTCAAAATTCGGGAGAACGCACTGCCGCGCTCCGAATTGATGCTCGGGCTGCACAGGATGGACTCCGGGCTGACCTTTCACCGTCTCGGGTTGTCAGGTGGTGGATTCCCGAACACTGCGCAGTCCGGTGAGCTATCCACAGAGATGATGAGGCTTCAAGTCAAAGAGATTTATCCTGCTTTCACGGCTGAGCAAGCGGATGAGTTTCTGTTGAATGCGGGAGCCCGGGCTCAGGCTGATCTCTATCGGTTGAGGTTGCAGGCCGAGCAATTGCGTATCGATATCACCGAGTGGATTGAAGACATAACCGACGATATCGAAGACATTGACATCGAGTTTCTGCTCGCGGGTGATGAGGACGCCGAGGGATTGAGTGATGTCGAGATCGAGGAGGAGAACGAAGCGCGCATAGAAGAGTGGATGGAGCTTGAACGCGAGACCCGATATGAGCTAGCCGAGGAACTGATCGCCATTTGGCAAAGACGCAGTGGGCCAGACAGCAGGGTCTATCGCAATGGTCAGCTGATTGGCTTTCACCTGGACATGGACTTTGAGCAGATGCACTACCTCCCGCAGCTCAACGTCAAGTTGAACGACGTGGTGTCTCTCACCATGCCGAATTTCAAGTTAACGCAGCGCGGTAGCCTTAACGGATTCCTTGAGTGTTTTCCCAACCTGCGCACGTTGAATATGCAGGGCGTCGATTTACGGCTCTTTGATCAGAATGGCATTGAGATTGGTCGATTGCCGCCCGCTATCGCTGATATGCGTCAGCTTGAGAAGCTTAATCTGAAAGCGACCCGGCTGGTTCTGACAGAGGAAACCAGAGGCCAGCTCGCCGAGCTTACCCGACTTCAGGAGCTCGATCTAAGCGAAAACCCGCTCGGTCTCTCGCCGACAGTGATTAAGATGACGGGTCTACGTCAACTCAAGCTGCGGGGATCGGGTCTCAGGACTTGCCCGATTTTTACCCTCGATCATTCTGGCCTGGAGCGCTTGGATCTGCGTGATAACCAGATTACCCGAATACCTGAAGCGGTTCGAAAGCAGTCGGTGCTTCAAAACAATGTCTTGTTATCAGGGAATCCATTAACGGACGCAGACAGTTTGCAGTGGGTCGTGACTCATCACGCACAGACCGGGATCAATCTATGGATGGTGCCGTAGGCGGAGAGTTTTGCTCAGCCAGAGTGTGACTGATCGGGCTGCCTCCAGACTGGCTGAGGGTATCTTCTTGCAAAAGAGGGCGGGGATCGTTTCTTCGGAGCTTCGGAGCTTCGGAGCTTTGGAGTTACATTGCCCCGCATGGGTGTCCCTGAGCGTAGGCCAAAACAATCTGAAACCGGTTTGAGTCCCGGTTTCAGATTCTGGTGTCACACGTTACGTGTTCGTTTAGCGACGACGGAACAGCGGCAGCGGTTCGTCGGTGGCGGCCTGATAGGTCACCGAGAAGTCCTTGAGGCTTTCAAGTGCTTCGTACGGGTCTTTATCGGCGCGCAATGCATAAGCGTCGAAACCGCAGCGGTGCAGGTAGAACAACTGGTCGCGCAGCACATCGCCAATCGCTCGCAGTTCGCCCTTGTAGCCGTAACGGTCACGCAGCAGGCGGGCGTTGGAGTAGTTACGCCCGTCGGTGAAGGCCGGGAAGTTCAGGGCAATGACCTGAAAGTGCGCGACGTCATCACCGATTTCTTCGGCTTCTTCATCGGCATCCAGCCACACGCCCAGACCGCCATCGCGGGCCTTGAGGGCGTGAGCGTGATCGCGCCACAGAGCCAGCGGCACGATCAGGTCGTCGCAGTTGGAGATGCCATCGAGGGTCGAGTCCTTGGGCATCAAGTGCCAGGTTTCGTCGATGACTTCGTTGTTCTTAATGATTCGCTGCATAGACGCGTTCCTTGAAGAGGTCGATGCCGATACGTTGGTAGGTGTCGATGAAGCGCTCGTCTTCGGTACGTTGTTCCACGTACACATCGATCAGCTTCGAGATCACATCGGGCATGTCGTTCTGGGCGAAAGACGGGCCGAGGATTTTGCCCAGGCTGGCGTCGCGGCTGGCGCTGCCGCCGAGGGACACCTGGTAGAACTCTTCACCTTTCTTGTCCACCCCGAGGATGCCGATGTGGCCGACGTGGTGGTGACCACAGGCGTTCATGCAGCCGGAGATGTTCAGGTCCAGTTCGCCGATGTCGAACAGGTAGTCCAGGTCGTCGAAGCGGCGCTGGATGGCTTCGGCGATCGGGATCGACTTGGCGTTGGCCAGGGAGCAGAAGTCGCCGCCCGGGCAGCAGATGATGTCGGTCAGCAGGCCGATATTCGGTGTAGCGAAACCTTGTTCGCGGAGTTCACCCCACATGGCGAACAATTGGCTCTGCTCGACGTCAGCCAGAATGATGTTCTGCTCGTGGGAGGTGCGCAGTTGGCCAAAACTGTAGCGGTCGGCCAGATCGGCAACGCCATCGAGTTGCTTGTCGGTCAGGTCGCCCGGCGCAACGCCGGTTGGCTTGAGCGACAGGGTCACGGCCACATAACCCGGCTTCTTGTGAGCCAGGGTGTTGCGGGTGCGCCAGCGAGCGAAGCCCGGGTGTTGCTTGTCGAGTTCGGCCAGTTCTGCCGTCTGATCGTTCAGGCCTTTGTAGTCCGGATCGACGAAGTGCTTGGCGACGCGATGAACTTCGGCCTCGGTCAGAGTGGTCTGGCCACCGCGAAGGTGTTCCATTTCCGCGTCGACTTTTTGCGCGAAGACTTCAGGCGTCAGGGCCTTGACCAGAATCTTGATCCGCGCCTTGTACTTGTTGTCGCGACGGCCATAGCGGTTGTACACACGCAGGATGGCGTCGAGGTAGCTCAACAGGTCTTGCCACGGCAGGAATTCATTGATGAATGCGCCGACGACCGGTGTACGACCGAGGCCGCCACCGACCAGCACGCGGAAACCCAGCTCGCCAGCAGCGTTGTGCACGGGCTCAAGGCCGATGTCATGCACTTCGATGGCTGCGCGGTCCGACGTCGAACCGTTGATGGCGATCTTGAACTTGCGCGGCAGGTAGGCGAATTCCGGATGGAAGGTCGTCCACTGACGGACGATTTCGCACCACGGACGCGGATCGATCAATTCGTCGGCAGCGACACCGGCGAACTGATCGGTGGTGACGTTGCGCAGGCAGTTGCCGCTGGTCTGGATCGCGTGCATCTGCACGGTCGCAAGCGTAGCCAGGATGTCCGGAATGTCTTCCAGCGCCGGCCAGTTGAACTGTACGTTCTGCCGGGTACTGATGTGGGCGTAGCCTTTGTCGTAGTCGCGGGCGATCCTGGCCATCATTCGCGCCTGGCGCGAAGTCAGTTGGCCATAAGGCACGGCAACCCGCAGCATCGGGGCGAAGCGCTGGATGTAAAGGCCATTTTGCAGGCGCAGGGGGCGGAATTCTTCTTCGCTCAGCTCGCCTGCCAGATAGCGTCGGGTCTGATCACGGAACTGCTTGACGCGGTCCTCGATGATCCGCTGATCGTACTCGTCGTATACGTACATATAGGTCCTGTTCTCAGGCTTGGGCCAATCAGGAACAGCTGCGCTTTTCGCTCGCTTGATTCCGGTACTGCCTTGGCAATTCTGCGCGCACGGCCGCGCACTCCCCACGGAGCCGAGGCAAGATACCAGTTTGCGTTTATGCGCAAAAGTGATGTTTGAGTATATATAAAGAACCAAATCGACTAATGAGATTGGTTATTGTCTTACCCACATTTGTGGTGCGGGCAATCCTCGACTTTACTGTGCTCGAGTCTTTATGCAATCACCGATAAAACCGACAAGAGGCGATGCAATGAGCAACCCAACCAAAGCACGGAAAAGCGATAGCAGTGTCGACGCATGGGCCATTCTGTTCTTGATCATCCTGGTAGTGAGCACTGCAGTGTTCTGGGTCAGCCATCAATAGGTAAGCGTGACCGGGCCCTGTTCCGAAGATTGTCGGACAAAACGCTAATTAATCGCGAATTGCCAGCATTTCGCCGGCTATAATGCGCGCTAATTTCCGGGGCTCGGATACTCAATGCTCAAGTTTTTCTGTGGGGTGTTACTG
Organism: Pseudomonas sp. GW822-FHT02D10; assembly: GCF_058802345.1. Classification (NCBI taxonomy): domain Bacteria; kingdom Pseudomonadati; phylum Pseudomonadota; class Gammaproteobacteria; order Pseudomonadales; family Pseudomonadaceae; genus Pseudomonas; species Pseudomonas sp. GW822-FHT02D10. The sequence goes on from NZ_JBXAOB010000005.1 coordinate 41,462, forward strand.
ACGATTTGCACGGTCTATGGATCGGGCGCTCAAGCGGCGTCGGTGCTGTTCCTGAGCCCCGGAACTTCTGCAGAAACCTTTTGGCTCAGTTATTCGCAATTCATGCAGGCCGCCGCCCGGGATCTGGGCATGGACCTGCAGATACAGTATTCCGAGCGCGTGCCTGAAACCACGATCAAACAGGCTCGTGAAGCCCTGCAAGGGCCAAATCGGCCGGACTATCTGGTGTTCGCCAACGAGCAATATGTTGCGCCGGAAATTTTGCGGCTGTCCGAGGGCAGCGGCGTGAAGCTGTTTATCGTCAATAGCGCGCTAAACGCCGATCAACTGGCGTTGCTAGGCAACCGCGAGGAGAAGTACCCCAATTGGCTCGGTAGCCTGGTGCCCAACGATGAGGAGGGCGGTTACCTGATGCTCAAGGAGTTGATCCGCCTGCATCCCCCCGTTGCCCCAGGCCAGAAACTTGAGTTGCTGGCGTTTGCCGGTTTGAAAATCACGCCGGCCTCGCAGTTGCGTGAAAAGGGTCTGATGCGGGCGTTGCGCGAGCACCCTGAGGTGCATTTGCGGCAGCTGGTGTACGGCGCCTGGAGCCGTCAGCGCGTCCATGAGCAGGCGACGTTGCTGTTCAAGCGCTATCCGAAGACGTCGCTGATCTGGGCGGCCAACGATGAAATGGCATTCGGGGCGATGCAGGCTTATCAAGAGGCGGGTGGCAAGCCGGGCAAAGGCGCGCTGTTCAGCGCCGTCAATACCTCTCCGGCAGCCTTGCAGGCGCTGCTTGACGGTCGTCTCAGCGTATTACTGGGCGGGCATTTCAGTCTGGGCGGTTGGGCGCTGGTGGAGTTGCATGACTATGATCAGGGCGTCCACGTCGATCGATATGGTGGACGTGACCGACAAGTCCCGCTGTTGCAGTTGATTGACCGGGCGCAGGCCAGGCGATTGTTGGCCATCGGTGCCACGCAGAACTACGGCGTGAACTTCCGCAGCCTTTCTGCCAAGGATCGTCCGCTGAGTTATCGCTATCCGTTCAGCCTGCAAGCACTGATGCACTGATGCACTGATGCACTGACGTCAGGCTAAACCCCAGCCAGATGCAGGACCAGTTTTACGATACCAAACAGCGTCAGCGCAAAGACTGCCGTGAACAGAATGCCGAGCACCACAAAATGGCTGGGCTTGCCGTGTGTGAAGTCGCGGGCACGGTTCTTCCCGCTCTGCACGCCGAATGCCGCCGCCACCACGCTGTGCAGCATTTGCCAGAAGCTGGGTGGTTTATTGTTGTCTGGATCGTCCATAAATCCCTCGTCACCGGTGTGTGTCACCAGAGCATAGACAATCGGGGCCAAAAAAGATCGCAGCCTGCGGCAGCTCCTACGGGTGTACACATGACCGTGTAGGAGCTGCCGCAGGCTGCGATCTTTTGATCTTAGTTGTCGTAACCCAGGTTCGGCGCCAACCAGCGTTCGCTCACACTCAACTCCTGGCCTTTACGCGCGGTGTAGCTCTGCACCTGATCCTTGTCGACTTTGCCCACGGCAAAGTACTGCGCCTGCGGATGGGCGAAGTACCAACCGCTGACGGCGGCCGCCGGGAACATCGCGTAGTGCTCGGTGAGGAACACCCCGCTGCGACCGGCGTGCATTTCGCTGGCCTCAGGATCCAGCAGCGCGAACAGCGTGCCTTTCTCGGTGTGGTCCGGGCAGGCCGGGTAGCCGGGGGCAGGGCGGATGCCGGTGTATTGCTCTTTGATCAGCGCCTCGTTGTCGAGGGTCTCGTCCTTGGCATAACCCCAGTAGTTCTTACGAACCTGCTGGTGCAGCCACTCGGCACAGGCCTCGGCCAGACGGTCGGCCAGCGCCTTGACCATGATCGAGTTGTAGTCGTCGCCAGCGTCCTGATAGGCCTTGGCGACTTCTTCGGCGCCGATCCCGGCGGTGGTGATAAAACCGCCGACATAGTCGGTAATGCCGCTGTCTTTCGGTGCGACGAAGTCGGCCAGGGAGAAGTTCGGCTTGCCGTCGGTCTTGATGATCTGCTGGCGCAGGTGATGCAAGCGGGCCAACGGCTTGCCGTCGTCGCCATAGACTTCCAGGTCGTCGTCGTGCACCTGATTGGCCGGCCAGAAACCAAACACCGCACGGGCGCTGATGAGCTTCTCGTCGATCAGTTTGGCGAGCATTTCCTGAGCGTCGGCGTACAGCGCGGTGGCGGCTTCACCGACCACTTCGTCCTGGAGGATGCGCGGGAACTTCCCGGCCAGGTCCCAGGAGATGAAGAACGGCGTCCAGTCGATGTACTCGGCCAGCACCTTCAAATCGATGTTGTCCAGCACCTTGGCGCCAGTGAAAGTCGGCTTGACCGGCGCATAGCTGCTCCAGTCGAACTGCGGCTTCTTGGCGATCGCCGCCGGGTAGCTCAAGCGCTCGGTGCGGGCACTGCGGTTAGCCGTACGCTCGCGGACTTCGATGTATTCTTCGCGGGTTCTTTCGACGAAACCGGCCTTCAATTCCTTGGACAGCAACTGGGTCGCCACGCCGACTGCGCGCGAAGCGTCGGTGACGTAGACCACCGCGTCGTTGCTGTACTTGGGTTCGATTTTCACCGCCGTGTGAGCCTTGGAGGTGGTCGCGCCACCGATCATCAGCGGCAGATGGAAATCCTGGCGCTGCATTTCGCGGGCCACGTGGACCATCTCGTCCAGCGAAGGCGTGATCAAACCGGACAGGCCGATGATGTCGCACTTCTGCTCTTTGGCCACTTGCAGGATTTTTTCTGCCGGGACCATCACGCCGAGGTCGACGATGTCGTAGCCGTTACAGCCGAGCACCACGCCAACGATGTTCTTGCCGATGTCGTGCACGTCGCCCTTGACCGTGGCCATCAGGATCTTGCCCTTGGCTTCCGGTTTGTCGCCTTTTTCCAGTTCGATGAACGGGATCAGGTGCGCAACTGCCTGCTTCATCACGCGGGCGGATTTCACCACCTGCGGCAGGAACATCTTGCCGGCGCCAAACAGGTCGCCAACGATGTTCATGCCGGACATCAGCGGGCCTTCGATGACCTCGATCGGGCGGGCGAAGGACTGCCGGGATTCTTCGGTGTCTTCCACAATGTGCGTAGTGATGCCTTTGACCAGCGCGTGCTCCAGACGCTTGTTGACGTCCCAGCTGCGCCACTCTTCGGTCTCGGCTTCCTTGACGCTGCCATCGCCTTTGTACTTGTCGGCGATAGCGAGGAGGGCGTCGGTGCCGTTCGGGGTGCGGTTGAGCACCACGTCTTCGACCGCATCGCGCAATTCAGCCGGGATCTGGTCGTAGATCTCCAGCTGGCCGGCGTTGACGATACCCATGGTCAGGCCGTTGCGGATCGCATACAGCAGGAACACCGAGTGGATCGCTTCACGCACCGGGTTGTTGCCACGGAACGAGAACGACACGTTGGACACGCCACCCGAAGTCAGCGCGTAGGGCAGTTCGTCACGGATATAGGCGCAGGCGTTGATGAAGTCGACTGCGTAGTTGTTGTGCTCTTCGATGCCGGTGGCGACGGCGAAGATGTTCGGGTCGAAGATGATGTCTTCTGGCGGGAAGTCGACTTCGTTGACCAGAATGTCATAGGAGCGTTTGCAGATTTCTTTCTTGCGCGCTTCGGTGTCGGCCTGGCCGGCTTCGTCGAAGGCCATCACCACCACGGCAGCGCCATAGCGCTTGCACAGTCTGGCGTGGTGAATGAACTGCTCGACGCCTTCCTTCATGCTGATGGAGTTGACGATGCCCTTGCCCTGGATGCACTTGAGGCCGGCTTCGATGACTTCCCATTTCGACGAGTCGATCATGATCGGCACGCGGGAGATGTCCGGCTCGCCGGCGATCAGATTGAGGAAGGTCACCATGGCCTTCTTCGAATCGAGCATGCCCTCGTCCATGTTGATGTCGATCACCTGTGCGCCGGCTTCGACCTGTTGCAGGGCGACTTCCAGGGCTTCGGTGTAGTTGTCTTCACGGATCAGCCGGGCGAACTTGGCGGAGCCGGTGATGTTGGTCCGCTCGCCGACGTTGACGAACAACGAGCTGCGATCGATGGTGAACGGCTCCAGGCCCGACAGGCGGCACGCCTTGGGGATGTCCGGAATCTGCCTCGGCGCATAGCCGGCGACCGCTTTGGCGATGGCTTCGATGTGCCCTGGCGTGGTACCGCAGCAGCCGCCGACGATGTTCAGGAAACCGCTTTGGGCGAACTCTTCGATGACCTTGGCGGTTTCCACCGGCAGCTCATCGTATTCACCGAATTCGTTCGGCAGGCCAGCGTTCGGGTGCGCCGAAACGTAGGTGCCGGCCTTGTTCGACAGTTCTTCCAGGTACGGACGCAGCTCGCGGGCGCCGAGGGCGCAGTTCAGTCCGACGGAAATCGGCTTGGCGTGGGCGATGGAGTTCCAGAAGGCTTCCGTGGTCTGGCCGGACAGGGTGCGGCCGGAGGCATCGGTGATGGTCCCGGAAATCATGATCGGCAGCTCGAAACCGACTTCCTCGAACACGCCCTGCACGGCGAAGATCGCGGCTTTGGCGTTCAGGGTGTCGAAAATGGTTTCGATCAGGATCAGGTCGGCGCCACCTTCGATCAGGCCTTTGGTGGCCTCGGTGTAGTTTTCCACCAGTTCATCGAAGGTCACGTTGCGGTAGCCAGGATTGTTCACGTCCGGCGACAGCGAGCAGGTGCGGCTGGTCGGGCCCAGGACACCGGCGACAAAACGTGGTTTGTCCGGGGTTTCGAGGGTCTTGGCGTCCGCCACCTTGCGTGCAAGGCGTGCGCCTTCTACGTTTAACTCATACGCCAGGCCCTGCATGCCATAGTCGGCCTGAGATACCTGAGTGGCGTTGAAGGTGTTGGTTTCCAGAATGTCGGCGCCGGCATCCAGGTATTGCTTCTCGATCGCCCCGATCACGTCCGGGCGGCTCAGTACCAGCAAGTCGTTATTACCCTTGACGTCGCTTGGCCAGTCGGCAAAGCGTTTGCCACGGTAGTCCTGCTCCTCGAGCTTGAAGCTCTGGATCATTGTGCCCATGCCGCCATCGAGAATCAGGATGCGCTCTTTGAGGGCTTGCTTGAGGACGTGTAGGCGAGCACTGCGATCGGACATTAGGACTACCTGGTAAGGCCGTTACGAAGGGCCAGCATCATAGCAAACCTGTGCGCTTTTAGAGTATGAGCTGCTTTTGCATGAATATCACTCATGTTGGTGACCGGACCAGACCGGTAGAATCGCGACGTTTTTTCATGATCGGGACCAGGGATATGTCGTATCGCGTTTTCATCAGCCTCTTTGTGCTGCTTATAAACAGTGCCGCCACAGCACAAGGCACGGCGCCGACGATCTCCTATACCCGCGACATTCAGCCGATCTTCACTGAAAAATGCGTGGCCTGCCATGCCTGTAATGACGCCGCCTGTCAGCTCAACCTGGGCAGTGGCGAGGGGGCGGCGCGTGGCGCGAACAAGATCCCGGTCTACGCCGGTGATCGCAGCCAGGCGTCGGAGCCGACACGGCTGTTCTATGACGCTTTTGGCAAAGCGGCCTGGCAACGCAAGGACTTCTACTCGGTACTCGATGCCCAGGGCAGTCAGGCTGCGCTGATGGCGCGCATGCTGGAGCTGGGACACAGAACCCCGCTGCAACCCAATGCCAAGCTGCCGGAAGAGATTGTGCTTGGGCTCAATCGCGAGAACATGTGCCCGATGCCAGGGGAGTTCGAGACCTATGCCAGCGCCCATCCGAAAGAAGGGATGCCGCTGGCGGTGACCGGGCTGACCGATCAGCAGTACCAGACGCTGCAACGCTGGCTGGCCTCTGGTGCGCCAATCGACCAGCAGGGCCTGGTCCCCAGCGCCAGGGAAGCCTTGCAGGTGGTGCAGTGGGAAAACCTGCTCAACGCACCGGGTGCCCGTGAAAGTCTGGTAGCACGCTGGTTATTCGAGCACTGGTTTCTCGCTCATCTCTACTTCAAGGACGGCGAGCCGGGGCACTTCTTCCAGTGGGTGCGTTCGCGCACACCGACGGGCCAGCCAATCGACCTGATCAACAGCCGCCGCCCGAACGACGATCCGGGCACCGAGGTGTATTACCGCTTGTGGCCGGTGCAAGGGGTGATCGTGCACAAGACGCACATCACCTATCCGCTGAGCCCGGCGAAAATGGCCCGGATCAAAACCCTGTTCTACAACGGCAACTGGCAGGTCCACGCCTTGCCGGGTTATGGCCCGGAACGTCGTGCCAACCCGTTCGAAACTTTCCAGGCGATTCCGGCCCAGGCGCGTTATCAGTTCATGCTCGATAACGCCGAGTACTTCGTGCGCACTTTTATCCGCGGCCCGGTCTGTCGCGGGCAGATCGCCACCGATGTGATCCGCGACAACTTCTGGGCGTTCTTCCAGGCGCCGGAGCACGACCTGTACATCACCGACCCGAGTTATCGCGGCAAGGCCACGCCGTTGCTGGCCATGCCCGGTCAGAATGACGATGTCGGCAGTGTGTTGAGCCTGTGGCATGCCTACCGCGACAAGCGTAACGAGTACGAAGCCTTGCGTCGTGACACCTACGCCGATGCGCCAGCGCCGAGTTGGTCGACCTTGTGGGCCGGTAATGACAACGCCTTGCTGAGCATCTTTCGGCATTTTGACAGTGCTTCAGTGAACAAGGGGCTGATCGGTGAAGTGCCGCAGACCATGTGGTTGTTCGACTTTCCGTTGCTGGAGCGCACCTATTATCAGCTGGCGGTCAACTTCGACGTGTTCGGCAACGTTTCCCATCAGGCGCAGACCCGACTGTATTTCGACTTGATCCGTAACGGCGCCGAGCAGAATTTCCTGCGCCTGATGCCGGCCGATTCACGCGATGGGTATCTGGACGACTGGTACCAGAGCAGCGGCAAAATCAAAATGTGGCTGGATTACGAAAGCATCGACAATGACAAACCGACCGCGTTGAAGCTCGACGAAAAAGACCCGAAACGCGACTTCGCCCAGCAATTACTGATGCGTTACGGTGAGCTGAACGCCAGGCCTGATCCGATCAACCGTTGCGACGACGCCTATTGCTCACGGCCCAATATCGATCCGGCCTTGCAGAATGCCGAGCAGGCGTTGAGCCGCCTGACCGCACGCCCGGCGGCCGGGCTCAAGGTGATCGATCAGTTGCCGGAAGCGACGATGCTGCGCATCGAAAGTCGCAGCGGCAAGCGTGAGGTTTACAGCCTGCTGCGCAACCGTGCCCACAGCAACGTGGCGTTCCTGCTCGGCGAGGCACTGCGCTATCAGCCGGGGCTGGACACGGTGACCATTTATCCCGGCGTGATCAGCAGCTACCCGAACTTCATGTTCAACATCCCGGCTGAACAAGTGCCGGCGTTTGTCGCTGAGATGGAGAATGCCAAGGATGCCCAGGGTTTCGAGAAAATCGTCGAGCGCTGGGGCATTCGCCGCAGTCATCCGCAGTTCTGGCAGTATTTCCATGATTTAAGCCGCTACATCCGCGAAACCGATCCGGTGGAAGAGGGCGTACTGGACATGAATCGCTACGAAAACCTGTGATCGACTGGCCGATCGCCCTTGCGGTGACCGGATCTTTCCCGACAAAAATACTGGGACTTTGTCCGGCGCGATGATTGGCGTAAACTGCGCCCAAGCCTGCGAGGAATTTCCATGACCGCCATTACCATTACCGACGCCGCCCACGATTATCTGGCTGATCTGCTTTCCAAGCAGAACACCCCGGGGATCGGCATTCGGGTCTTTATCACCCAGCCTGGCACTCAATACGCCGAAACCTGCATTGCCTATTGCAAGCCGGGCGAAGAAAAACCTGAAGACACAGCGCTGGGGCTCAAAAGCTTCACCGCTTACATCGACTCGTTCAGCGAAGCGTTCCTGGACGATGCCGTGGTCGACTACGCCACTGACCGCATGGGCGGCCAGCTGACCATCAAGGCGCCAAACGCCAAAGTACCGATGGTCAACGCCGACAGCCCGGTCAACGAGCGCATCAACTATTACCTGCAAACCGAAATCAACCCGGGGCTGGCCAGCCACGGCGGTCAGGTCAGCCTGATCGATGTGGTTGAAGACGGCATCGCCGTGTTGAAGTTCGGTGGCGGTTGCCAGGGCTGCGGCCAGGCTGACGTGACCTTGAAGGAAGGTATCGAGCGCACACTGCTCGAGCGTATTCCCGAGCTCAAGGGTGTACGTGATGTGACCGACCACACGCAGAAAGAAAACGCCTACTACTAAGGTGTTCGCTGCGAAATGAAAAAACGGCGCCCCGTGAGCGCCGTTTTTTATGGGTGTAATTCGCTGGCGCCATCGTCGGATCGCCGCCCGGAGCAAGCTCGCTCCCACCTTGATTCTGGTCGTACACAAGTCCTGTGCTCACTGAAGATCTACTGTGGGAGCGAGCTTGCTCGCGAAGAGGACCTAAGAACGATACAAATGCGCATGCCCTGCGCGATACAGCGATGACTCGCTAAAGGCGTCACTACCCAACACCCGTCCCACCAGAATCAGCGCCGTACGCCGAAATCCCTTGGCCTGAACCTTCTCGGCGATATCTGTCAGCGTCCCCAGCACCCAATCCTGATCCGGCCAGCTGGCCCGGTGAACCACCGCAATCGGGCAGTCCGCGCCGTAATGCGGCAGCAGTTCAGCGACAATTTTCTCCAGGTGATTGACCCCCAGATGAATCGCCATGGTCGCGCCATGCTGGGCCAGGCTACTGAACGCTTCGCCCGGCGGCATCGCGGTTTTGTCGGCGTAGCGGGTGAGGATGACGCTTTGTGAGATGTCCGGCAGCGTCAACTCGGCGCCCAACAGCGCCGCGCAGGCCGCCGTGGCGGTGACGCCGGGGATGATTTCAAACGGGATGTCGAGCTCGCGCAGGTAACGAATCTGCTCACCGATCGCCCCATACAGGCTCGGATCGCCAGAATGCACCCGCGCCACATCCTGGCCTTTGTCGTGGGCGACTTTGATCAGCTCGATGATCTGTTCCAGATGCAATTCGGCGCTGTTGACCACCTGTTCAGCCTGATGGCCTTCCAGTACGGCTGCAGGCACCAGCGAGCCGGCGTAAATGATTACCGGGCAGCTGCGGATCAGCCGCTGGCCCTTGACGGTAATCAGTTCCGGGTCGCCGGGACCTGCGCCAATGAAGTAGACGGTCATGGCCGGCTCCTGTGAAAAATGGTCAAGGCAAGGCTTGAGATGAAGATTGCTCATGATCGAAGGCGGGGATTGTCGGGGATTTTACGCAGCGCCGGCCAATGCAAACGTCGCCTGGGCATATTTTTGTCGCGGGATCAGCAATTTTGCCGGCGCCTGGGCCAGTTGTTCGGCGAGGGCCAGTGCCGCACTTTCGGCAACGCCATAGCAACCGGTGCGCTCGAAGGCGATCTGCGAGTGATGGCTGAGTTGTGGTTGATAGCCGGCCAGTTGTTCACTGCTGAAACACATCAACGGCAGCGCCAGTTGCGCCGCCAACTCGATCAGGCCGGGCTCATCACGTTTCAGGTCGATACTGGCCAGGGCCCGGACCGCTTGAAGGTCAATCTGATGCATCTGCAAGGCCTGGTCGAGCAACGCGCGCAGCGTGCTGGCCGGGCAGCCGCGCTGGCAGCCCAGGCCAATCACCAGGGTCGGCGCTGCGCCCGTTTCACTCATGCGTGGTATTGACCTGCGCTTTTGCGGCGGAACAACCACGCGCTGATCAGGCCCAGGGCCAGCCAGAACGCAACGTTGGTCAACTGCGAAGCGATTTTGAACTGCGCTTCGAGGGCTTCTGGGGCCAGCATCGAATGCACTTCAGGTTGTGGCGCGCCGATGATGTGCGGTACGGCCAGAATGGCGACACCGAGCACCTTCAGCAGCCAGTGCCGGGCGAACACGAGCAGGGCGATACCCACGGCGGTGGACGCTGCCGTGCTGATCCACCAGATCTGCCGTTGTGCCAGATCAGCGGCGGCAGTCCCCGGCAGTTCCGGCGGCAGGCCCAGGGTCGGTGCCAGAACGAAGGTTGCATAACCGGCCAGCCCCCAGAGCAGGCCCTGAGAGGTGCGGCTCGGTGCGCGCAGGGTGTAGAGACCGGCGAGCATCAGCGCAAAACCGACGGCCACCACCAGGTTACCGCCGGTGGTCGACAGCACGCGCTGCCAGCCGTCTTCCGGCTCCCAGGCCTCTGCATCATGGGTGTGGCCCGCCATAGCGCCTTCGGCATGTTCATGGACTTCAGCCGCCGGGGCTTTTTCGTAGGTTTCCGCCTGAAGAATCAGCGGCGCGACCCAAAAGCTTTGCAACAGGGTCAGCAGCAGGGCGGCCAGCAAGCCGGTGAAACCTGCGGTTTGCGCTATACGCTTGATCATGTCAGCAGGTCTCAATGGCACGGGAAGGCAGAGCTGTGACGGGTATCGTGGGCGGCGTTGTGCACCGCGTCGATGTGCGAGAAGCCGGCGAAATACACAAGGCTTGCGCCCAGAATCGATGCGCCGATAGCGGCAACGAGGCGTTGGCTCAGGGTGGACGTGGTGCTGGCGGTGGCGTGGCGAGTGTTGCTGATAATGATCGACATGGCGCTTCCCTCTGGTCAGTCAGGGGTGAATCGAGCGCATGAAAACCCCTGCGAGCCAGGCACGCAGAGGCTAAAACAGCGCCCGCCCACCGCGGGTTTGTTATTGATGTGTTGCGGGCCGGTCTCCGGGCTCACGAGGGGCTGGCATTCGCCGAACCTGCAAGAGTCACCTTCCCATGCCGAACTGTTGGCACAGTGGATCTGACTCTTCGCTCGCTTACCGTTGCGGGGGCAGCACCGGACTGACATGGCTTTTGAGTAAAGCACATGATTCACCGATTTCCCGTTTCACCCTGTGAAGGGCACCCGTAACAAGGCGTGTAGGAGAGCATGGGCCGGGGATACGCGTCAATTGGCAAGCGTTCTCAACGCGATACCGAGGCGCCGCCCATCGCGAGCAAGCTCGCTCCCACAGTTGATCGCGTTCCAATGTGGGAGCGAGCTTGCTCGCAATGGCGTCATCACAGCCGCTACACCACTCAGGTGAACATTGACCCGCCCCGATGCGATGCGTAGCCTTGCGCTTTCGAGGTTCTTTGGCGCGTGCGCCGAAGCTAAGACGGGAACGCGGTCAATGCCGCGGCTGCCCCCGCAACTGTGAACGGTGCTGTTTCTGCCATGCCACTGCTGGCTCTACCCAGAGCTGCGGGAAGGTGCAGAAGCCGCCAGTCGAAAGACCGGCCCACCGTCAGCCAGGAGACCTGCCTCGACACAGATTCTCACTTTCAACCGGGCGGGGTGATCCGGTGGCGAACTCTTCAGGCATGCGCGTGCGCGTTGCCGGTTGTCGTCCCGTATGCCCGCCACCTTGCCAAAGGGCATCCGATGAAAACACTGGCCAAACTTCCTGTCACCATCGTTACCGGCTTCCTCGGTTCGGGCAAAACCACCTTGCTGCGGCACATGCTCGATAATGCCCAGGGCCGGCGCATCGCGGTGATCGTCAACGAGTTCGGCGAGCTGGGCATCGATGGCGAAATCCTCAAGCAATGCTCCATCGGTTGCACTGAAGAGGAAGCCAATGGCCGCGTTTATGAGCTGGCCAACGGCTGCCTGTGCTGCACGGTTCAGGAAGAGTTCTTCCCGGTCATGCGTGAACTGGTCGCCCGTCGCGCTGACCTCGATCACATCCTCATCGAAACCTCCGGCCTGGCCCTGCCGAAACCGTTGGTTCAAGCCTTCCAGTGGCCGGAAATCCGCAGCGCCTGCACTGTGGACGCAGTGATCACCGTGGTCGACAGCCCGGCCGTGGCCGCCGGCACCTTCGCCGCGTTCCCGGACCAGGTCGACGCCCAGCGCAAACTCGACCCGAACCTGGACCACGAATCGCCACTGCACGAACTGTTCGCCGACCAACTGGCCAGCGCTGACCTGGTCATCCTCAACAAAGCCGACCTGATCAGCCCGGCGGATCTGGCCAAAGTGCGCCTGGAAGTCGCAGAAGAACTGCCGCCAGCGGTGAAAATCATCGAAGCCAGCAGCGGTCGTCTGCCGCTGGACGTGTTGATCGGCCTGGGTGCCGGCTCTGAAGAACACATCGACAGCCGTCACAGCCATCACGATCACCACCACGACGGTGACGACCACGACGCTTTCGACTCGATCTCTATTGAACTGCCGCAAGCCGACGAAAGCCTGTTACTCGACGCCCTGACCCAATTGGTGGTCCAGCACGGCATCCTGCGGGTCAAGGGTTTCGCCGCGATCCCGAACAAGCCGATGCGCTTGCTGATCCAGGGCGTGGGCACACGTTTCGACAAGCATTTCGACCGTCAATGGGCCGCAGACGAAACGCGCAGCACACGTCTGGTGCTGATCGGCCAGCAACTGGACGCGACCTTGCTCGAAGCGCAATTGCGCGCCGCGCTCAGCGTTTAATCCATGCACCTGCTCAGGACCCAGCCCGGCGGTTTCGTCTCGGATGACAACATTGCCGACCTTGGCCAAACCCCCGCCGAGCTGGTGATTCTGTGCAGCGGCGACTCCAGCCTGGCGCTGCTCGCCGAAGCGGCGCAGCAGTTGCCCGAGGACTACCCGAGCCTGCGCCTGGCCAACCCGATGCAGGTGCAGAATCACGCCTCGGTCGATTTGTATGTCGACGAAGTGCTGCGCCACGCCAAGGTGATTCTGATCTCGCTGCACGGCGGGATCGCTTATTGGCGCTACGGTATCGAACGTCTGGTGGAGTTGTCGCAACGCGGCGTCCAGTTGATTTTGGTGCCGGGCGATGACCGTCCCGACCCGGAACTCAGCGACCTGAGCACCGTGCCTGTCGAAGACCGCGAACGGCTTTGGCATTTCCTGCGTCAGGGCGGCATGGGCAATGCGCTGGATTTGTATCGCTGTCTGGCCAGTCGTTGGTTGGGGCGCGATTACCGCTGGTCTGAACCGCAGACCTTGCCGCGTACCGCGATCTACCACCCAGACAAAAGCCACGCGACCCTGAGCGATTGGCAAGCCGACTGGCAGGTTGATCAACCGGTGGCGGCGGTGCTGTTTTACCGCTCGCATTTGCAGGCGGCGAATACTGCCTTCATCGATGTTTTCTGCCAGCGCTTGCAGGCTGCGGGGTTGAACCCGTTGCCGATTGCGCTGGCCAGCTTGAAAGAACCCGGCTGCCTGACGGTGGTCGAGGATTGGCTGGATGAAGTGCAGGCCTCGGTGATCCTGAACACCACCGGTTTTGCTCAATCCAGCCCCGAAGCACCGCACCTGCGGCCATTCCGGCGCAATATTCCGGTGATCCAGGCGATCTGCGCCCAGGACAACGAACCCGGTTGGCGCGCCAGCGAGCAAGGGCTTGGTCCACGGGATCTGGCGATGCACATTGCCTTGCCGGAACTCGATGGGCGGATCATCAGCCGACCGATCAGCTTCAAGGACCTGGCCTGGCGCAGTGAGCGTAGTCAGTCCGACGTGGTCTGCTATCGACCGCAGCCCGAGCGCATGGACTTTGTCGCTGAACTGGCGCGGCGCTGGGTCGAACTGGCGCGGGTGGCGAATACTGAAAAACGTGTTGCGCTGATCCTCGCCAACTACCCGACCCGCGATGGACGGATTGGCAACGGCGTTGGCCTCGACACGCCGGCAGCGGCGTTGAATATCCTGCGGGCGCTGCATGCCGAAGGTTATCCATTGCCCGCCGATTTACCGGAAAGCGGCACCGCGCTGATTCAGCAGTTGCTCGGCGGGGTCAGCAATGACCTGGAGAGCATCGACCTGCGCCCGTGCCAGCAAAGCCTGGCGCTGGACGACTATTTCTCGCTGTTCAACGCGTTGCCCGAAGCCAACCGCGCGGCGGTGCTGGAGCGCTGGGGAACACCCGAGAACGACCCGATGTTCCGTGGCGGACGCATGATGGTTGCCGGCTTGCGGTTTGGCCTGACCTTTGTCGGCATTCAGCCGGCGCGCGGTTATCAGGTCGATCCGAGCGCGGTCTACCACGATCCGGACCTGGTGCCGCCCCACGGGTATCTGGCGTTCTACTTCTGGTTGCGTCAGGCGTACGGCGCCCACGCGGTGATTCACGTCGGTAAGCACGGCAACCTCGAATGGTTGCCGGGCAAGGGCGTTGGCCTGTCTGAAAGCTGTTGGCCCGATGCGTTGCTCGGGCCGCTGCCGAATATTTATCCGTTCATCGTCAACGACCCGGGAGAGGGCGCGCAGGCCAAACGTCGGACTCAGGCGGTGATCATCGATCACCTGATGCCGCCACTGACCCGCGCCGAAACCTACGGCCCGTTGCGCAATCTGGAACTGCTGGCCGACGAGTATTACGAAGCGCAATTGCTTGATCCTCGGCGTGCTCGCGAGTTGCAGCGTGACATTCTCAATCTGGTGCGCGAAACCCATATCGACCGCGAGTTGCAGCTGGACGAGAAGCTCGACAGCGACGCGGATGCGGCGATCTGGTTGCCGCGTCTGGACACCTACTTGTGCGACTTGAAAGAGTCGCAGATCCGCGACGGCCTGCATGTGTTCGGCGAATCGCCGAGCGGTCGGCTGCGCATCGATACCTTGCTGGCGTTGCTGCGCATTCCGCGTGGCGACGGTCGCGGTGCGCAATCGAGTCTGTTGCGGGCCTTGGCCAAGGCGTTCGCGCTGGGCTTTGATCCGCTGGATTGTGTGTTGTCCGATCCTTGGTCTGGGCCGAGGCCGGCTGAGCTGCTAACCCTCAGCGATGAGGCGTGGCGCACCGCTGGCGATACTCGCGAACGCCTTGAACTGTTCGCGGCGCAGTTGATCGAGCAGGCGCTGAGCACCGATATCGAGCGGTTGAGTCAACCCGGTTGGAGTGATGTCAGTGCGATCATCGACAGCTTGCGTGATGTGGTCGCGCCGCGACTGGACGCCTGTGGCCCGGCAGAAATGCGCGGTTTGCTGGATGCGCTCAGCGGCCGGTTTGTCCCGGCAGGTCCCAGCGGGGCGCCGAGTCGCGGGCGCCTCGACGTGCTGCCCACCGGACGCAACTTTTTCTCGGTGGACGTGCGCAACCTGCCGACCACCACCGCCTGGCGCATTGGTTTCCAGTCGGCGAACCTGATTCTTGAGCGGCATCTTCAGGATCACGGCGATCATTTGCGTCAGCTCGGGTTGTCGGTCTGGGGCACGGCGACCATGCGCACTGGCGGTGACGATATCGCCCAGGCCATGGCGCTGATGGGCGTGCGTCCGGTCTGGGCGACGGGCAGTCAGCGGGTCGACGACTTCGAAATCCTGCCGCTGAGTCTGCTCGACCGGCCGCGCGTGGACGTGACCTTGCGCGTCTCCGGGTTCTTCCGCGATGCCTTCGCCAATCTGATTCGACTGTTCGATGCGGCTGTGCAAGCGGTTGCCGCGTTGGACGAGCCGGACGATATGAACCCCTTGGCGGCCAAGGTTCGCGCTGAACGTGAAGCGCTGATCCAGTCCGGACTGGATGAAGACGCCGCCGCACGACAGGCTGGTTGGCGGATTTTCGGTGCCAAACCCGGTGCTTATGGCGCAGGCGTGCAGGGCGCTATCGATGGCCGTTTGTGGCAAAGCCGCGAGGATCTGGCCGAGGTCTACCTGAATTGGGGTGGCTACGCTTACGGCGGTTCCGATGAGGGTACGGCAGCCCGCGAGCAGTTCGCCCAGCGCTTGAGCCAGGTTCAGGCGGTGCTGCAAAACCAGGACAATCGCGAGCATGACTTGCTCGATTCCAATGACTATTACCAGTTCCAGGGCGGCATGCTCGCCGCTGTCGAAAGCCTCAGCGGCGAAGCGACGGCGAGCTACCATGGCGATCACAGTCAGCCGGACTTGCCGAAGATCCGCACGCTGAAGGAAGAGCTGAACCGGGTGATCCGCTCCCGGGCAGCCAACCCGAAGTGGATCGAAGGGGTCAAGCGGCACGGCTACAAAGGCGCTTTTGAACTGGCGGCCACCGTCGATAACCTGTTCGCTTTCGACGCCACCACGCAGCTGATCGACGACCATCAGTACGCCTTGCTGGCCGACGCTTATTTGCTTGACCCGTCGACCCGCGAATTCGTCCAGCAGCATAATCCGCACGCCTTGCGCGACATGACCGAACGCATGCTCGAAGCTCAGCAGCGGGGGATGTGGCAGGAACCGGGCGAGTATCGGCAGGCGTTGGAGAATTTGCTGCTGGATATCGAAGAAGATGTTTGAGAACGAGACAACCCGATGACAGACACTCCGCATTTCCCGCTGTCCGCCGTGGTCGGCGCCGATGCCCTGAAACTGGCGTTGTGCCTGACGGCCATCGACCCGAAAATCGGCGGTGTGCTGATCGAAGGTCCGCGGGGCATGGCCAAGTCGACGTTGGCCCGTGGCCTGGCGGATTTGCTCGCCAGCGGGCAGTTCGTCACCTTACCCTTGGGCGCAACCGAAGAGCGACTGGTCGGCACCCTGGACCTGGACGCCGCGCTGGGCGAAGGCCGTGCACAGTTTTCTCCGGGAGTGTTGGCCAAGGCCGACGGCGGCGTGTTGTATGTTGATGAAGTGAATCTGCTGCCCGATCATCTGGTGGATTTGCTGCTCGACGTCGCGGCCAGCGGCACCAACCTGGTCGAACGCGACGGCATTTCTCATCGGCATTCGGCGCGCTTTGTGCTGATCGGCACCATGAACCCGGAAGAGGGTGAACTGCGCCCGCAATTGCTCGACCGTTTCGGCCTGAACGTCGCGCTCAGCGGTCACACGGCGCCGCTTGAACGCGGTCAGATCATCCGGCGCCGGCTGGATTTCGACAGCGATCCCCAAGGCTTCTGCGCCCAATGGGAAGCCCCGCAGCAGCAATTGCGCGAACGCTGCCAGCGCGCTCGTGCGGCACTGGCGAGCATTCCTCTGGACGATCAGGCGCTGGTACAGATCACCGAGCGTTGCTTTGCCGCTGGGGTCGACGGCTTGCGCGCCGACCTGGTCTGGCTGCGTGCCGCTCGCGCTCATGCAGCGTGGCGTGGGGCAGAGGTGATCAGCGAGGACGATATCGATGCAGTGGCCGAGTTTGCCTTGCGTCATCGTCGTCGTGACACTCCACCGTCTGCACCGAGCCAGAACCCCGCGCCAGACTCGTCCGCAGCCCAACAACCGAACCCCGGCGAAGGCCAGGGCCAGTGGGGTGAAATGCCGGCTCAGGCATTACCCACCGGCGCCCGTCATGAAGTGCCGAGCTGGCCAAAAAAGCCCTAGGCATTCGCCCTCGATCTGACGCGGGGGCGAATGCCAAACCCCGTGCAGGACACCTGAAACACGGCAGGCAGGGCCAGCGTCGAACCACCAGCAGCGGCTCGGTCAATTGGCCTGGAACGCTGCTCAACGGCCGCCCGCGTCAGCGCGAAGATCTGCTGTTTCACCTGCGCAGTCGTTCGCCCCATGAATTGTGGCTGGTGATCGTCGATGCCTCGGCCTCGACCCGGCGTCATCAGGCGTTGAGCGATGCCAAAGGCCTGCTGGCGCAACTGTTCGACGACGCCTATCGCCAGCGCGTGCGGCTGGCGCTGTTGACCGCCAGTGGTACTGCGCCGAAGTGGCAGGTGCAAGGTCTGAAAGCCTCGGCCAGCCTGCGCGACTGGCTCGGCGCGCTAGGTGCGGGCGGTGGCACGCCGTTGTTTGCCGCACTGAATGAAGCGGCGCATTGGCTGACGTCGCGGCAAAAGCGCTTTCCGGCAGAGCAGCAGCGATTGTTGCTGCTGACCGATGGCCGCCTCAAGGAGTGGCCTGCACTGGCGCAACTCCATTGTCCGGGTATGCTGGTGGATATCGAGCGCGGGCCCATCCGGCTCGGGCGCGCTAAAGCCCTGGCCGCCGAGTTGCAGGCCGAGTATCGGCACATCGACGATCTGTAGCGCTTGCAAGAAGATCGCAGCCTGCGGCAGCTCCTACAGAATTGCGTACGCCGTCGTGATACGGTCGGCGTAGGAGCTGCCGAAGGCTGCGATCTTTCAGGGACAAAATCAAAGGAGTGGACCATGCGTGTTCTAGCCGCTAACAGTCAGGACGATTTTCGGGTCAAAGCCTATGCCGGCACCAACGGCGTGTTGCTCGCCATGGACCTGGCCGAGTCCCGACGCAAAGGCCTGCTCGGTTTTGCCATCGAAAAACAGCAGGGCAGCGGACCCTGGGAGTTTCTGTTCAACAGCCTGACCTTCCCCGGTAAGGCCCACACCTTTCCTCAGTACAACGCCACGCCCAGCGATAGCGCACCGTTGCAGAAATTTCGCTGGGCCGATTACGCGGTCAATCCGGGCGTGACGATCAACTACCGAGTGCATCTGGCCTATGGCACGCCGGATGCGCCGCAATTGGGCGAGGCCCTGGCGGTGACGGTCACCACCGACAATGGTTTGCCGGCAGGCCAGCATGTCATTTTCAATCGTGCGGTGGCGGCCAGTCAGGCCTTCTCCCGCAAGTTCCCCGAGCTCGATGCACAGCTGAGTGCCAACAAGAATCTGTCTCTCGACGACTGGCCCGCCGCACCACGGCTATGGCTGGAGAACGGTTTGCTCGAGCAGATCACCGGTTTCATCGAGCGCGCCGTGGATAGCCAGTGGGCGCTGGACATTGCGATTTACGAGTATCAGTTGCCGACCATTGTCGACGCGGTCAACGCGGCGTTTGGGCGAGGCGCCAAGGTTCGGGTGCTGTATCACGCCAAGCCCGGCGATACCGACACCACCATGAATGAAGAGAGCCTGGCCAAGCTTCCCGCCGAGAACAAACGGGGGCGGGTGACCCACGCCATTTTCCATGACAAGTTCATCGTGCTGAGCCAGGTCGATGGTGCCGGGGAGTATCGGCCGCAATCGGTGCTGTGCGGCAGTACCAATTTCACCGACAACGGTGTCTACCGTCAGGCCAACGTGGTGCATGTGCTGGACAATACCGTTGTGGCCACCCGCTATCTGCAAGTGTTCGAGCAGATCTGGGCCGCGCCGACCGATGTGGGCGCCACGCGTACGTGGTTGACCAAGAACAACCCGATGGACCCGTCGCAGCCGTTGTTTGTCGGTTTTTCACCGCGTACCGGCCAGGCCGATCTGCAGCAATTCGTCGAGATCATCAATGCGGCGAAGAAGGACGTTTTGTTTGTCACCGCGTTCGCACTGCCGGATGAAATCCTCAACGCCTTGCTCGGCCAGCCCCACGACGATGTGCTGCGTTATGGCCTGCAAAACACCGCCAGCCGCATCACCGGTTTTCACGCCGACCGCACGGCTGATTTCGCCGCCACTGCATTGCTCAACACCGGCATCGAGGGCTGGCTCAAGGAAAGCATGAAAGGCCAGAAGGGTGACCTGCTGGTGCATTTGAAGGCCATCGTCATCGACTTCACCAGCGACACGCCGGTGATCATCAGCGGCAGCCACAACCTGAGCATCAACGCCAGTGAGGGCAATGACGAAAACTTCCTGATCATTCGCGGCGATGTCGACCTGGCCGACCGTTACGGGCTGGAACTGCTGCGCTTCTACGAGCATTACCGATTCCGCTATGCCGCCAAACAAGAGGATCTCAAGCAGGTTCCGCCACTGGCAGTGGATGACAGTTGGACCAACGCCTATTACCTGGACGGCGACCTGCGAATGCTCTCGCGGTTGCGTTTTTCCGGGCGGTAAATGATCGGCTGCATGTCATTCCGTGAGCCCGGTAGAACGGGCTCCGGCTATTTGCTCATCGCTGCCCGGTACTGGCGTGTGCGTTTGGCGATGTACAGCTGGTCGAGGATCAACGCCCAGATCGCCGGCACTGCAGGTTTTGGCCGGTGACCACGGCTCATGCGCTTGATCTGGAAGCGCACGACGGCCATGGTGGCCAGCGACGCCAAAGGTTTGCGCTTCCAGGTGATCGGCGGCAATTGTGGGTGGCTGGCGTGCCCCTCGCGCCACAACTTGACCAGCAACGGCTCGACCGCCAGCGCAGTGCCGATACCGGCCATGGCGATGCCGCTGGCCAGCACCTGTTCGACAACGGGTAGGCGTCGAATGCCACCGGTGACCATCACCGGCATCTTCGCCCGGCTCGCCAGTTCACCGGCCATTTCAAGGAAGTAGGCCTCGCGCGCCAGAGTGCGTCCGTCGCGGGCTTCGCCTTGCATCGCCGGGGCTTCATAGCTACCGCCCGACAACTCCAGCAGATCGATGGCCAGCGGGTTGAGCATGTCGATGACCTGCCGCGCATCGTCGGCATCGAAGCCGCCGCGTTGGAAGTCGGCGGAATTGAGTTTCACCGCGACGCAAAAATCTGCCGTGACCGCTGCACGAACCGCATTCACCACTTCTATCAACAAACGTGCGCGATTTTCCAGCGAGCCGCCCCAGCGGTCGGTCCGTCGGTTAGTCAATGGCGACAGGAACTGACTGATCAGGTAGCCATGGGCTGCGTGAATTTCTACTCCGGTAAAACCGGCTTTTTGCGCCAGAGCGGCGCTGGTGGCAAAGCGCTGGATGACGTCCTGGATGTCGTCTTCGCTCATTGGCGTCGGTTGGGCGAACATTTTCGAGAACTGTCCCATCTCCAGCGCCACGGCAGACGGCGCCCAGGCTTGTTGCCCGAGATTGGCCATGGTCTGGCGCCCGGGATGATTGAGCTGCACCCAGAACTGCGCACCCTTGGCCCGACCAATGGCAGCCCACTGACGGAAACGTTCAAGGTGCCGTTCATCTTCCAGCACCACGCCGCCGGGACCGGTCATGGCCCGGCGGTCGATCATTACGTTGCCGGTCAACAGCAGGCCGGCTTCGCCATCGGCCCAGGCCCGATAGAGTTGCATCAAGGCCTGGGAGGGTGCTTGTTCGGTGTCGGCAAGATTCTCTTCCATCGCCGCTTTGGCGATGCGATTGCCGATCGTCTGGCCGTTGGGCAGATTCAACGCGTTAAAGGGCGACATACTTGACTCCTCATCAGTGGAGAGGCGAGGCTAAGCTTAAAGTCAACTTTAATGTCAAGCGCGGGAATGAGGTTCTGATGAAGATTGGTGAATTGGCGCAATTGAGCGGACTGACGGCTTCGCGCATCCGGTTTTACGAAAGTCAGGGGTTGATCGGTCAGGTTCAGCGTTTGGCCAACGGTTATCGGCGCTACCCGGCGCAGGTGCTGCAAACCCTGCAAATCATCCAGTGTGCGCAGCAGGCCGGGTTCAGCCTGGAGGAGCTCAAACAGTTGCTCACCAGCCCGAAGCAGGGTGAACTCCGGCATGACGAGTTGGTGCTGAGCCTGGAGCGCAAGGTTGAGCAGATCGAAGAAATGCAACAGCATCTGGCTCAGAGCAAGGCGAAATTGCTGGGTGTTATCGAGACCGTCAAGGCACGACCTGAGGGGTTGGTGTGTTCGGAGAATGCCGAGCGCGTGCTGGCGACGCTCAAGCACTTCTGAGCGTCAACGGTGTTGTACACCGCTCGACTTGTTTTTATGTTGATTGTCCAGAATCACCTGTCCCCACGGACGGTAGCGCAAGGAAAACACTGCCGTCGGATGGCAGCCACCCGACATGGCGTCCGGAGTTGCCGGCTCGGCGCGGAACGGCTGACCTTCGGCGCTGATCTGACGGAACGCTTCACGCACGATACCGACCGAGCAGGGCAGCGCGCTGGCGTAACTGTTGCGCACCACCAGCGGCAAGCGTCCGGTGCCGGCGCCGTCCTGCCACCAGACTTGAATCCCGCTGCCGGCCAACTCACCCAGCCAGTTCGCGTTGAGCTGCGGCGCCAGCTTGCCGGCACTGAACGCGCTGATGTGCAGCGGCGCGTCGAGTTGGCGGGCGAAGGCCTGGAGTTGCCGTTGCAGTTGCTCGCGCCTGTCGACTGCCATGAAGTGCGCGTCATCCAGCTCCAGCGGCAAGTACCAGCCGCTGACAGGCAGCTTCCAGTCCTTGCGCAGTTTTTGCTGTTGGGCCAGTGATTGCCCGAGCTGCGCTTGCCAATAGGACGCCAGCCCGGCGCTGTCGAGCTGGTCAATACGCTGGTAAAACGCCGGGTCCATGGACAGCCCGAGCACCAGTTTCAACCCCTGCGCCTGGGCCTCGCGCAGACTGTTCGCCAGCCAGCCGTTGGCTTCGCCAAAAACCGAGTCGCCGTATGCTGTCCATTGCACGATGACGGTGGTCGCGCCTTGTTTGGCGCTGGCTTGCCAGACCTGTCGCCATTGCGCCTGACTCAGGCTGGCGTCGACATTCAACGGTTGATAGAAAATCCGCTCATCAGCGCGGACTTGTTGACTGCCAAGCAACAGCAGGCAGAGAAGAAGCATTAATCGGCTCATCAGAAGTTCAACTCCACGCCCAGCAGCACACCATTGCCGCGTTCATACAAATTGCCGCCCTGTGATTGCTGATACTCCGTGCGCACGGTCAGGTGTGCGCGGTAGGCGTTATAAATGTCGTCGTCGAACCACCATTGCCAGCGCAGACCGAGACCGGTGCGCAGGTCCTGGCGCCAGTCGTTGCTCGGGTCCTGGCTGGCGAACTCGAGGAAGCCATACGGCATGATGGTTTGCGCGCTGTTGAACGGAAGCTTCCAAGTGTGTCCTTGCTGGAAGCGCGACAGCCATTGATGGTCGCCGGCCTTGGTCCACCAAGCCGCGTCGAGGTAGAGAAAACGCTCCTCCCAGTCGCTTTCATCGACTCGCCAGTCGTTGCGGAACCGGCCTTGATCAAGGAACGAAGCGGTAGCGCGCAGCAAGTAGTCGGTGTTGGTGTGGCCGTCTTTATGGTGGTCGTTGAGCTGCTCCCATAGCTGATTCGGGTTGAGAAACTCACCCAGACTCAGGCCTTGCTTGTCCTGGTCGTCGAAGGTGTTCTGTTTGTAGATCTCGGCGTAGAAGTTGATGTTCGCCGTTCCCCAGGGTTTGTAGCGCAAGCCAAGCCCGGTGCCGACGGACTCTACGTAACTGGAGCGACCAGTGCCGCCCAGCAACGCCCGGCCATACACCGACAGCGTGCTGCCGGCGCGGCTTGGCTCATCGCCCAGGGCATGGTCCCACATGGCTACCTGCACGTTTTGCGAGGCGGCGTGGCGAGCGGTGCCTTGGGTAGTGTCGGGGCGCAGGATGTCGTTGGTCGAAACCCCGGCCGGCGACCAGGTGCTGGCGAGGGTTCGGCTGTCACGTCTGGACAAGGTTTCGTGGGCGCGACGCTGACGATAGCGGCGGGCTTCGAGGCTGCCGCTGTCGTCGTCAGCGGCCACCGGGTTTTGCTCCAGATCGATGACCCGGCGTAGTTCCTTGCGGGCCGCAGCGCTGTCTTCGGCTTCGTCGTAGCGCCAGGCCAGGGTCTCGCCGAGGCTATAGTCCTCGGGAAAATGGTGGGTGGCGGTTTGCAGGTAGGGAATCGCGCGAGCCCGCTCTTGCCGGGTTTCGGCCCCGGCCAGGCGCATGCCGTAGTCGGCGCTGTAGCGTGGGTTTTTCGGGTCGCGACGTAACGCTTCGGCCAGCCACGCGGTGCTTTGCGGCAGATATCCGGCCTTTAGCGCGGTCACCGAGGCGGCATAGAAATGCCCGGCGTCAGGGGATTGCTGCAACGCCTGACGCTGACGCTCAAGGGCCAGTGCGTCGTTGCCCTGAGCTTGGGCGATTGCCGCGCCGAGGGCCCATTCGTTACTGCCGCGGGTGCGGCTTTGCTGCCAATAGCGTTCGGCGGCGTCGGTGTCACCGACGGTCAATGCGCTGCGGCTGGCGGTGAAGCGGGCGTTCTCGGTGAGTTCGCGGTCCGGCACGCTGCGCCAGATACGCAAGGCGCCGGCAGAGTCGCCGGAGGCTTCGAGGGCATAGGCCAGCGGTAAGCGACTGCCGCGATCGCCAAGTTTTTCCGCAGCCTGATAATAGACCACGGCCTCGCCTGGCCGGTCAGGCATGGCGCAGCGACCCAGGGCGCGGAATTCGCCGGTTTCTTTGGGTTGCGCACCGATGGCCTGGCGTACCGCGTCACACTGGCCGTTCTCTGCCAGTTGTCCGAGCAATTGGCCGCGCGTCGCGGCGTCGACCCGGTTCAACAGCAAGGCCATGCGTTTTTGCTGAGCAGGGGTTGTCGTCGACGACGAGCCATAGAGCCCGGCCAGACGTTGCAACATCACCGCCGGCAAGCGCCCGCCATGGCGATCAAAGGCATCTTCCAGCAATTGTTGCGCGTGATCACGCTGGCCGTTGTTGAGCGCCAGGTAGGTGGCTTGATTCAGTGAACCGAGATTACCGGTCTGCTGGTAATGCCGTTCCCACAGCGTCGCTGCTTCGCCATTACGGCCCAGCGTCTGAAGCAGTTCGGCACGGCGCTTCACCACGTCGGCGGTTTGCGGTTGGCTGGCGAGCCAGGCCATGATTTTGTCGCTCTGGCCCTGTGCCTGCCAGACATCAAGCAAACGCTCGCTACGTTTGCTGTCCCAGGGTTCGGGCAGGCGCTGGCTTTGCAGCAGTTCGGTGGCTTGCAGGCGTTGCGCGAGAACCAGCCAGGTCTGCGGATCATCACTGGGCGAGCAGCCGCGTAACTGGGCGAGTGCGGCTTGCGGGTCGCGACGCGACAGCCATTCTGCGGTTTCCAGGCACGGGCGCTGCAACTCGCTGCTCAGGCGTTGCACAGTCGGCGCGTCGCCGGTTTGTCGTGCCAGTTCCCACCGCCGTTGGCGCAGGCCTGGATCGGCCAGGTCGTCGGCCGGCATTGATTGCATCCAGCGTTGGGCCTGTTGGATATGGCCCATGGCAATCGCTCGATCGACCATCGCCAGACGCGCCTTGCGTGCCGCTTCCGGGGTCGGCGCCTGTTGCAACAGGTCCTGCAAAGGCTTTTCTTCGAGGCGTTGCACATAGGCGTTGGCCAGTCGTTGCCAACCTTCGGCATCGAGTTGTTTACGCGCGGCCAACGGCGCGAGTTCCTCGATAGTGCCGTTCGAGTCGCGCAATTGCTCGGACCAGTTGGAGCGGGCCAGACGCAGGATGTTGTCATCACCCTTTGGCGACAGTTGCGCCAGCCAGTTGCGGGCTTTGAGCGCACCACCGAACTTGGCCAGGCTCAAACTGTAGGCCTGCCACAGTTGCACACGTTGATTGAGAAGGCTGGTGGCCATCCAGTTTTCGACCTGTTCGGAGGGCGGGGGGTCCTGTTCGATCCAGGTCAGTCGAAGGTTGAGCAGGGCGTCGCTGTTGTCCGGGTTGTCCGGCAACGCCTGGACGGCGTCCTTGTAGCGCCGTAGCTTGGCCAGAGCCTGGACCAACATCGCCCGGGCCTCGTCGTTTTTCGGGACTATGGTCAGCAGGTGGCGCATCAGGCGCTCGACTTTAGCCCAGTTGCCTTTTTTGGCTTCGCGGTAGCTGCGGTCCATGTAGGGGAAACTACGGAACTGCTCGAAATCGCTCAGTGGCGCCGCTTCTACCCAATTGGCGGCGCTCAGGCTCAGCAACAGGCTACCGAGCACCACTCGATGACGGATCCCTGGCTTCATGCGACCTCCCGAGCAATGCGGAAAGCCGCTTGTTGTTCAGCGGATTGCTCGGCCAGCGCCTGTTGCAGAATCTCTTGGGTGATCATGCCGCGTTCGATCAGGTGATCGCCCAATGACATGCGCTCGGCGTCGAAGTCGATCAGCGCCTGATTGAACAGCGTTGCCGGGACCATGCCGCGCACTTGCAGCAGGTTGCCGAGCAAGACCTGGTGGTGGCCGACGCGTTCCAACAGGGCTTCATCGTCCTGATGACGCTCAAGCACGTGCAGCATGTGACGGACTTCCTCGTTTTGCAGCGGGCTGGGGTACCAGTAGCGGATGCCCAGCGTGACTCGGCCTTGCGGTGCCAGACGGCAGCGAACCGGGCGTTTCAATTGACGGCTGATGGCACCCAGCGAAACCTGACTGACCGGACCTTCGGAGGCCAGCACCAGGGTTGTGCCTTCTTCGGCGACCGGCAACACGCCGTAGTGGGTGGCGACTTTGCGTGGCACGCGGTCGATCAGCTGTTTGTCGAGCTTGAACGGATTGAGTGGCGCCCACTCCAGGTCCAGTTGCTCGGCCAGGGTTTCGACCAGTTGGGTGCTGTTGATGTGCTCGCGCAGCAGCAGTTCATGACCGAGGCGGCGGCGCACCGGGTTGGTGATCGCGGCTTCCAGTTGCTCTTCGGTCAGCAGGCCTTTTTCTACCAGTCGATGGCCCAGCGGTGTGCGCTGGGCCTTGGCCAGGGCCGGAAACTCGTGGGTGGTCTTGTCCCAGGCCACGCGGCGCGAATCGCCCATTTCCATGACCTGGCGCAGGGCGCGCAAGTTGGCGAAAAAATTGACGAAGTTGCTCCACATCATCCGTGGCGCTGACAGCAGACCTTGGCCCAGACCGTAGAAGCGGGTGACGAACCAGGCGCGCTGGAACAGACGGTTGAGCAGCATCAGGCCGTTGAGCCAGAGCAGTGTCGACAGCAATGGGCTGTCGGACAGAATGGAGGGGAAACGCCAGGCCTCGGGGGAGAGCAGTGTCACCAGCCACATGCTCAGCAGCACCAGAAGCAACAGGTTGACCATAAAGCTCAGCAGGTAGGCGATCAGACCCCGACGGTCGCGCCAGAGGAAATAGTTCAGCGAGCCCTTGCTGCTCCAGCCCAGGTTCTTGGTGCCCTGGAACACGATGCCGACAATCCAGCGCGATTTTTGCCGGATCGCGTGTTGCAGATCTCGCGGGAAATGTTCTCGGACACAGATGACCTGGGAGAACACGCGGTTCATACCCAGGACCCACTTCTGTTCCAGCGCCAGTTTCGGGTCGGTGACCGAGTAGCGGGCGAAGATGCACTTCATGCCTTTTTGCTTGAGGCGAAAACCGATGTCGTAGTCTTCAGTCAGGCTCTGCACGTCGAAGGCGATGCCATCGCCGTCCTCCAGCAGGGCGCTGATCGCCTTGCGGCTGAAACAGGTGCCCACGCCGGCGCTCGGCACCTGGCCGGTCAGCGCCTCGCGCACGATCACGTCCTTGCCGTGGTTCTCGGCGAATTCATCGACATAATGCCCGGCGGTGAAACCGTTCCATGCCGGCGCGTAGGGGTAGACCGGAATCTGGATCAGGTCCTTGCTCGGCAGCAGGTAGTTGAAGAGGCGCAACTCCATTGGCGAAATCACGTCTTCGGCGTCGTGCAGGATGAACCCGGCGAACTCGATTTTCGCTTCGCTTTCAAAGCGCAAAATCGCGTCGATGATGTTGTTCAGGCAGTCGGCTTTGCTGGTCGGGCCGGGACGGGCACAGACCACTTTGTGTACGTTGGGATAGTGCCGGCACACGGCATCGACGTCGGCCTGGGTCTCGGCGTCGTTGGGGTAGGTGCCAACAAAGATCTGGTAGTTCTCGTAATCGAGGGTCGAGGCCGCGAGCCGGGCCATTTCACCGACCACGCCGACTTCGTTCCACGCCGGAACCATGATTGCCAGGGGCTTTTCGGGGATCTCATACAGCCGCTGTTCATCGGCACGCTTGAACTTTTCATAGATCCGCCAGCGCCGGATCAGCTTGCGGCTCCAGTACATCAGGTCGATGAACAGGTCATCCAGGCCCAGCACGAACATCAACAAGGCCAGGGTGATCGCAAGGTATTTCAGGCCAAACAGTACGTATGCAAAAAAATCGACAAACCCCAGACTCATACCGCACTGCCCGCCGAGCGCGCGCTCAACCAGCTACACAGGTGTTTGGCGATACGTTCGCTGGCGTGCCCATCGCCATAAGGGCTGTGGATGCGACTCATGCGTTTGTAGGTGGCCTCGTCATCGAGTAGCTGGCTGGCTTCTTTGACGATCTTCGTGGTGTCGGTGCCCACCAGCAGCACTGTGCCGCCTTCGAGCACCAATGGCCGCTCGGTCACCTTGCGCAACACCAGCAACGGTTTACCGATGAAGGGGGCTTCTTCCTGGATGCCACCGGAGTCGGTCATGATGAAGTGTGCACGGCCCATCAGCCAGACGAAATGCTGATAGTTCTGAGGCTCGATCAGATAGATGTTCGGCGTGTCCGAAAGCACGCCATACACCGCGCTTTGCACCTGCGGATTCAGATGCACCGGATAAACGAACTGCACGTCCGGATAGCGCAGGGCCAGATCCGCCAGGGCCAGGCAGATATTGCGGAAACCTTTGCCGAAATTTTCCCGACGGTGGCCGGTGATCAGCACCATGCGCCGGTTGTCGTCGAGCACCGCCAGCGGTGAGTCGGCGGCGGGGTGCCATTGGATTTCCTGCTGATGGGTGCGCATCCACAGCAGTGCATCGATCACCGTGTTACCGGTGATCTCGATGTTCTCCAGCGGTACACCTTCGCGCAGCAGGTTGTCCTGGGCGTTACGGGTCGGTGGAAAGTGCAGGTTGGCAATCACCCCGGTCAGACGTCGGTTGGCTTCTTCCGGCCACGGTGCGCGCAGGTTGCCGGTGCGCAGTCCTGCCTCGACGTGGCCGATCGGCAAATGGCGATAAAAGGCGGCGAGGGCAGCGATGAAGCTGGTGGTGGTATCGCCGTGTACCAGCACGATATCCGGGTGCAGGCGTTCGTAGCTTTTATCCAGGTTGAAAAGCAATTGCTGAGACAGGCCATTGAGGGACTGGCCCCGGGTCATCACGTGCAAGTCTTCATCGACCGTCAACTCGAACAAGTCGAGCACCTGTTTGAGCATCTCCCGGTGCTGACCGGTGGAGCAGATGCTCAGCTCGACACCAGGCCAGTGACGCAAAACCCGGGCCAACGGAGCCATCTTGATGGCCTCCGGCCGAGTACCGAAAACCATCATGACTTTGAACGACATTGATCCCTCCCGAACCGTTACGTTGCTCGAACCTCACGGTTTGAGCGAACGCTACTCAATCGGTCCATTGAAGGAAAGCAGTGGATCGGGGGGTTGTCCAATACGCTTTTGAGCTTCTCAGCGATTTTTGTTGGTGACGGTGGCTCGATGAGCGAGCAGCCGATGTGCCCGTGGGAAGGTACGCAAGGTGCCAAGGGTATTGCACAACCACGACAGATCATGGCGAGGTTTGCGCACGACAGCGTTGTGGCGGGCCTTGCCGATGATGTTGGCAAAGACATCGTTCAAGGCGTCTGCATTTTCGAAACCCTTGAGTTTTTTCAGCAGTTTCCCATTGCGATAGAACAACACGGTGGGGGTGCCGCTGACCTCGGGGTGGCGAGCGGATTCGCCAGTATTCAACATATAAATCTCGGCGCGATCTTTATAGGCCTCGGCCGTCGCACGAAAAATCGGCCCGGCGAACTCACAGGCGTAACAGTGTTGATTGCCGAAATACAGGACGACCGGGCGGTAGGTCCTCAATGCCCGGCGGTATTGCGGTGCGAGAGGGTGGGTTGTCGAACTCATTGAAGTCTTCCTTGTTCAGCAGTGAGACGAAGAGAAGGCATGCAATGACGCTAATGCCGTCTGCAGGGTGCGTCTACTGTCAGAGTTGACAGGTACAGAGCGCTGACTGGCCTCGTTTTGAAGCGTACCCGACCTCAAATGTGGCCCAGCTACCCGCGCCTGTAGCCAACGGTAGCGCTTGTGCGCTGCGACGTCTGGCAACGTCTGTTTTGAATTTTCGCGCATCCCGTTGATTCGATTCATATTTCATTTGCCGTGGGATTTTCCTGTCGGGCTATGGCACACTTTCTGCTGTCTATTCCGTTGTTACATACCAAATTCCGGTATAGCGGAATACACATCATCCTGGAGTGCCCGTCATGCAGCGCCGACCTTCCTTGTTTACAGCGTGTGTTTTTCTCTTTGCGGCTTCAGCCTCTGCCGTGGGCATTGCCCAGGCGGCGGACAGCAAGCTCGACAATGTGTTGAAGCGTGGACATTTGATTGTGGGCACGGGCAGCACGAACGCGCCGTGGCACTTCCAGGGCGCGGACGGCAAATTGCAGGGTTTTGATATCGACATCGGGCGGATGGTCGCCAAGGGTTTGTTCAATGACCCGAGCAAGGTCGAGTTCGTGGTGCAGTCGTCAGATGCACGGATTCCCAATCTGTTGACCGACAAGGTCGACATGAGCTGCCAGTTCATTACCGTCACCGCTAGCCGTGCGCAGCAAGTGGCGTTTACCCTGCCGTACTACCGCGAAGGCGTGGCCCTGTTGCTGCCGGCCAACAGCAAGTACAAGGAAATCGAAGACATGCGGGCCGCCGGCGACAGCGTCACCGTGGCCGTGCTGCAAAACGTCTATGCCGAAGAGTTGGTGCACCAGGCGCTGCCCAAGGCCAAGATCGATCAGTACGACAGCCAGGACCTGATCTACCAGGCCGTGAATTCGGGCCGGGCCGATGCCGCCGCTACCGACCAGTCCTCGATCAAATACCTGATGGTGCAGAACCCTGGCCGCTATCGCAGCCCGACCTACGCCTGGAGCCCGCAAACCTACGCCTGTGCGGTCAAGCGCGGCGATCAGGACTGGCTGAATTTCGTCAATACCGTCTTGCATGAAGCCATGACCGGCGTTGAGTTCCCGACGTACGCGGCGTCTTTCAAGCAGTGGTTCGGTGTAGACCTCCCAACACCTGCAATCGGTTTCCCCGTCGAATTCAAATGATCTGGTAAGAGTGGGGCGTTTGCGCCCCGCTCAAGGTACTGCTGACCATGAACTATCAGTTGAACTTTGCCGCCGTCTGGCGCGATTTCGACACCTTGCTGGCGGGGCTCGGTCTGGGCCTTGAACTGGCGTTGGTGTCGATCGCCATCGGTTGCGTGATCGGCCTGCTGATGGCGTTTGCTTTGCTCTCAAAGCACCGCGCATTGCGGGTGCTGGCGTCGGTGTATGTAACGGTGATCCGTAACACGCCGATTCTGGTGTTGATTCTGTTGATCTACTTCGCGCTACCGAGCCTGGGTATTCGGCTGGACAAGCTCCCGTCGTTCATCATCACCCTGTCGCTGTATGCCGGGGCGTACCTGACCGAAGTGTTCCGCGGCGGGTTGTTGAGCATCCCTAAAGGCCTGCGCGAGGCCGGGCTGGCGATTGGTCTGGGGGAGTGGCAGGTCAAGGCGTACGTCACCGTGCCGGTGATGTTGCGCAACGTGTTGCCGGCGCTTTCGAACAACTTCATTTCGCTGTTCAAGGACACCTCGCTGGCTGCGGCGATTGCCGTGCCGGAGCTGACCTATTACGCGCGCAAGATCAACGTCGAAAGCTACCGGGTGATTGAAACCTGGCTGGTGACGACGGCGCTCTATGTTGCGGCCTGTTATCTCATCGCGATGCTGCTGCGTTACCTCGAGCAGCGTCTGGCGATTCGCCGTTAGGAGCGTACCCATGTACGAGTCCCCAAGCTGGTTGCATGAATTGTGGATCGCCCGCGACACCCTGTGGTTGGGCTTCTTAACCAGTGTGCAGTGTTCCGTCCTGGCAATCTTGCTGGGCACCCTGATCGGCATCGTTGCCGGGCTGGTGCTGACCTACGGCAAGTTCTGGATGCGTGCGCCGTTTCGTTTTTACGTTGACCTGATCCGTGGCACGCCGGTGTTTGTGCTGGTGCTGGCCTGCTTCTACATGGCGCCGGCGCTGGGCTGGCAGATCGATGCATTCCAGGCGGGAGTGCTGGGGCTGACGCTGTTCTGCGGTTCGCACGTTGCCGAAATCGTTCGCGGTGCGTTGCAAGCGCTGCCGCGTGGGCAGATGGAAGCGAGCAAGGCCATCGGCCTGACGTTTTATCAGGCCCTCGGTTACGTCCTGCTACCCCAGGCGCTGCGGCAGATTTTGCCGACCTGGGTCAACTCTTCGACCGAAATCGTCAAGGCCTCGACCTTGCTCTCGGTGATTGGTGTGGCCGAGTTGCTGCTGAGTACCCAGCAGATCATCGCCCGGACCTTCATGACTCTGGAGTTTTACCTGTTTGCCGGTTTTCTCTTTTTCGTCATCAACTACGCCATCGAATTACTCGGCCGGCATATTGAAAAGCGGGTGGCCTTGCCATGACTCAAGCTCAAGTTTCGACAAAAAATGCTAGCCAGGCCCTGCTGGACATTCGCGGTCTGCATAAGCAATACGGCCCGCTCGAAGTGCTCAAGGGCGTCGACCTGACGATGCAGCGCGGCAACGTGGTCACGCTGATCGGTTCCAGCGGCTCCGGCAAGACTACGCTGCTGCGCTGCGTGAACATGCTCGAAGAATTCCAGGGCGGGCGGATCCTGCTCGATGGCGAGTCCATCGGTTATCACGAGGTCAACGGCAAACGCGTGCGCCACTCGGAAAAAGTCATCGCCCAGCACCGGGCCATGACCGGCATGGCGTTCCAGCAGTTCAACCTGTTTCCGCATCTCACGGCGTTGCAGAACGTCACCCTGGGCCTGCTGAAAGTCAAAAAGCTGCACAAGGACGAAGCGGTAGTGCTGGCGGAAAAATGGCTGGAGCGCGTCGGCCTGCTGGAGCGTCGCGACCACTATCCGGGTCAGTTGTCCGGTGGTCAGCAACAGCGCGTGGCGATTGCCAGGGCGATTGCGATGAACCCGAGCCTGATGCTCTTCGACGAGGTGACGTCGGCACTCGACCCGGAACTGGTCGGCGAAGTATTGAGCGTGATCAAGGGCCTGGCTGAGGATGGCATGACCATGCTGCTGGTGACCCACGAAATGCGTTTTGCCTTTGAAGTCTCGGACCAGATCGTCTTCATGAATCAGGGGCGTATCGAAGAGCAGGGGCCACCCAAGGAACTGTTCGAACGTCCGCAATCTCCGCGCCTGGCGGAATTTCTCAAGAACACCCGCTTTTAACAGTCAATTTCGAATCAGGAGAAACACCCATGAGCATTACTCGATACGGCACGGGTAGCACCGCCGGTGGCGGCCAGCCGCGTCCTTTCGCCCGTGCGGTCGAAGCCGATGGCTGGCTGCATGTGTCTGGCCAGGTGCCGGCCATGGATGGCGAAATCATTGTCGGCGGGATCGTGGAGCAGACTCATCAGACCCTGCGCAACCTGATCGCGATCCTCGAAGAAGCCGGTTATGGTATCGAAGACGTGGTGCGCACGGGTGTGTGGCTGGAAGATCCACGGGATTTCTGGAGTTTCAACAAAGTCTTCTCCGAGTACTTCAGCCCGGAACACGCACCCGCCCGGGCCTGTGTGCAGGCGAACATGATGGTCGACTGCAAGGTCGAGATTGATTGCATCGCTTATAAGGCGAAGAAGGCCTGATTTGTTCTTGTAGGAGTTGCCGAAGGCTGCGATCTTTTGGCGTTTTTGGAGGTGCCTGAAGGGCAAGATCAAAAGATCGCAGCCTGCGGCAGCTCCTACGGGCGAATTTGAATGGGAACCCACTGACATGACCGAAGACACCATCAAGCGCCGGGCTCGCGGTTTGGACCGGGCGTTCGATATTCTCGATTTCCTCAAGGAAATCGGCCAGCCGTTGCGTCCGAACGACATCGCCAGCGGTATCGGCAGCCCGAAATCCACGGTCTACGAGCTGGTCGCGTCCCTGCTTGAGCGACGGATTCTCGAACCGGTGGGCAAGGAAGGTCACGTCTACCTCGGCCGGCAACTGTACTTTCTCGGTCAGGCGCATCTGCGCCATTTCGACCTGAGCCGCGAGGCCGATCACGCCTTGCAGGAGATCGTCAGCCAGACCCGCGAAACCGCGCAGATGTGCCTGCTCAACGGGCGCAAATACACAGTGGCGTTGATGAAGGAGGGCGAGCGGCATTTCCGCATTTCCTCGGACATCGGCGAGAACGCGCCGATCCCGTGGACCGCTTCCGGGCGCTTGTTGCTGGCGCATTTGAGCGATCAGGAAATCGTCGACCTGATCGATGAGGACGACTTCATCCTGCCTGATGGCGAACGTCTGCCGCTGGAGCGTTTTCTGGCGGAAATCCGTCAGGCCGGTGTTGATGGTTTCTTCTCCTTCGATAGCGTCGCCGACACCTTCACCCATTGCTTCGCCGCCCCGGTGAAAGACCCGAGCGGTGTCGCCATTGCGACCCTGTGCATCGTCGCCCCAAGGGCCGATGCCAAGAACAACTACAACGACTATCGCCGGGTGTTGATCGAAAGCGCGAACAACCTGGCCCGTCGCATCAACGAATAGCAGTGGCCGTTCGCGGCCGCGTGTGAGGAGTTAGAACATGTCTTCTGCCTTGAACATCGCCGCCGTGGAAAAGGGCACCGGCCAACCCGGTGCCAACCTGGTGCGTGACGTCAGTCTGCCGGCGCTGGTGCTGCACCGCGAAGCGCTGGAGCACAACATTCGCTGGATGCAGGCGTTCGTCAGCAACAGCGGTGCCGAGTTGGCGCCGCACGGCAAAACCAGCATGACCCCGTCGTTGTTTCGCCGGCAACTGGAGGCGGGCGCCTGGGGCATCACCCTGGCCACTGCGGTGCAGACGCGTGCCGCCTACGCCCATGGCGTGCGCCGGGTGTTAATGGCCAACCAGTTGGTAGGGGCGCCGAACATGGCGCTGATCGCCGAGTTGCTGGCGGATCCGGCATTCGACTTTCATTGCATGGTCGATCACCCGGACAACGTCGCCGACCTCGGGGCATTTTTTGCCGCGCGTGGTCTGCGCCTGAACGTGATGATCGAGTACGGCGTGGTCGGCGGCCGTTGCGGTTGCCGCAGCGAAGCCGAAGTGTTGGCGCTGGCTGAAGCGATCAAGGCGCAGCCGGGGTTGGCGTTGACCGGCATTGAAGGCTACGAAGGGGTGATTCACGGCGACCAGGCGGTCAGCGGCATCCGCGAGTTTGCGGCGTCACTGGTACGCCTCGCGGTGCAGTTGCAAGACAGTGGTTCTTTCGCCATCGACAAGCCGATCATCACCGCCTCGGGTTCAGCCTGGTATGACCTGATCGCCGAGTCCTTTGAAGCCCAGAACGCCGCCGGACGTTTTCTCAGTGTGCTGCGCCCTGGCAGTTACGTGGCTCACGACCACGGTATCTACAAGGAAGCGCAATGTTGCGTGCTGGATCGTCGTAGCGACTTGCACGA
This sequence comes from Pseudomonas sp. GW822-FHT02D10, assembly GCF_058802345.1. Lineage (NCBI taxonomy): Bacteria > Pseudomonadati > Pseudomonadota > Gammaproteobacteria > Pseudomonadales > Pseudomonadaceae > Pseudomonas > Pseudomonas sp. GW822-FHT02D10. The sequence goes on from NZ_JBXAOB010000005.1 coordinate 76,471, forward strand.
AGGCCTGCGCCCGGCGCTGGAAGTCTGGGCCCATGTGCAGTCGTTGCCGGAGCCGGGTTTTGCGGTGATCGCCCTGGGCAAACGCGACGTGGCGTACGACGCCGGGCTGCCGGTGCCATTGCTGCGTTACCGGGCAGGTGTGCTGCCAGCCATCGGTGATGACGTCAGTGCTTGCACCGTGACGGCGGTGATGGATCAGCATGCGTTCATGACGGTCGCGCCCGGGGTTCAGTTGCGCGTGGGCGACATCATCTCGTTCGGTACGTCTCACCCGTGCCTGACCTTCGACAAATGGCGCACTGGTTGCCTGGTGGATGAGCAGTTGAACGTCATCGAAAGCATGGAAACCTGTTTCTAGGTCTAGGACCGAGGCGCGGCCATCGCGAGCAAGCTCGCTCCCACATTGGACTTGCGGTGTTCACAAGATCCTTGTGGGAGCGAGCTTGCTCGCGATGACGACCTGCTAGACAACATTGAATCACCAGAGCCCCCACAACCATGAACACCATCAGCCCTCTCGGCCCCGACACCCCGCGCATTGCACTGATCGGCGAGTGCATGATCGAGTTGCAGCAGCGTGCCGACGGCAGTCTGCAACAAAGTTTTGGCGGCGACACCCTGAACACCGCGGTCTACCTGTCTCGCGAATTGGGCAATGGGGCCACGGTGGATTACGTCACCGCATTGGGCGATGACAGTTTCAGCGACGCCATGTGCCAGAGCTGGTCTGAAGAAGGCATCGGCCTGGACATGGTCCAGCGGCTACCGGGGCGTTTGCCCGGTTTGTACTGCATCCAGACCGATGCTTCGGGTGAACGTCGTTTCCTCTATTGGCGCAACGAAGCCGCCGTGCGCGATTGCTTCACCACGCCGGCGGCGGCACCGATTCTTGCGGCGCTGCCGGATTACGATGTGCTGTATTTCAGTGGCATCACCCTGGCGGTGCTGGGCGAAGCAGGGCGTAAAAAGCTCATCGAGACACTGATCGAAGCCCGTCAGCGGGATGCGCGGATTGTCTTCGACAACAACTACCGGCCGCGTTTGTGGAGCACCGTGGAACAGGCTCGGACGGCGTACCGCGAGGTTTTGCCGTATGTCGATCTGGCACTGTTGACGGTGGACGATGAACAGGCGCTGTTCCACTTTTCCGATTGTGCGGCGGTGTTCGCGGCCTACCAGCAGATGGGTACGCCGGAGGTGGTGCTCAAGCGCGGAGCCGAGTCGTGTCTGATTCGCTGTGGCGGTGAGTCGTTCGAGGTTCCGGCACAGCGAGTCGAGCGGGTGGTGGACACCACGGCGGCGGGGGATTCGTTCAGCGCGGCGTATCTGGCCAGTCGGCTCCGTGGCGGTAGCCCGGCAGAAGCCGCAGAGGCCGGGCATCGGTTGGCGAGTCAGGTGATTCAGGCGCCGGGGGCGTTGATTCCAAGGGATTGAAGAATCAATCCCGGTAAAACACCTGCACCAGGTGATAACCGAACTTGCTCTTGATCGGTCCGTGCACGACACGCAGCGGTTTCTTGAAAATCACTGCGTCGATAGCGCCGACCATCTGCCCGGGCCGAACTTCGCCCAGATCACCCCCGCGTTTGCCGGACGGGCAGGTGGAATACTTCTTGGCCAGCACATCAAAGGCCTCGCCCTTGGCGATGCGTTGTTTGAGCTGTTCGGCCTCTTCGGCCGTTTTCACCAGAATGTGGCGGGCTTGAGCTTTCATTGGGGCAGTTACCTTGGAGCGGTTGTGGCGGCGGGGCGCGATTATGCCTCAAATCATCCGGGGCGGATCATGTGGTGAATCTGCATTCTGTCAGTGCTACTGCATCGACTATTCTTCGAAGACGTAGACGCTCGGACGCGTGAAAAGTGGCGTGCCTTGGCGATTTTCGTTCAATCGAAGGCTAAACGGATATTTTTTTGCCATGGAAATTCACTCGCTGCTAAGAATGCTGGCCAGCCAGGACGGCTCCGATCTTTACCTGTCTACCGGAGCACCGCCCACCGGGCGATTTAATGGTGCGCTCAGAGCGCTGGCCAGCGAGGCCTTCAAGTCCGGCGAGATCGCCGGGATTGCCGAAGCCATTATGGACGCCGAGCAGCGTGCGGAGTTCGACCGCGAGCTGGAAATGAACCTGGCGGTGTCTCTGGTCGGGGTCGGGCGCTTTCGAGTCAACATCTTCAAACAGCGTAACGACGTATCGATCGTGGCGCGCAACATCAAACTCGATATCCCGCGCTTTGAAGACCTCAAACTGCCTGCCGTGCTGCTTGAAACGGTGATGCTCAAACAGGGATTGATGTTGTTCGTCGGTGCCACGGATTCGGGCAAGTCGACATCGCTGGCAGCGCTGATCGATTACCGCAATCGCCACAGCAGCGGGCACATCATCACCATCGAGGACCCGGTGGAGTACATTCACAGGCATCAAAAATCGATCATCAACCAGCGCGAGGTCGGCGTTGATACGCGCAGCTTTCACGCCGCCTTGAAGAACACCCTGCGCCAGGCCCCGGATGTCGTACTGATCGGCGAAATCCGCGACCGCGAAACCATGGAACATGCGTTGGCCTTTGCCGACACCGGGCACCTGGTGATCTCCACCTTGCACGCCCACAACGCCAATCAGGCGCTGGACCGGATCATCAATTTTTTCCCTGAAGAACGCCGTGGGCAGTTGCTCAATGATCTGGGCAACAACCTCAAGGCCTTCGTTTCCCAACGTCTGGTGCGGACCCGCGATGGCCAGCGCCGGGCGGCGGTGGAGGTGATGCTGGGCACGCCGACTATTGGCGATTTGATCCGGCGCAATGAGTTGGGAGAACTCAAGGAAATCATGGAAAAGTCCGTGAACCTCGGCATGCAGACCTTTGATGGTGCGTTGTTTGCGCTGGTGGTCGAGGGGGTCATTGATGAGGAGGAAGCATTGAAGAATGCCGACTCACCGAACAACCTGCGCTTGCACCTGAAGTTGCACGCGGACGGTTCGCCAAATGCCGCAATCCCATCCACCGAAACCGGTGAATGGGGGCTGATGGACTGACCCATTCCGCGTAGGACAGGCGGAGTTACCCCTGCAATTCTGGCCGATCCCGAAATTGCTCCAGCGCTTCAGGGTTGGCCAGCGCATCGGTGTTTTTCACCGGCCGGCCATGTACGACATTTCTGACTGCCAACTCGACAACCTTGCCGCTGATGGTGCGCGGAATGTCGGTCACCGCGACAATCTTCGCCGGCACATGCCGAGGCGTGGTGTTGGCGCGGATGACCTGGCGAATCTCCTGCTCGAGATTGTCGTCCAGCGTCACACCTTCACGCAGGCGCACGAACAACACCACCCGCACGTCATCCTGCCATTGCTGGCCGATGGCGACCGAGTCCAGTACCTGATGGACCTTTTCCACCTGACGATAGATTTCCGCCGTGCCGATGCGCACGCCGCCGGGGTTGAGTACCGCGTCAGAGCGCCCGTGGATCAGCCAGCTGCCGTTGGGCCGTTGTTCGGCGTAGTCGCCTTGAGCCCAGACGCCCGGGAACTGGCTGAAATACGAGGCACGGAGTTTTTCCTGCTGCGGGTCATTCCACAGACCGATCGGCATCGCCGGGAAGTGCCGGGTGCAGACTAACTCGCCTTTTTCACCGATGACCGGTTGGCCGGCCTCATTCCAGACTTCAACGGCCATGCCCAGGCCCTTGCACTGCATCTCCCCACGGCGGACCGGCAGGACCGGATTGCCGGCAATGAAGCAGGAAACGATGTCGGTGCCGCCGGACATCGACGACAGGCACAGTTCGCTTTTGATCTCGCGGTAAACATACTCGTAGCTTTGCGGCGACAGCGCTGATCCGGTTGAAAGCACGGCTTTCAGGCTGCCCAGGTCATGGCTGAGGCGTGGCTGGATCTCATTGCTTTCCAGGGTTGCGAGGTATTTGGGGCTGGTGCCGAAGACGCTGATGGCTTCGCTGTCGATCAGGTCGATCAAGCGTTGCGGACCTGGATGGAAGGGCGAGCCGTCGTACAGCACCACGCTGCTGCCGACCGCCAAGGCCGAGACCAGCCAGTTCCACATCATCCAGCCACAGGTGGTGTAGTAGAACAATCGGTCGTCAGGCCCGAGGTCGACGTGCAAACCGTGTTCCTTGACGTGTTGCAGCAGCACACCGCCGACGCTGTGGATGATGCATTTCGGCACGCCGGTCGTGCCGCTGGAGTAGAGAATGTACAGCGGATGAGCGAAGGGCACTGCGACGAACTCGGGCTCACCGCCCTTGCCGTAAAACTCATCCCACAGCGCGACCCCGGCTTGAGTTTTGTAGTCTTCGATACGCGCCTGTGGTCGGGCGTAAGGCACGATGATCAGTTGCTCTAGCGACGGCAGGCGTTCGAGGATTTCGTTGACTTTGGTGGTCTGGTCGATCGCTTTGCCGGCATAGCGATAGCCTGCGCAGGTGATCAGCACTTTCGGTTCGATCTGACCGAAGCGGTCAACCACCCCGTGCGTGCCGAAATCGGGTGACGAACATGACCAGATCGCGCCCAGGCTGGTGGTTGCGAGCATGCCCACCAAGGTCTGCCAGGTGTTCGGCATGCACGCCGCGACTCGATCACCCAAGCCGACGCCTGCGGCTCGCAGGCTTTTTTGCAGGCCGGCGACGTGCTCGGCCAGCTCAAAGTAGCTCAAGCTTTCGCGCTCGCCGTTTTCGGCGATGGCAATCACCGCGGTTGCGTCATCGCGACGACGCAGCAGGTGTTCGGCGAAGTTCAGCGTGGCATCGGGAAACCACTCGGCGCTGGGCATCAGCGGGCCTTCACGCAGCACCGTGCTCGGTGGCAGGTGAAACGTGATCTCGAAAAAATCGACGATGGCCTGCCAGAAATCTTCGCGCTGATCGATGCTCCATTGATGCAACGTCGGGTAGTCGGCGAGTGCAAGGTTGTGTCGCTGATTGCTGAAGCGCCGGAAGGCATCCATGCGGGTTTTGCCGATGCGTTCGGCGCTGGGCTGCCAAAGTATTTTTGACATGATTGGCCTCTTGTTCTTATGTGCACACACGCTTCAGTGACAAGTAGAGGCTACTGCGCCAGCCACCCACCATCAATATTCCACGCCGCGCCACGCACTTGGCTGCCGGCTTCACTGCACAGAAACAGCACCAGTTCGCCCAGTTGCGAAGGGGTCACAAATTCCAGCGACGGTTGCTTCTCGGCCAGTAAATCATGTTGCGCCTGCTGTGGGTCAACGCCTGTGGCGGCGCGGTCGTCGATCTGTTTTTGCACCAGCGGGGTCAGCACCCAGCCTGGGCAGATGGCGTTGCACGTGACGTTGCTGGTAGCGGTTTCCAGACCGACCACTTTGGTCAGGCCGATCACCCCGTGTTTGGCCGCGACATAGGCGGCCTTGCCGACCGAGCCGACCTGGCCGTGCACTGAGGCGATGTTGACGATCCGGCCCCAACCCTTGGCGCGCATGCCTGGCAGGCTGAGACGGGTGCTGTGGAAGACCGACGACAAGTTGATCGCAATAATCGAATCCCAACGCTCCACGGGGAAGTCTTCCACCGCAGACACATGCTGGATACCCGCGTTATTCACCAGAATATCGACGCCGCCGAACTCATGCTCGGCATAGGCGATCATCTCGGCAATTTGCGCAGGGTCGCTGACGTCGGCCGGGTGATGGCCGACCTTGCCGCCGAACTGCTGCACCTGTGCGATGACCTTGGAAGCATCGCCGAAACCATTGAGGATCAGGTTGGCGCCGGCCTTGGCCAGGCTCAGTGCGATGCCCAGACCGATGCCGCTGGTGGAGCCGGTGACCAGTGCGGTTTTGCCCGAAAGAGTTGTCATGAATGCCTCACACAATGCCGGTGGCGTAGAAAGTACCGATGACTACGAAGACCGCCAGGGTCTTGATCAGCGTAATACAGAAAATGTCTTTATAGGCTTCACGGTGGGTCAAGCCCGTCACCGCGAGTAAGGTAATCACTGCGCCGTTGTGTGGCAGGGTGTCCATGCCGCCACTGGCCATGGCGGCGACCCGGTGCAGCACTTCCAGTGGAATGTTCGCCGCATGGGCCGCTGCGATGAAGTCATTGGCCATGGCCGCCAGGGCGATGCTCATGCCGCCCGAGGCCGAACCGGTGATGCCGGCCAGCAGGGTCACGGTGATCGCTTCATTGACCAGCGGATTAGGGATGCTTTTGAGCCAGTCGGCCAGTACCAGGAAGCCGGGCAAGGAGGCGATGACCGCGCCAAAACCGTATTCCGACGCGGTGTTCATGGCCGCCAGCAAGGCACCGCTGACCGCGCTTCTGCTGCCCTCGGCGAGCTTGCCGCGGATCGCCTGGAAACCGAATACCAGCACCATGATGATGCCGACCAGCAACGCGGCCTGGACCGCCCAGATCGCGGTGAGCTTGGCGATTTCGGTGGTCACCGGCGCGGCCATGCCGGGCAGGCTGAGGCTGTGGGTTTTGCCGTACCACAGCGGAATCCAGTGGGTGAACAGCAGATTCATGATGCCCACCAGCAGCAACGGCGAGAGCGCGATCCACGGATTAGGCAGCTTCACGTCTGCGGCAGTTTCCGGCTCGTTGCGCAGTTGCGTGCCATAGCCTTCACCGCTGTGCTGGGCCTTGTTGCGCTGGCGCTGAAGGAACAGCATGCCGGCGCAGAATACGAAAATCGCGCCGATCAAACCCAGCCAGGGCGCGGCCCAGGCCGTGGTGTTGAAGAAGGTGCTGGGGATGATGTTCTGGATTTGCGGAGTGCCGGGCAGGGCGTCCATGGTGAAGGAAAACGCGCCTAGGGCAATGGTCGCCGGGATCAGCCGTTTCGGGATATTGCTCTGACGGAACATCTCCGCGGCAAACGGATACACCGCGAACACCACGACGAACAACGACACGCCACCGTAGGTGAGCAGCGCACAGACCAGCACGATCACCAGCATCGCCTGACGAGTGCCAAGCAGACGAATCGCTGCGGCGACGATCGAACGTGAGAAGCCCGACAGCTCAATCAGCTTGCCAAATACCGCGCCGAGCAGGAACACCGGGAAGTACAGTTTGATGAACCCGACCATCTTCTCCATGAACACACCGGTGAAGGCGGGCGCAACGGCAGAAGGGTCTGTGAGCAGGACCGCGCCGAGGGCGGCAATCGGAGCGAAGAGAATGACGCTGTAGCCACGGTAAGCAGCCAGCATCAGCAGCGCGAGGGCTGCCAAGGCAATGATCACACTCATGGTGTGTCTCCTGGATTGTTATTTTTGTGGGGTGGATCTTTTGTAGGAGAGGGCGTTAGCGAGTTTCGTGCCATAAGCCCAAATAGCTGAAATATAAGGATTTATAATGATTTTTTTGAGAGTGGAGTGAAGTTGTTTCTCTTTTGTGAGACGAAAAAGATCGCAGCCTGCGGCAGCTCCTACAGGGAAACGCAAATTCCCACCGTAGGAGCTGCCGCAGGCTGCGATCTTTTGATCTTTAAGATGTTATCTCTATATGAAGACTAAGATCTCTCTATTGAGACTCGGCAATCCCCAACGCCACCATTTTCTTGTACAGCGTCGAGCGCCCAAGCCCCAGCCGTGTCGCCGCTTCGATAACCTTGCCGCCACAGTGCGCAAGTGCGTTTTCTATCAACTGCCGGTCGAACCGCTCACGCGCAGCGCTGAAGGTCTCGTTGGCAAGCGTTTCAATGGCCAGTGGCACCGAGCGTTTTACCGGGACAAAGCTGCCAATCGCCGCACGAATCTCGGCCGCGTTCAGGATCAGGTCATCGCTGAGCAGCGCGGCCCGCTCCAGCACGTTGCGCAGTTCGCGAATGTTCCCCGGCCAGGCGTGTTGACTAAGCAACTCCAGCGCCTGGCTATCAAGTTCATGCTGGCTACGCAGTTCTTCCAGAATCGCTTCACTCAGGGCCGGCAGATCGTCGAGGCGTTCGCGCAGGGGCGGTACCTGGATGGGCAACACGTTGAGGCGGTAATACAGGTCGGCACGAAACTCGCCGCGTTTGATCGACGCTTCGAGGTCAGTGGAGGTCGCGGCGATCACCCGCACATCGCTCTGGATCACCTCGTTGGAGCCGACCGGTTCGAATTCTTTTTCCTGCAACACCCGCAGCAGTTTGCTTTGCAACGGCAGCGGCATGTCGCCAATTTCGTCAAGAAACAAGGTCCCGCCCTGAGCGATCTGCAACTTGCCGGAGCGGCCCTTGCGATCCGCGCCGGTGAAGGCGCCGGGTGCGGTGCCGAAGAATTCGGCTTCAAGCAGCGCTTCGGGGATCGCTGCGCTGTTGATGCTGACAAAGGCTTTGTGTGCCCGTGGCGAGGCACCGTGAATCGCCTGGGCCAGCAATTCTTTGCCGGTGCCGGTTTCACCCAGCAACAAGACCGGGGACTCGGTACTGGCGCTGCGCCGGGCGCGGCGTTTGACTTCCAGGCTGGCGGCGCTGGTGCCAATGAAGTGGGCGAAGGTGTACTTGGCTTGCCGGGCCCGCAGCAGCGAGCGAGTCGACGCCAGTTCTTCCTGCATGCTCAGGTAACGTTTGAGCATCGGCGACAGGCTGCGCAATTCATCGAACAGCGCGAAGCCGATGGCACCAATCACCGCACCGGCGTCGTCGTGAATCGGCAGGCGCATCACCACCAACGGTTCTTTGGGCGTGTCCTGCATGTCCAGCAAAATGGGCCGGCCGGTACGCACCACCTCGCGCAGCAGGCTGCCAGGGATCACACTTTCGCAGGGTTTGCCGATTGCCACTTCGGCTGACGCCAGGCCGAAGCGTTTGGCATAACGCTCGTTCATCCAGACAATATTCGCGTCGCGGTCGACGATCACCGTGCCTTCGCTGGACTGCTCGATGATCTCGAACAAAGAGCGGATCGCCAGCATGCGCACACGTTGGTAATCCTTGAGGCTTTCGGTGGTGTTCATGGTTTCATTTCCAGAATGTGTATTGCCTGTGCGGGCCCCATCGCGAGCAAGCTCGCTCCCACATTGGACTTGCGGTGTTCACAAGATCCCATGTGGGAGCGAGCTTGCTCGCGATGGACGCGACGCGGTCCAACGACATGTGCGTGATTATGCCCAGCCCGGATGCGCCGCGGCCAACAGCTCTTTGGTATAGGGGTGCTGCGGCGCGTCGAAGACTTCATGGCTGGCGCCGCGCTCCACGACTTTACCGTCCTTGATCACGATCATGTCATGAGCCAGGGCGCGAACCACGGCCAGGTCATGGCTGATGAACAGGTAGGTCAGGCCGTGTTTTTCCTGAAGCTGACGGAGCAGGGCGACCACCTGTTTTTGCACCGTGCGGTCAAGCGCCGAGGTGGGTTCGTCGAGCAGGATCAGCGCCGGTTTCAGCACCAGTGCGCGGGCGATGGCGATGCGTTGGCGCTGGCCGCCGGAGAACTCATGCGGGTAACGATGGCGGCTTTGCGGGTCGAGGCCAACTTCTTTCAGCACCTGGATGACCTGGGCTTCGCATTCGGCAGCACTCGACTGGCTGTGAACTTCCAGTCCTTCGCTGATGATCTGCGCCACCGACATTCGCGGGCTGAGACTGCCAAACGGGTCCTGGAACACTACCTGCATTTGCTTGCGCCAAGGTCGCAGCTGCTTCTGGTTCAGGCTGTCGAGCGCCTCGCCCTGAAAGCGGATGCTGCCTTCGGAATCGAGCAGGCGCAGGATCGCCTGGCCAAGGGTGGACTTGCCGGACCCCGACTCACCGACGATGCCCAGCGTCTTGCCGCGTTGAATGCTCAGGCTGATGCCGTCGACCGCACGCAACCAGGTTTTACGCTGGAAAAACCCGCCGCTCAGAGGAAAACGCACGCTGAGGGCGTCAACTTCCAGCACCGCTTCGCGCTCATCGCGAGGCAAGGGTTCACCTTCCGGCTCGGCGTTCAGCAACAGGCGGCTGTAGGGATGTTGCGGTTGATTGAAGAGACTTTCGCACTCGGCTTGCTCGACGATCTCGCCGCCGCGCATCACGCAGACACGCTGGGCGATACTGCGCACCAGATTGAGGTCGTGGCTGATCAGCAGCAGTGACATGCCCAAGCGTTGTTGCAGTGATTTGAGCAGCAGCAGGATCTTGCGCTGCACCGTCACGTCGAGTGCGGTGGTCGGTTCGTCAGCGATCAGCAACTCGGGTTCGCAAGCCAATGCCATGGCGATCATCACCCGTTGTCGCTGGCCGCCCGAGAGCTGGTGCGGGTAGGCCTTGAGGCGCTCTTTGGGCTTCTGGATGCCCACCAGTTCGAGCAGTTCAAGGGTGCGTTTTTGTGCGGCCTTGCCACCGAGTCCCTTGTGCACCAGCAGGGTTTCGCCAATCTGCTTTTCGACGCTGTGCAACGGATTGAGGGAGGTCATCGGCTCCTGGAAAATCATTGCGATGCGATTACCGCGCAAGGTTCGCAGGGTCGCGACGTCCGCACCGAGCAGTTCCTGGCCACGATAGCGAATGCTCCCGGAGGACGTGGTGCCGCCGTCGGGCAGCAGTTGCAGGATCGAGTGGGCGGTCACCGATTTTCCCGAGCCGGATTCGCCGACCAGTGCCAGGCACTCGCCGGGGCGAATGTCCAGGCACAGGTTGCGCACCGCGGCCTGACCACTGAAGGCCACGTTGAGGTCACGGATTTCGATCAGGTTGTCATTCATATCAACAGTCCGCTTCAAGATCGAGGATCAAACGCGTCACGCAACGCCTCGCCGATAAACACCAGTAAAGAAAGAATCAGCGCCAGGGTGAAAAACGCCGTCAACCCGAGCCACGGCGCTTGCAGATTCTGTTTGCCCTGGCCGATCAATTCGCCCAGCGAGGCGCTGCCGGCGGGCATGCCAAAGCCGAGAAAATCGAGAGCGGTGAGCGTCGAAATCGCCCCGGTGAGAATGAACGGCAGGTAACTCAAGGTCGCGTTCATCGCGTTTGGCAGAATGTGCCGCACGATCACTTTGCGGTCCGTCAGGCCCAACGCACGTGCCGCTTTGACGTACTCCAGATTGCGCCCGCGAAGGAACTCGGCGCGCACTACGTCTACCAGTGCCAACCAGGAAAACAGCGCCATGATCCCCAGCAGCCACCAGAAATTCGGCTCGACGAAACCTGAAAGGATAATGAGCAGGTAAAGCACCGGCAGCCCCGACCAGACCTCCAGCAAGCGCTGACCAAACAAGTCGACCCAACCGCCGTAGTAACCTTGCAAGGCGCCGGCGGCGATGCCGATCAGGGCGCTGATGAAGGTCAGCGCCAGCGCAAACAAAATCGATACACGGGCACCGAAGATCACCCGCGCCAACACATCGCGCGCCTGATCATCTGTGCCGAGCCAGTTGATCTTTGACGGTGGGCTCGGCGCGGGCTGATTGAGGTCGTAGTTCGGCGTGTCGTCGCTGAAGGGGATCGGCGGGAACAACATCCAGCCGCCGTCCTTATGGATCAGCTTCTGCACGTAATCACTGCGGTAATCAGCCTGGAATGGCAGTTGGCCGCCGAATTCCTGTTCGGTGTAGCGCTTGAACGCCGGGAAGTACAACGAGCCCTGATAACTGAGTACCAGTGGCTTGTCGTTGGCGATCAGCTCGCCGCCGAGGGTCAGGATAAACAGGCCGATGAACAGCCACAGCGACCACCAGCCGCGACGGTTTTTCTTGAAACGTTCGAAGCGTCGGCGCGCCAGGGGCGAAAGATTGAGCATCAGGCGTTCCTCGCGGCGAAGTCGATACGCGGGTCGACCAGGGTGTAGCAGAGGTCACCGATGAGTTTTATCAGCAGGCCGAACAAGGTGAAGATGAACAGCGAACCGAACACCACCGGATAGTCCCGAGACACCGCCGCTTCGTAACTCATCCGCCCCAGGCCATCGAGGGAGAAGATCACCTCGATCAACAGCGATCCAGCAAAAAACACGCTGATAAACGCCTGCGGAATGCCCGAAACCACCAGCAACATCGCATTGCGAAACACGTGGCCATACAGCACGCGGCGCTCGCTCAGACCTTTGGCGCGGGCGGTGACCACGTATTGGCGGGTGATCTCGTTGAGGAAGGAGTTCTTGGTCAGAATGGTCAAGGTGGCAAAGCCACCGACCACCAGTGCCGTCACCGGCAGCACCAGGTGCCAGAAGTAATCGGTGACTTTCCCCAGCGTCGACAGTTGCTCGAAATTCTCCGAGACCAATCCACGTACCGGAAACCAGTTCAACGACGTGCCGCCGGCAAATACCACGATCAGAAACATCGCAAACAGAAACGCCGGCATCGCGTAACCGATGATGATCGCGGTGCTGCTCCAGATATCGAAATGGCTGCCGTGATGCACGGCCTTGCGAATCCCCAGCGGGATCGACACCAGGTAAGTGATCAGTGTCGCCCAGAGCCCGAGGGAGATGGTCACTGGCATTTTTTCGAGGATCAGGTCGGTGACCGTGGCGCCGCGAAAGAAGCTTTTGCCGAAGTCCAGTCGGGCATAGCTGGTGATCATCAGCCACAGGCGTTGCGGTGCCGGTTTGTCGAAACCGTACTGTTTTTCGATGTCCTTGATCAGTTGTGGATCAAGACCCCGACTGGCCCGCGAGCCACGGCTGATGGCCTCACCGGAAGCGCCGATAGTCGAACCGCCGCCGATGCCTTGCAGACGTGCGATGGCCTGCTCGACAGGCCCCCCCGGAGCGGCCTGCACGATCACGAAGTTGACCAGCAGAATGATCACCAGGGTCGGAATGATCAGCAGCAAACGTCGAAATACATAAGCCAGCATCAATGCGGCCCTCCGGGTTTACCACGGTTGATGCGTTCGGCAGCCATCTGTTCGTTGGTCAGCGGCGTTGTGCTCATTTCCCACCAGCTCTCGATGGCTTCGTCATTACTCGCCTGTACCTGCGGAATGCCGAAGCGGTTCCACCACACCGTTGAAACGCCCGGCGGATAGTAGTTGGGGATCCAGTAGTAGTTCCATTGCAGCACCCGGTCCAGTGCATGGGCATAACGCAGCATGTCGGCCTGGGTGGTGGCTTTGACCAGACCGGTAATCAGCGTGTCGACGGCTGGATTTTTTAGCGCCATGTAGTTGTTGGCGCCGGGGTCGGTGGCAGCGGCCGAGCCGAAGTAGTTGTACAGCTCGGTCCCCGGCGAGGTGGTCACCGGATAGCCGGTGACGATCATGTCGTAGTCGCGACTCATCAAGCGGTTTACATACTGCGACGAGTCGATCCGGCGGATGTCCAGGTTGATGCCGATCTGCGCCAGCGTGCGCTTGTACGGCAGTAGCAGACGGTCCATGCCGTTCTGGCTGATCAGGAAGGTAAACGCCAGCGGTTCGCCCTCGGCGTTGACCAGTTGATCGCCGTCGGGTTTCCAGCCGGCTTGTTCGAGCAGCGCCAGTGCCTGCAATTGCTTGTCGCGGATCAGGCCGCTACCGTCGGTCTTCGGTGCTTCGAAGACCTGGTCAAAGACCTCGTCCGGAATCTGCCCGCGCAACGGTTCGAGAATCGCCCGTTCGCCGGCATCGGGCAGTTGCCTGGCCGCCAGCGTGGTGTTGGAAAAGAAACTCTGCTGGCGGATGTACATATCGCGCATCATCTGCCGGTTACTCCACTCGAAATCCCAGAGCATCGCCAGTGCCTGACGCACACGGCGATCCTGGAACATCGGTTTTTGCAGGTTGAACACAAAGCCTTGCGCCGGTTGTGGTGCCTCTGTGGCCAGATGGGCCTTTTGCAAGCGGCCGTCGTTCAGTGCTGGACTTTCATAACCGATGGAGTAAGCGGTGGCCGAGAACTCGCGGTTGTAGTCATAGGCGCCACCGCGCAGGACCTGACGAGCGACGTCGGTGTCGCCGAAGTACTCGATGCTGAAATGGTCGAAGTTGTACAGGCCGCGGCTGACAGGCAGGTCCTTGCCCCACCAGTCGGCGTTGCGCTCGAAGGTAATGCTGCGTCCCGAATCAATTTTGCCGACGCGGTACGGGCCGCTGCCCAGCGGTGCTTCATAACCGCCGCCATTGGCGAAGTCGCGGGTTTTCCACCAGTGCTCGGGAAACACCGGCAAGGTTGCGATGTCCAGCGGCAGGGTGCGGTTTTCGTTGTTCTTGAAGTCAAAGCGAATGGTGCGCGGCGACTCGATTTCGACGCCTTTGACGTCGGCGAATTGGGTGCGATAGCGCAAGCTGCCCTGGGTCATCAGCAAGTCGTAGGTGTAGCGTACGTCGTCGGCGGTGATGGGCGTGCCATCGGCGAAGCGAGCCTTGGGGGTCAGGTAGAAACGCAGCCACAGGCCATCGTCGGCGCGCTCCATTTTCTCTGCTACCAGCCCGTACACGGTGTAAGGCTCATCCAGCGAGCGCTGAGCCAGTGGCGAGTAAATCATCCCGTCGAGCTGAGTCACGCCAATACCCTTGTCGATGTAGGGCAACACGTGGTCGAAGCGGCCGATTTCAATCGCCGAGCGGCGCATGCTGCCGCCTTTGGGGGCTTGCGGATTGGTGTAGGCAAAGTGACTGAAACCGGCGGGGTATTTGGCCGGTTCGCCATACACGGTCAAGGCATGTTGTGGAGCTGCATTCACACCTGCGGTGCTCAGCAGCAGGGCCAGGGCCGTGAAGATCAATGAGGGGAAAGCCAGTCGCATTGTCAGCCTTAAGAGCCGGGTGATCGATAATCACGATTTGTACGCTAGCGGCGCGTGACTCGCCAGCCATAATCATTCGATACAAACGCAACGGCCCACCAGAAGGCGGGCCGTTGTTTGAGCAAATCGCGGTTTGATCAGTCCTGGCGGCTGGTCACTTCCAGCAGGTGGTAACCGAACTGGGTTTTAACTGGGCCTTGCACGGTGTTGACCGGTGCGCTGAAGACCACGGTGTCGAATTCCTTGACCATCTGGCCTGGACCGAACGAACCGAGGTTGCCGCCGTCACGGCTGGACGGGCAGGTGGAGTTGGCTTTGGCGATTTCAGCGAAATCAGCGCCGCCTTCGATTTGGGCTTTCAGTTCGTTGCACTTGGCTTCGGTGGCAACCAGGATGTGGCGGGCAGTGGCTTTAGCCATGGGAAAACTCTCCATTCAATGTTCAATAAAGTGCTGAGCCTACCGGATTCAGTAGTCTATTTCTCGTCAATTCGCCTCATCTTGCCGTCGGTCGAAAAAAATCTGATCGGCAGGTTAAAGACCAACGCTTTTCAAGCGTTCGGCATGCTGCAGATACAACTCGACGGGGTCGATGCCTTTACGTGTCAGGCCTGCCGGTTGATTGATCGCGTCCAGGTGGTCCATCGGGTAGTCAGAACGCAGGACGGTGCCCAGGTGCGAGCTGAAGCGGCCGACCATCCCGTCGTTTTGCTCAGTCTCGTGAGTGAAAAACCTGGAAAACCCTCGACAAAAGCTGTGCAGTGGATCGAACGCATGCAGCCCTTCATCCAGCAAATTGCCCTGCAACGTGCCACTCCAGGAGTAATAACGAACGCCATTGATCTGCTCTTCGCCGTTGCCACCCCAGGTCTTCGGCAGGCCTTGAGGGTATTTGGCATTGAACGCACCAACGCCTTCAGTCGTTAAAGCGCTGAGCGCGGCAACGGCATTCTGCGGGATTTTCGGGCTGCCACTGATGAACGCCAGGAACTCGACGAACAGTGTCGAGACCGCCGCCGCGACGTGTTCTGGCAGGTGGCCGGGGGTCAACGCCTTGCGCAAGCAGTCGGCCAGTTCGGAGCCATGGTTCGGCCCGCTGACGGAGGTTACTGAAGCGACATTCCGGGGCGCTATCGCTGCGGCATAACGTGCGGCCAGTGCGCCTTGGCTATGGCCGATCAGATTGACCTTGCTCGCGCCGGTGCCTGCCAGCACCCGGTCGATTTGCGCCAGCAGTTGCTCTCCACGGACCTCATTGCAGTGAGTGGCCGAGAGATAGGGTATGAACACTTGAGTGCCAGCGTTCCTCAGTGCCTGCTTCACGCCATGGAAGAGTTCCAGTTTGCCGATGCTTTCGAATCCGAAAAGACCGTGGACCAGCAGGACAGGGTGTTGCGTGGTTGCATTCCGTTGCATGTGCGTACCTGTATTCCGTAAGTTCGAGTGGGGTGTTCACGTCCTCACTCTAATGCAGGCTCACAAGCGAGCGCTGTGCGAAAAAGCCGCTATAAACTGTTGAAGACGGAATAAAAATAGCGAGAAAAATCAGATATTTACTAGGTATTACTCGGAACATTTCGACATCTTTTTGCACGGAATGCAGCTCAATCCCAGTGTATGTCCTACCCGAGACAGGTCATTGGTCTCTTTGCTATTGGACGGTGGGCTGACATCAACAGGCTGGCATTTAGGCTCCAATAGACGCATTCAACGTTGCATCCAAAATATCGGGCAGCGTTTTTCCAAGGACAGGAGAGGGCAAATGGGTACTGATGCAGTATGTGGCGATAGCGTTTCTAAAAAGGCTGTACCGGTGTGCACCAAGAGGCAGCACGTTAATGCGGGCCAGCTTGCTGAACCGATTTTGATAGCGCACGAGGGGGAGGGGGCACTGTTCCTTCAGCAGACTGTTCTCGACCCAGCCCAAAACCGTGCGGTGCTCAACGTCGGACCCTACCCGGGCATGGCTTGCGGAGACAAGTTGGTGCTGTCGTGGAGTGGCATCGATGCCGATGGCGCCGCTTATTTGTACAAAACACAGCGTTTTGTCAGCAACGCTCAGGTTGGCAAGGAAATTGTCTTCGTTGTTCGAGAACCGCATATTGCTGCGCTCGATGGCGGCTCACTTGAGGTGTATTACACCTTAAGCAATGCCGAGCTGAGTGGTCCCGTTGAATCCCGGCGACTGCAATTGGAGGTGGGAGATGTCAGGCAGGAGTTGCTTGCGGCTCGGGTGGATGACGCCATAGGTGGCTGGCTTGCTCCCGGGAGGGTAGCTGAAGGGACGAAAGTCAGCATTCGCCCCTACGCCAGAATGGCGGTGGGCGACACAGTGTTTTTGTCGTGGGTAGGCAACATACCGGGTCATGGTTTCAGTGATTCGTTGAGAATTGAACAATTTGCCGTCGGGAGCGATATCTCGTTCTGGATCGATCCGCACTACATCACGCCGAATCTCGGCTCAGTCGTCACGTTCAGTTACGTTGTCGAGCATCCTGGCCAGGCAATACGTTACTCGGAGCAAGCACAGGTAATGATTGGCGTCCGTGAGCTGCTACCGCTCGCGATACCCGATGTGCTGGAGGCTGATAAAGGGGCGCTTGATGTGCGAGATGCACTTGATGGCGTCACTGTCGTGATCGATGGATCAGGTGTTGAACAAGGGGAGCTGGTTTACCTGAAATGCGACGGCACTTACTTCAGCCATCGAGACAGCATCGAGGTCTCGGACGATTCAGCGATAGTCTTCATCGTGCCTTACCGCTTTTGGAGAGAACATCAAGACTCTACTGTTCGGGTGAGCTATAGCGTCGAGCGCCTGGACGACACGAGTCAGGTATCCGGGGTGCTGGAGATGTATGTGCGCTCAGGTGGCCTGCCGCTGTAGTCAAGGACGCGAACCGTGCCGCCGCTCCCTATATTCATAGGGAGCGGCAGTGCTGGGCGTTGGGGGGGCGAACGCTCGTGTCGCGGGGGCGTTCAGACGTTCACTTTGGCTTCGTGGCCAGGCATGCGCAGCTTCAGACTGGCGTTGCGCAACAACTGCTCGGTCGCCTCCCAGCCCAGGCAGCCGTCAGTCACCGAAACTCCATAGCGCAGCGACGTGCTCAACGGTTGGCAGCCCTCGAACAGATGGCTTTCAAGCATTATGCCGATCAGCGAGCGGTTGCCGTTCAGGCGTTGCTCAAGCACTTCGTTGAACACGGCCGGCTGGCGTAACGGGTCTTTACCACTGTTGGCGTGGCTGCAATCGACCATGATCCGCGACGCAATCTTCAGTTTCTGCAAGTCGCTCTGTATTTGAGCAACGCTCTGAACATCAAAATTTGGCCCGCGATGGCCTCCGCGCAGTACCAGATGTGTATCCGGGTTGCCCTGAGTCTGAATGATTGCCGGGTGCCCCAGGCTGTCGACACCGAAGTGCCGATGCGGATGCGCTGCCGAGCGCATGGCGTCAGTGGCTACGCCGACGCCGCCATCGGTGCCATTCTTGAAGCCGACCGGCATGCTCAGGCCGCTGGCCATCTCACGGTGAATCTGTGATTCGGTGGTGCGCGCGCCAATGGCTACCCAGCTCAGCAGGTCATCGAAGTAGTTGGCGGCCATGGGTTGCAGCAGCTCGGTGGCAATCGGCAAACCAAGGCGCAGCATTTCACGCATCAATTCTCGGGAGAGGGTCAAGCCGCCGACCATGTCGTCGCTGCCATCCAGATGCGGGTCGTAGGCCAGGCCTTTCCAGCCCACCGTGGTGCGAGGCTTTTCGATGTAGGTGCGCATCACCACGAGCATTTCATCGCTGACGTCGTCTGCAAGGCGGGCGAGCTTGCCTGCGTATTCGAGGGCGGATTGCGGATCGTGAATCGAGCAAGGGCCGACGACGACCAACAGACGGGAGTCTTCACCGTTGAGAATTGCGCGGACCGCTTCACGGTGGGCAGCGACCTGTTGGGTCAGCGTGTGGGTGAGCGGCAATTGGTGCTTGAGTTGCAATGAGCTGGGCAGACGCTGGGTCAGCGCTTCATTGGCAGGGCTCAGGGTGGACAGCGGCAGAGCAGAGATGGACGAGTTCATATTCGGGCTTCCTGGGCTGGCGGCGGGTTCGCTCCCGCGCGCTCGGCCCTACTGGGGTGTTCGACAATTGGCCGGGTTGGCTTCGAGTGTGTGCATGCCACCTGTGGGTGACCGATCGGAGGCGGCAGGCTGTCCCGAGCGGAGGCTGGTAAATCGCCAGGCGGAAAAACTGTCGTAACGGTAATAAGTGGCGTAGTTCATGTCGTGATTCCCTGAAGTCAGTGATGTCGCTAAAAATGTTTGGGGCTGAAAAAACAAAACCCCCGGTCGGGAGGCCGACCGGGGGTTGAGAATTCTCTGGTAGGCGACCCCTTGAGTAGTGGGCGCCGTGTGGGTATCAGGCGCGCCAGTGGCTAAACCAATACCCAAAATAAAAGTTTATCGGTGCGCAAACGTCATTCACCCGTGCAGCCGCAACCGAGCGCGGGGCGCTGGCGATACGAAGCTGTGAAGGGGAATGCAACATGGTCTGTCTCCGATGAATGCGCCGAGCTTACTAGAGGCCGGTGCGTAGATTCAATCAGAAAATGTTATCGGTTCGCTGGCCAATTTCTATGGCTAAGCGCTGCGTAGCTTTGTGACACACTTCGGGATTGCTTGCGGGCACTCATCAAGGACAACGCAGATGACGACACTGACTATCGCCGCCGCTCAATCGATCTCGATTGCCGGGGACCTTCACGCCAATATTGCGCGGCATCAACGCTTCATCCAGGTCGCAGCCGAGCAGGGTGTGCAACTGTTGGTGTTCCCCGAGTTGTCACTCACAGGTTATGAGCGCGGGTTGGCGGCGGAACTGGCAATCGCACCGGATGCGGCTGTTTTGCAGCCACTGCGGGATCTGGCTCGGGAGTTGGGAGTGACCACTGTAGTCGGCATGCCGATTCGTCTGTCGGCCGATGCGCCGGTATTGATTGGCGCGCTGGTACTGGCTGCCGATGGTTCGCTGGGGGTCTACAGCAAGCAGCATCTGCATTCTGGCGAGGAGGTAGCGTTTGCGCCGGGTTCGGGCGGTTCGCTGCTGACGATGGGCGACGATACGATCGCCCTGGCTGTGTGCGCGGATTTTTCACACGCCAGTCATGCCGCTGAAGCTGCAAACAAAGGTGCGAACATCTATGCCGCTGGCGTGTTGATTACGGAAGGCGGCTATGCTGCGGATACCGCATTGCTCCAGGGGTATGCCAGCGAGCACTCGATGGGGGTGCTGATGGCCAATCATGGCGGTGCGACGGGCGGCTGGGAGTCGGCAGGGCGTAGCGCAATCTGGGCGTCGGACGGTTCGCTGATCGCGGCGGCGTCGGGAGCTGGCGATTTACTGGTGATCGCCCGCCGAAATACCAGCGAGTGGGGCGGGGAGGTTGTGCCGGTGGTGAGTGCTTGAGGAGGGCGAATGGATTTTGAGCTGCGGCTGGCTTCGCCGGAACATTTGCCATTTGCGCGAGCGTTGACGTGCCAAACCATGCTTGGTTATTACATTCGGTACGATTTGCCGTGGATCGACGAAGCCTTTGATGTTGCCTGGGCGGGGCGGGAAAACTGGCTGATTTACCAAAATGCATCGGTGCTGGGTTTTACCAGCCTGAGCCGTGACTCGAAGGCCCTGTACATCCGCGAGCTGCATGTGGTCGAGGCCTTTCGCGGTCAGGGTGCCGGCGCCTGGACCATTGAACAGGTGTTTGCGAAGGCCTGTGCAGAGCATCGTCCTGCGCTGCGTCTGACGGTGTTCAAGGACAACCCGGCGCAAGCGCTTTATCAGCGGATGGGCTTGCAGATTGTCGGGCAGGACGACTGTTTCCTGAGGATGGAGCGCAAATGTCCCCGCTGAAACGTCTGTAAAGCGTGTAGCTCAAGTCTTTCAAGACGAATTGAAACTTTTTATATAGCGCTTGCTGCTAGGTCTGCCGGATGCTTTTTGCTAAGGTGTTCGGCAACCAATAAGACTATATCGCGAGGTGTCTGCTTGATTAGGGTGCTAGTAGTCGATGACCATGATCTCGTTCGTACAGGTATTACACGAATGCTGGCTGACATCGATGGCCTGCAAGTAGTCGGCCAGGCTGAGTCGGGGGAGGAATCCCTGCTTAAAGCGCGTGAGTTGAAACCGGATGTGGTGCTGATGGACGTCAAGATGCCGGGGATCGGCGGTCTTGAAGCCACGCGCAAATTGTTGCGCAGCCATCCGGACATCAAAGTCGTCGCGGTCACCGTGTGCGAAGAAGACCCGTTTCCTACCCGGCTGTTGCAGGCAGGCGCTGCGGGCTATCTGACCAAGGGCGCCGGGCTCAATGAAATGGTGCAGGCGATTCGCCTGGTATTTGCCGGGCAACGTTACATCAGCCCGCAAATTGCTCAGCAATTGGCGATCAAATCGTTCCAGCCAAGCAATGATTCGCCCTTCGACGCACTGTCAGAACGGGAGATCCAGATCGCCCTGATGATTGTCGGCTGCCAGAAGGTCCAGATCATTTCCGACAAGCTATGCCTGTCGCCAAAAACCGTGAACACCTACCGTTACCGCATTTTCGAGAAGCTTTCGATCAGCAGCGATGTAGAGTTGACGCTGTTGGCGGTTCGTCACGGCATGGTCGATGCCAGCCTCTGACAATGACCGACCCGTTTGATCCAAGCGCCTTTCTTTCGACCTGCAGTGGGCGCCCCGGTGTGTATCGCATGTTCGACAGCGGTGCGCGCCTGCTGTATGTGGGCAAAGCCAAGAACCTGAAAAAGCGTCTGGCAAGTTATTTCCGCAAGACCGGCTTGGCCCCCAAAACGGCTGCGCTGGTGGGGCATATTGCCCAAATCGAAACCACTATCACCGCCAACGAAACCGAAGCGTTGCTGCTTGAGCAGACGCTGATCAAAGAGTGGCGGCCGCCCTACAACATCCTCCTGCGAGACGATAAGTCCTATCCGTATGTGTTTCTTTCGGAGGGTGATTTCCCACGCCTGAGCATCCATCGCGGCGCGAAAAAGCTGAAGGGCAAATACTTCGGTCCTTATCCTAGCGCGGGCGCGATCCGTGAAAGTCTGAGCCTGCTGCAAAAAACCTTTTTTGTTCGTCAGTGCGAAGACAGTTACTACAAAAACCGCACGCGGCCCTGCTTGCAGTACCAGATCAAACGTTGCAAGGCACCCTGCGTCGGCCTGGTCGAGCCGCAGGTGTACGCCGAGGATGTGCGTCACTCGGTGATGTTCCTCGAAGGTCGCAGTAATGCGCTGACAGACGAGTTGTCCGCGGGCATGGAGCAGGCGGCGAGCACCCTCGATTTCGAGCGGGCGGCCGAGCTGCGGGATCAGATTTCCCTGCTGCGCCGGGTGCAGGATCAACAGAGCATGGAAGGTGGAACGGGGGATGTCGATGTCATTGCGGCGTTCATCAATCCGGGCGGTGCCTGTGTTCATTTGATCAGTGTGCGCGGTGGGCGAGTGCTGGGCAGCAAGAACTTTTTCCCGCAGGTGGGTATTGAAGAGGATGTTGCCGAGGTCATGGCGGCGTTTCTTGGCCAGTACTTCATCAGCAGTCCCGAGCGCGACTTGCCGAGCGAATTGATCGTCAATGTGGTCCACGAAGACTTCCCGACCCTGATTGCGGCCATCGAAGAGCTGCGTGGTCGCGAGTTGACCATCAGTCATCGGGTTCGCGGCACGCGAGCACGCTGGCAGCAACTGGCTGTGACCAACGCCGAGCAGGCGCTTGGGGCGCGGCTGGCCAATCGTCAGCACGTTGCCGCACGGTTTGAAGCCTTGGCGCAAGTGCTTGACCTGGATGAGCCACCGCAACGGTTGGAGTGCTACGACATCAGCCACTCAAGCGGCGAAGCGACTGTAGCGTCCTGTGTGGTGTTTGGCCCCGAAGGGCCGCTGAAGTCCGACTACCGCCGCTACAATATCGAAGGTGTCACGCCGGGCGATGACTACGCGGCGATGCATCAGGCACTGACTCGACGCTTCAGCAAGCTGAAGGACGGCGAGGGTAAGTTGCCGGATATATTGTTGGTGGACGGCGGCAAGGGGCAGCTGTCCATGGCGCGTGATGTGCTCAACGAATTGGCCGTGCCCGACCTGATTCTTCTAGGTGTGGCCAAAGGCGCGACGCGCAAGGCCGGGTTTGAAACGCTCTATCTCAATGACGCCACCCATGAGTTCACCTTGCGCGGGGATTCTCCGGCGCTGCATTTGATTCAGCAGATCCGCGATGAGGCCCACCGATTTGCCATTACCGGTCACCGCGCGCGGCGTGGAAAAACCCGCCGTACTTCAACGCTCGAAGGCGTTGCCGGGGTAGGGCCGACACGGCGGCGCGATCTGTTGAAACATTTTGGTGGATTGCAGGAGCTGTCTCGTGCCAGCATCGAAGAGATCGCCAAAGCACCGGGGATCAGTAAAAAGCTCGCTGAGTTGATTTATGCAAACCTGCACAGCGAGTAGAATGCCCAACTCACCTCGTAGCCAGTTGTGCCGATGAATATCCCTAATCTGATCACCGTTCTACGCGTTCTGCTTATCCCGATCTTCATTTTGCTGTTTTACCTGCCGTACCAATGGAGCTACCTGGCGTCCGCCTCGGTCTTCGCGTTCGCTGCGGCTACGGACTGGCTGGATGGCTATTTGGCCCGCCGCCTGGAACAAAGCACACCGTTCGGGGCGTTTCTCGATCCGGTAGCCGACAAACTGATGGTCGCAGTGGCGCTGGTGCTGCTGGTGCAAGAGCACGGTAACCTGTGGCTCACGCTGCCGGCTGCGGTGATCATCGGTCGCGAAATCGTCGTCTCTGCACTCAGAGAGTGGATGGCCGAACTGGGGGCGCGTGCGCATGTTGCCGTATCGAACCTGGGCAAATGGAAAACCGCCGCGCAGATGCTGGCGCTGGTGATCCTGCTGGCCAATCCGTCGGACTTCAGCTTTTGGGTCCTGGTGGGTTATGCCTTGCTGATGGTCTCCGCAGGTCTGACGTTGTGGTCCATGGTGCAGTATCTGCGCGCTGCCTGGCCGCATCTGAAAACCGATGTGGAAAAAAAATAAAACTTTTTTGAATCAAGGGGTTGACGGGACTTCTAAATTCTATAGAATGCGCCACACCAAGACGCGGGAATAGCTCAGTTGGTAGAGCACGACCTTGCCAAGGTCGGGGTCGCGAGTTCGAGTCTCGTTTCCCGCTCCAATTATTGTTCTACAGGTTTCTATTGAAGTCTGCAGAAACTGAAAAAAGAGGCTTCGGCCTCTTTTTTCGTTCCAGTAAGTTCCACTCGAAAACATTACCATCCACGTTTTCTTAGTACATTTTTTAGTACATTAATCCGGCGCTTGGTAGATCACTTTCTCGTGGGACTCGCCTCTCTGGAAACCGTACAAATCTCCTCTATTCAAACGAGACGGAGATTGTACGATGGCTCTCACCGATACTGCAGTCCGGCACGCCAAACCCCGTGCCAAGGACTACACCCTCCCTGACTACAACGGCCTCGCTCTTTTCGTGAATACGAAAGGCGCCAAGTGCTGGCACTTCCGCTTTTCCTGGGCGGATAAGCAACCCCGTATTTCTCTCGGTACCTATCCTGAAATTAGCTTACAAGATGCTCGCGCTCTGCGTGATGTTGCGAGGGCACTGGTCGCTAGGGGCATCGATCCGCGTGTCCATCGGCAGCTGGAGCGTAATGCTAGGCGCCTGGCCTCGGAAAACGCCTAAGAAGCGGTTGTTCAGCATTGAAAGTGGCACGCAAAGTTGAACATCGTGTTTCTGGTCGTGGGTCTCGATAGTCCGGTCGGACCCAGAACTTCCTGACGACGCTGCCCATAGCTTTCGCAACATCGGCCAGGATGAAGCCGAGATCAACTTTTGATCGCCGACCGAGGGCTCAGGCACGCCCAGTGATGCGTTGATCAACTGGTTGCTTTTTTGATTGATGCGTTCAAGCAAACTGCGCCCGCTACTTTCCTGTCAACTCGACTCCGTGTCAGGGGGAGGCCGTGCATTGATCAGTCTCTGGCTGCGCAGACAATAATCTCCACCAACAACCCCGGATCAGCCAGCTTCGCCTCGCCACAGGCGCGGGCCGGGGCATGGCCCGCCGGTACCCAGGCGTCCCACACGGCATTCATCGCCTCGAAGTCGGCCATGTCGGCCAGCCAGATGGTGGTCTGCAGCAGTTGTTCCCTGGTCGAGCCGGCTTCCGCCAACAAGGCATCCACCCGCGCAAGAGCGTCGCGGGTCTGATCGGTGACAGTGTGGTGGGATTCGCCGACTTGTCCGGCCAGATACAAGGTGTTGCCGTGGATGACGATCTGGCTCATGCGCGGGTTGGTGTGTTTGCGCTCGATGGTTTGCATCAATTGGTCCTCTGTGAAATGGCGCCGCTCAGAAGCGTTGCACTGAAAAACTGTCCAGCCATTGGGGTGCCTTGCCGGCGATGCAGTCGGTGACCAATTGGCCGGTTGCTCCGGCCAGGGTCAGGCCCAGGTGCTGATGGCCGAAAGCGTAAATTAGCCGCGGTTCGTTCGGTGACGGGCCAATAACCGGTAATGAGTCGGGCAAAGACGGTCGGAACCCGAGCCATTTGCGCGCAACCGGTTCCGTCAGGCCCATGACCCGGCGCACGTGGCGTTCCAGATAATCAAACCGCTTGGGATTGGCCGGGTCGTTGATCGAGCCGAGCTCCACCGTGCCCGCCACCCTCAGGCGGCCGGCCATGGGCGTCATGTAGAACGCGTTTTCCACCGGGCAGCAGGGGCGGTTGAGCAGAGTGTCTTGCAGATCGAATTCGATGTGATAGCCGCGCTCGGTATCCAGCGGAATGTGATCGCCGACCTGTCGCGCCAGCGCCGCCGACCAGGCGCCGCCGCACAGCACCACCCGGTCGGCGCGGTAGGTCTGGCCTTCGGCGCTGAGCAGATGCAGGCCGTCGCTGTGCCTTTGCAGGCCGGTGATCGTTGCTTGATGCAACGCTCCTTCAGCCACCAGTGGTGCTGCCAGCGCTTCGATGAAGGCGCGCGGGTCATCCATGTGGGACGACTCGGGAAACAGAATGCCGGCCACCGCTTTGCCCGCCAAGGCCGGTTCCAGTTGTTCGACATCGGTGGCGGTCAGTACCTGCTGTGAGATACCCAGAGAGCGGCGTAATTCGATGGCTGCCTGGGCGCCGGCAAAACCTTGCTCGGTGCCGTAGGCATAGAGGCAGCCGTTGTGACGCAGATGCTGATCGGCCTGTGGGCAGTCAGTCAGCAATGGCGCATAACCGCTGTAGGTGTGTTGCAGGATTTTGCTCAGGGCCAGTGTGTTGGCCTCACAGCGTGAGGCGCGACATTCATTGAGAAACCGCAACAGCCAGGGCATCAACCGTGGCAGGCGCGCCCAGTTGATGACGAAGGGCGAGTCCGGCGAAAACAGCAGCGACGGAATTGCCTTCAGCAACGATGGCTGGGCAATTGGCATCACGCCGTAGGGCGCAAGGGTGCCGGCATTACCGTAAGACGCCCCGGAGGCAATCGCGTCGCGCTCAAGCAACAACACCTGGTAACCCTGGCGGCGTAGCCAGAGTGCGGTCGCAACCCCGACAACACCTGCGCCGATAACGGCAATTTCGCAATGAACTGGCTGTGTCATGTCCTCAGATCCGGTTGTGCATGTAGAGATGACCCTGGCGCGCCAGTTGGCTGATAACCCCCAGGGCTTTGACCAGATGCTCGCGCGACAGGGCGGCGGAGATATTGATGCGCACGGCTTGCGGCGAGAGTTCTGGACGCAGGGTGAAGGCCCCGCCGGCCAGCAGCACGACACCGCGTTCCTGACACAGCCGGGCGAAACGCGAGCCAGTCCAGGGTTCCGGCAGCACCAGCCAGGCATGAGTGCCGGTAGCGCTGTGCTGGAATTCCAGGCCTTCCAGATGAGTGGCCAGCAGTGCCTGGCGGATCCGCAATTCTTCGCGTTGTTCCGAGACCAGCTGTTCGGCATGGCCATCCTCGATCAACTGGGTGGCGATCAGTGCCGTCAGGGGCGAGGTGCTCCAGCAGTCGATGCGTTGCATGGCGGCGATGTCCTGCACCAACGGCTGGGGCGCCATGACAAAGCCCATGCGTAACCCGGGTGCAATGCACTTGGAGAGGGCCGAAATATAAATTGTCCGCTCGGGCATCAGTGAGGCGAAGGAAGGCGGCGATTGATCCAGCAAGGGCCGATACACATCGTCCTCGATCACCAGCAGGTTGGTTTCGCGAATCACCGCGGCCAGCGCCTCACGGCGTTCGGCATCAAGGGTAATGGCGGTCGGGTTATGGATCGAGGGCACCAGAAACAACAGCCGTGGCTGATGTTCGGCGCAGGCCCGGCGCAAGGCTTCGGGTGACATACCGCGCGCGTCGGCGTCGACCCCGACCAGAATCAGGCCCAAGGAGCGGCACAGGGCGTTGATGCCTTGATAGGTCACGCTGTCGGCCAGCACGGTGTCACCGCTGTTGGTCAGGCTGCGCAAGGTATTGGCGATGCCATGTTGGGCGCCCTCGACGATCAGCATCTGCCCGGCTTCGGCGTGTACGCCGGTGTGGCACAACCACTGCGCCGCGGCTTCACGGGCCCAGAGCGGGCCTTCGGACGGGTGATAGTCCTTCATGTCGGTAAAGCGTGGGTCGCTGGAAAGACGCGGCAGTAGCTGTGCCAGCACCCGATTGAAGCCATCGGTGGCCGGCCGGTTGACGCTGAGGTCCACGGTGCCCGGGTCGTTGCTCGGCGCCGACTGGAACTGTGCGGCCGGATGCCGTGGCAGGGCGACTTGCGTACCGCGCCCCGGCCGGCTTTCGACCAGGCCTTTCTGCTGCAACACGGCCATGGCCTTGGTCACCGTGGTGATGTTCACCCCCAGTGCGCTGGCGAACTCACGATGCGGCGGCAGGCGCTCGCCCGGCTTGAGCTTGCCATTACGGATCGCTTCAGCCAGTGAGGCGGCCAATTGGGCATAAAGGGTTTCCGCTTTGTCACGCTGCAAGGCAGCGCTTGCTTTGAGCTCGTCCAGCAGTTGTTCGAATTGACTCATGGTGCCTTATCCCTGCTTGTCATGCTTGCGGCAAGACAATAAGCAAATTTGTATTGCTTTTTATCCGATACAAGTCCTGTTGACAAGCGAAAAAACCGTGATTAGTGTGTTAGTTGTAATGCTTGTCATGCATAACAATAAGAAAGATGGCTGTCATTCCCAGCCCAGCGGGTACGCACATGACGTTCGACATGTTCCAACCGGGCTCGTCCCGGCAACCACCGGCCGTTCAGCTCGTTCGTGGGCGGCACAGAGTATGCCGGAGCCATGGCCGCGGCGCGACTGAGCCGCGAAATGTGGCGGTTGGCGTGGTTGCCCTATGCTGTGGTGAGAGTGATTGCGGGTGTTTTGGGTGATGAGACCCAGGACGATCGAGTCATGGACGGCGCTTGAGTTGTACGGCTTGTAATGGTCAAGAATAATCATTAACCAATAGGTGATTTATGTCCGACTTCAAATTCGACACCCTGGGGTTCTCTCGGCGCGGGCTGCTCAAAGCCGCTGGCTACGGTTCACTGGCGGCATTGATGGGCAGTGCGATGGGCCCGATGTCCTCCGCCTTCGCCGCCGGGAAACCGATCAAGACCGTACGCCCCGGCTACCTGACCGCGGCCTGCCTGGGCGACATGCCCCTGGGAGCGCTGCGCGAAGGCACACCTGTCGGCACCGATCTGGAATTGCTGAAGGTTATCGCCGATCGTCTCGAACTCAAGCTCGACGTGCTGACCATGGGTTTCCCGGCGGTGGTGGAAGCCGTGAGGTCGGGTCGGGCCGACTGGTTCGGTGGCAACTTCGCCTGGAACCCGATGCGCTCGAAGATCCTGCTATTGACCGATCCGGTGTTTTACACCGGTGCCTACGTGATCATGCGCGACAGCGAGCCGTTCGAAACCTCAATCACCGTGAACGACGTGAAGGGCCGCACCATCGGCGCTATTACCGGCTATTTCACTATCCCGGACATGAAGAAAATCGAGGGCGTGAAGGAGGTCAAACTCTACGACAACACCGACTCATGCCTGCGTGACGTGCGGGCCGGGCGACTGGATTTTGCCGTGCTGGATGCCCCGACCATTGACTACATGATCCTTCAGGATCCCAGCCTCAAGCTGAAACAAATCCCCATGTCCTACGATGAGAAATTCCCCAGCCTGACCGCCAAGTTCGAGGCGATCTGGGGCGTTCATCCGCAGAATCAGGACTTGTTCGATGGTGTGAACCAAGGGCTGCGCTGGCTCAAAGCCACGGATCAGATCAAGCCGATCCTCGCCAAGTACGGCATCAAGAACCCCGACTACCTCGTGCCTCCACTCAAGGACCCGCGCATTGGCGTGGACCGAGACGAGAAGGGCAACCTCATCGGGCCGTTCGAGCACCCGCCGCGAGACTTCAGTCAGGCCTTCGCCTGAGTCGACGTCGCGATCACAGTTTGCGTCATCCACTTACGGACATTGCTCATGGCTGAATCAACTCCACTGGTGCGGATCGAGGGGCTGTACAAGTCCTTCGGCAGCCTGGACGTTCTCAAAGGCATCGACCTCAACGTACAACAGGGTCAGAAGATCTCGCTCATCGGCCCCAGCGGGTCGGGCAAGACCACCTTGCTGCGCTGCGTCAACTACCTCGAAGAGCCGACCAAAGGTGATATTTACATTGATAACGAACTGATCGGCCAGCGTCTGGTGGGCACCCGCAAAGTGCCCATGAGCGACAAGGAGCTGGCGCGGATGCGCACCGAAATCGGCATGGTGTTCCAGCGCTTCAACCTGTTTCCGCACCTCTCGGTACTGGAAAACATCATCCTCGGCCCGCTGAAGGTGCAACAACGCAGTCGCGCGGAAGCGGTGGAGCTGGCCGAGGACCTGTTGAACAAGGTGGGCATGTTCGCCAAGCGCGATGTCTATCCGGAACAGCTCTCGGGTGGGCAACAGCAGCGCATTGCCATCGCCCGGGCGCTGGCGATGCGACCCAAGCTGATGTTGTTTGACGAGGCGACTTCGGCGCTGGACCCGGAACTGGTGGGCGAAGTGCTGACCGTCATGCGCAAGTTGGCGGAGGAGGGCATGACGATGATTATCGTGACCCACGAAATGCACTTCGCCGAAAGCGTCTCCGATCAGGTGATCTTTATGGCCGACGGCAACATTGTCGAGCAGGGACCGCCCCGGCAGATTTTCCGTGAGAGCCAGATCGAACGTACCCGCTCCTTTATCCGCGCTGTACAGGAGCACTGATCGATGTTCGATTCCACTGCACTGAACAAAGCCATTGAGATGCTGCCGTACTTTTTGAATGTGCTGGGCATCGGTGCACTGACCACCGTTGGCCTGACCGCGGCCGCGTTCGTCGTGGCGGCGTTGCTAGGGTTTTGTCTGGCGTTGATGCGGCTTTCGCGCAGCCGCGTGCTGAGCTTGATCGCCAGCGTGTACCTGGAGGTGTTTCGCAACGTACCGATCCTGACCCAGCTGTTCATTCTGTACTTCGGGCTGACTTACATCGGTATCACGTTGCCGGCGATCGGTGCGGCGATCATTGGTTTTGGTCTGAACGGTGCGGCGATTCTGTCGGAAGTGTTCCGTTCGAGCATCCGCACCATCGATCGTGGACAAAGCGAAGCGGCGTTTTCCATCGGCATGACCCGCTCTCTGGCGATGCGCATCATTGTGCTGCCGCAGGCATTCAAGGTGGCGATTCCAGGAATGGCGAACTTCGCCATCGGTCTGCTCAAGGACACGTCCCTGGCGTCGGCGGCGGCGGTGCCGGAGCTGACCTTCAAGGCGCGGATGCTGGTCAGCGAAACCTACCAGACCAACTTGATCTATTTCCTGTTGGCGATCATCTACCTGGTGTTGAGCCTGGTGCTGTCCCATTGGGCAGCGCGGACCGAACGGCGACTCAAAGTCGTCAAGGAGAATTGATATGGGCTATGGCGACCTGTGGGAAGCAACCCATGTCGAATTTCTTACAGCGGCCTGGGCCACTCTTCAATTGGCATTCGGTGCGCTGGTCATCGGCTTGATCGTCGGTCTGCTGGTGGCGCTGGCGCGACTCTCGAGCAATAGGGCATTGCGGCGCGCAGCGCTGATCTACATCGAGGTTTTTCGCGGCACCCCGGCGCTGGTGCAGTTGTTCATCGTCTATTTCAGCCTGACCGAAATCGGCGTTCAGTTCAGCTCGTTCCAGGCAGCGATGATCGGGTTGGGGCTGAATGCTGCCGCCTACCTGTCGGAGATTTATCGCTCGGGTCTGGAGGCGGTGCCCAAGGGGCAAGTGGAAGCCGCGAAGGCGATTGGTATGCCTCATCTCAAGGTGTTGCGTTGGGTCGTGTTGCCCCAGGCCATCCGTATCGTGCTGGCGCCGATCGGCAACGTCGCGATCTCTCTGTTGAAAGATACGTCAGTGGCTTCGCTGATCGCGGCGCCGGATCTGATGTTGCGCGCCCAGGATTTGAGCTCCGTGTACTTCATGCCGCTGGAGATCTACATCCTCGTGGGCGCCATTTACTTTGCGCTGTGTTATCCGCTGTCACTCGGTGTGCGTTTGCTGGAGCGTAAAACGAGGCATTGAGCCAATGGCTCGTCCGGTTTTTATCCGGACGAGCAGCGCTGGATGCGGATGCGCCCTGCGCAATATTCAATTTGACGCAAACGGTAGTCGTTCCGCGAACCAGGCCACCGCTTGCATTTTGAACACCTCGGCAGGTGGTGTTAACGGGTAGCGCTGATCATAGGCCAGAACAATGCGCTGGGCGGGCAGCTCTTCCCGTATGGGGCGACAGACCAAGGGCTGACCATCGTAGCTACGGTCGCCATAGGGGCGGGTATAGGTCAGCGCCACACCGAACCCGTTGG
This sequence comes from Pseudomonas sp. GW822-FHT02D10, assembly GCF_058802345.1. Classification (NCBI taxonomy): domain Bacteria; kingdom Pseudomonadati; phylum Pseudomonadota; class Gammaproteobacteria; order Pseudomonadales; family Pseudomonadaceae; genus Pseudomonas; species Pseudomonas sp. GW822-FHT02D10. The sequence goes on from NZ_JBXAOB010000005.1 coordinate 108,041, forward strand.
CAACCAGGCTGCGTTGAAATTCGAAGCTGTGTGTCCGTTGTACGCTGGCGGGGGAGAGTCCATGGAAGCTGAATAGATCCAGCACATGCTGCCAGCTATGGATCTGATCCGTCACCACCAGGTTGCATTCGCTCAGTGCCGCCAGACTGACACGGGCCTCGTTTGCCAGCGGGTGATCGGCCGGTAACAGGGCATGGGCGGTCAACTGGCACAGCTCTACGCATTCCATGTTGGCCGGCAACCCGAGATCGTACGTCAGCGCCAACTCCAGGGCGCCTTCGGCAAGGCGCTTGCCCAGATATTCGAAGCTGCCTTCGCGCATATCGACAGTGACCTGAGGATAGTCGCGTTGGAGGTGTCTCAGGATCTGCGGCAGGCAGTACGGCGCCAGGTCCGCGTAACAACCCAGCACCAGTTCCCCGGCAAAGTCGCTGCTATTGCTGCCGATATCCGCAAAGCTTCGCGCTTCGGCCAGGACGCGTTTTGCCTGGGCCATCACCGTGCGGCCGAAGGGGGTGACGGACACGCCGAGCCCGCGTTGGCGAACAAACAGCGGTTGGCCGAATAGCACCTCCAGTTCGGTAATAGCCGTGGAGATCGAGGGCTGGGAAACGTGCAACTCCTCGGCCGCCAGCGTGAGATTGCCGTGCTTGGCCGCAGCGAGTGCGTAACGGAGTTGTCGTAGGGTGAACTTCATAAGTTTTTCTTTGGTGATACATCAATACTTATTATTTTATCATTGTTGTGTGCCGTGAAATATTTGTCCAGCGCCCACATTTATTTCCTCCTTCAAGGAGTTTCAGGTCATGGCACACAGCGCATTCACCCTTGACGAAAAAGATATCGAAGCGTTCCAGCGCGATGGTGCGGTTTGCCTGCGCGGTATTTTCACTGATTGGATCGAGACGATTGCCGCCGGCATTGAACGCAACCTGGCCGAGCCGGGCGTTTATGCCAGTCGCTACGTCGAGAAGGATGACAAACCCGGCGGTTTTTTCGATGACTATTGCAACTGGCAGCGAATCCCGGAGTTTCGCGCAATGGTTGAGGAGTCACCTGCGGCGTCCGTTGCAGCCGCCGTCATGCGGTCGAAATCGGCACAGTTCTTCCATGATCACGTGCTGGTCAAGGAGCCGGGGGCGCAGAAAGCCACGCCCTGGCATCAAGACATCCCCTACTACTTTGTCGAAGGACAGCAGAGCGTCAGTTACTGGATCCCCGTGGACCCGGTGCGTGAGTCGACACTGCGTCTGGTTGCCGGCTCACATCGTTGGGAGAAAGGGATAAAACCGGTGCACTGGGCCGATCAAAGCGATTTTTACCGGGACGCCGGCGGATACCGCGACGCGCCCGATCCGGATACGGAAGAGGGCCTGCAGGTACTCGAGTGGGAGATGCAACCGGGCGATGCGGTGCTGTTTGATTTCCGTACGGTACATGGCGCCAGAGGCAATGCCTCGGCGCAGCGTCGAAGGGTGCTGTCGCTGCGCTGGCTCGGCGACGATATTCGTTACCTCGAGCGTCCAGGACGGACCTCTCCACCGTATCCAGGGCATGCGATGCAGACCGGTCAGAGACTGCGCGAAGATTGGTTCCCGACGATACATCAAGGAGTTTGAGCTTCACGTTGATGACAGATGTTCGCCACTGAGGTGGCGAACACTTGCACTGCCATAATCCTGTTCACTGTGTTGGAGCGTGCGATTGTGAAAATCAAAAAAAACCTTACCGCCACACTGATTTCCCTCGGCCTGTTGGCCGGTAGTGCTGCGAGCCAGGCCGCCAGTTGGTGCGAGTCGGGTAAACCGGTGAAATTCGCCGGGCTCAACTGGGAGAGCGGCATGTTGCTCACCGAGGTGTTGCAGATCGTCCTCAAGGACGGTTACGGCTGCGCAATCGACACCTTGCCGGGTAACTCCATCGCTATGGAGAACGCCTTGAGCAGCAACGACATTCAAGTGTTGGCCGAAGAATGGATCGGTCGCAGCGACGTCTGGAACAAAGCGGCGAAAAGCGGCAAGGTCCTGGGTGTCGGCGCACCGATCATTGGCGCCACCGAAGGCTGGTACGTGCCGCGTTATGTGGTCGAAGGGGATGCCAAGCGCAACCTCAAATCCAAGGCGCCCGAGCTGAAGAACATCGCCGATCTGAGCCGCTACGCCGGACTGTTCAAGGATGCGGAGGAGCCGGGCAAGGGCCGTTTCTACAACTGCCCGGCCGGCTGGACCTGCGAGCTGGAAAACAGCGAGATGCTGAAAAGTTACGGTCTCGAAGCGAGCTACACCAACTTCCGTCCAGGTACCGGCCCGGCCCTGGATGCCGCCGTACTGTCGAGCTACAAGCGTGGCGAGCCGATCCTGTTCTACTACTGGTCGCCGACGCCGTTGATGGGTCAAGTCGATCTGGTCAAGCTGGAAGAGAAGCCGGGTATCGACAAGAAGATCAGCATCCAGGTGGGGCTTTCCAAGGCCTTCCATGAGCAGGCGCCAGAACTGGTCGCGGTGCTGGAGAAGGTCAATCTGCCGATCGACCTGCTGAACCAGAACCTGGCCCGAATGAGCAAGGAGCATATCGACTCGCCCAAACTGGCGAAGATCTTCTTCAAGGAGCACCCGGAGGTCTGGCAGGCTTGGGTCAGCGCTGACGCGGCCAAGAAAATCAACGCGGCTCTGTAGGTCGACAACCTCCCGGCTAACCGAGAGGCTGGCCGGGAAGTTTGCCTCAACCACTTGATCGAGGGTTCCAATGTTTCCCGAGCGTTTCACATTTTCCATCGCCGACTGGGTCAACAGTTGGGTTGATGCACTGGTGACCAACTACGGCGATGTGTTCCGGCAGATCTCCGACACCCTGCTGTGGGCCATCGTCAACCTCGAGGGCCTGCTCCGCGCAACGCCCTGGTGGTTGATGTTGGTGATCGTCGGCGGTATTGCCTGGCACGCCACCCGCAAGCTGGTCACCACAACCGTTATCGTCGGCCTGCTGTTTTTGGTGGGGGCCGTGGGCCTGTGGGACAAACTCATGCAAACCCTCGCCCTGATGCTGGTGGCGACGCTTATTTCGGTACTGATCGGCATTCCGCTGGGCATTCTCTCGGCGCGCAGCGATCGCCTGCGTTCGGTACTGATGCCACTGCTGGACATCATGCAGACCATGCCCAGCTTCGTGTACCTGATTCCGGTGCTGATGCTGTTCGGCCTGGGCAAGGTGCCGGCGATCTTCGCCACGGTCATCTACGCCGCTCCGCCGCTGATCCGTCTGACCGACCTGGGTATCCGCCAGGTAGATGGAGAGGTCATGGAGGCGATCAATGCCTTTGGCGCCAACCGTTGGCAGCAACTGTTCGGCGTGCAACTGCCGCTGGCCCTGCCGAGCATCATGGCCGGGATCAACCAGACCACCATGATGGCCTTGTCGATGGTGGTGATCGCCTCGATGATCGGTGCCCGTGGTTTGGGTGAGGATGTGCTTGTTGGGATTCAAACCCTCAACGTCGGACGCGGCCTGGAAGCGGGCCTGGCGATCGTGATTCTCGCGGTGGTGATTGACCGCATTACCCAGGCCTATGGTCGGCCACGGCATGAGGTGAGCAAATGAGCATGGCACGGATGAACAAGATCGAAGTCAAAAACGTCTTCAAGATCTACGGTGCCCGCACTGAAGATGCACTGAACATGATTCGCCAGAAGAAGACCAAGGATCAGGTCCTGGCCGAAACCGGCTGCGTGGTCGGGGTCAACGACCTGTCGCTGTCCATTGGTAGCGGCGAGATCTTTGTGATCATGGGGCTGTCCGGTTCGGGGAAGTCGACCCTGGTGCGGCACTTTAACCGCCTGATCGACCCGACCAGCGGCGCGATACTGGTGGACGGCGTGGACATTCTCCAGCACGACATGGAGGCGTTGCGCGAGTTTCGTCGGCACAAGATCAGTATGGTGTTCCAGAGCTTCGGCCTGCTGCCGCACAAAAGCGTGCTGGACAACGTCGCCTACGGCCTGAAAGTGCGTGGTGAAACCAAGCAAGTGTGCGCCGAGCGCGCCTTGCACTGGATCAATACCGTGGGCCTGAAGGGCTATGAGAACAAGTATCCGCACCAGCTGTCGGGCGGTATGCGCCAGCGTGTGGGCCTGGCCCGAGCCTTGGCGGCGGACACTGACATTATCCTGATGGACGAAGCCTTCAGTGCCCTCGACCCGTTGATCCGGGCCGAGATGCAGGATCAGTTGCTGGAGCTGCAGAAGACGCTGCACAAGACCATCGTGTTTATTACCCATGACTTGGATGAGGCGGTGCGGATCGGCAATCGCATCGCGATTCTCAAGGACGGCAAGTTGATTCAGGTCGGGACGCCGAAGGAGATCCTACATTCGCCCGCCGACGAATATGTCGATCGTTTCGTCCAGCGGCGCGTGGTCGCTTTGTAAGGGCTGGCCAGGCGCAGCAACTCTTCGCGCTCCTTGGCGGGGGCCGTCAACTCCAGGCTTGTTGAACTAGCTTGCCTCACTCGGCACCGGTGATCGGGCCTTCGCTCTCCATGTTGAAAGCAGACGAACACAGGCTGCTTTCGGAGTGACATTCAGACGTCTACTCACAATATGCGACTTTTCATCACTGTTTCCCGTCCTGAATAAGGTTTACACCTGTTTCAGGACGGGACAAATGGTGAGTTCCACTCGAAACTACCGCCAACCACGGTTTATTAGTACATAAATCCGGGGCTTGGTAGATCGCAGTTTGGTGGTGCCGCCTTACTGGAAACCGTTCCAATCTCATCCATCCAAACGAGCCTGACCTGCTGCTGGCTCGCCCTGTTTCTGCCAGCGTCAGAGTGTTGTCCCCTCCGTTGCCAGCCCGGAAAACTCCTGCATTGCATCCAGCAAGGCCCCACGAAAATAGGTCTTCGATGCCCGATCACAGAGGATGTGCAAACTCGGTAGTTGAGCGGTGCTGGAATTGATCACTATCACATTGATTCGCGCCGCCGAGGTTTGTGCCACCGCACCCGGGCCGAAAGCTTCGGCGCTGAGGTCGACTCCGCAGAGTTTGGCCATAACTTGCGTGAGGTGTTCGCCACTGAGCTGAAAGCAGGCATGACTGTCCTGGCGTGGCAGCAGGTAGTTGGCCTTATGGTCCAACTCCCAACGGGTCTCTTCGTCTGCAATACGCTCGCCCTGATCCTGGGGGCTGCCCAGCAGCAGGTACTCGGTCTGGGACAGACGCGCCACCTGACTGCCATCGGCGTGAGTCACGGCGCGGTTGGGCGCATCCGGCAGGACGAAGTTGCGCCCCCGCAGGTATTCGGCGCTGTGTGCGCCGCGAAACCCGACCCGAGGCAGGTCGGTCAGATCCATCAGACTGCAGCCCGGAAAAGGTGCCAGGGCAGGTTGGCCAATGGGGTGTTGTTCGTTCAGGCTGGTCATGGCTTAAAGCTCCTGGCGTTGGTTGTCGGGATCGAAGAAAGGCAATTTCACCACCTCGGCCTGGAGCAGGATGCCGCCTTCGACGCGGATCGGAATCTGCTGGCCGGGGCTACTCTGGTCGATGCCGGCGTAGGCCAGGCCGATGATCTTGCCAAGGGTTGCGGAATACTCGCAGGAGGTGACGCTGCCGCTGATGTCCGGGCCGTTGAGCACCAAGTGTCCTTCAAGGGGCTGCGGGCTGCCTTTGGGCAGGGTGAATCCCACCAGTTTGCGTTTCAGTGGCTGGGCTTCGAGGATGTCCACCGAACGGCGGCCGACGAAGAACGGCTTGTTGCGACTGACCGCCCAGCCCATGTCGATTTCCGCCGGGTGGGTCATGCCGTCGGTGTCCTGACTGATGATCACATGGCCTTTTTCCAGACGCAGCAGGCGCTGGGTTTCGACACCGAACGGGCGGATGTCATGGGCCTTGCCGGCTTCAATCAGCGCATCCCAAAGCTTGAGGCCATGGCGCGCCGGCACGTGGATTTCATACCCCAGCTCTCCGACAAAACCCACCCGCAACAAGCGTGCCTCGATCCCGGCGACTGTGCCCTGGCGTACGCCCAGGTAGGGGAAGCCTTCCGCGCTCAGATCGAGGTCGCTGCAGACTTTCTCCAGCACCTTGCGCGAGTCGGGGCCGGCGACGTTGACCGCGCAAATGGCTGCGGTGACGTTGGCGACATCCACGTCCAGGCGCCATTGCGCGTTCCACTTGAGCATCTGCTGATAGATCCGGTCGACGCCGCTGGTGGTGGCAGTGACGTAGAAGTGATTCTCGGCAAACCGCGCGCAGACCCCGTCGTCGATCACCACCCCGTGCTCGTTGGTCATCAGCGCATAACGGGAACGGCCGATCGGTTGCTTGAGGAAGGCAAAGGTGTACATCCGGTTGAGCATCTCGGCGGCATCCGGGCCGCGTACATCCAGGCCGCCCAGAGTCGAGACGTCGATGATACCGACCTTGTTGCGCACGTGCAGGGCTTCGGCTTGCATGCAGCGTTCGCGATCCTTGGTGCTACCGTAGTAGGCCGGGCGCTGCCAGATGCCGGCGGGCATCATCTTCGCGCCGGCTTGCAGGTGGCGGGCATGCATCGGCGTCTGCCGGTACGGGTCGAAGGCGCGGCCGGCGACATGGGCCAGTTTCTCCGCGACGAAGGGCGGTCGCGCCGTGGTGACCCCGGTTTCGCTGATGTTGCGTTGGGTCGCCCAGGCCACCAGGCGCGCGGTCGGCAAAGCCGAGTGGCGGCCCTGAGATGGGCCCATGCCGACGGTGGAGTAGCGCTTGACCAGTTGCACGTCGCGGTAGCCGATTTTCGTCGCGTTGACGATGTCCGCGACTTGCAGATCCTCGTCAAAGTCGACGAAATCCTTGCCCTTGGGGTGAGGGAAGATCGGCCAGTTGAAGTTGACTCGGGCTTCTGGTCCAAACGGCGCCCGCTGAGCCCTGGCTTCAAGGCCAAGTGCGAGCGCGGCGTCGGCACCGGCATTGACGCCGTTGGCGATCACGTTGTCCAGCTGGTGACGACCGTTGACCGAGCCTGCGACATTGAGGTTCTGTGGCAGGCCGCTGAGGGTGAACTCGGCACGCTGATCGTCATAGGCCAGTTTGCCGCCCGCCTGACACAGCAATTGATAGACCGGCATGTAACCGGCGGACATGCACAGCAAGTCGCAGTCCAGGTGGTGCCCGCTGTCGGCGACCTGACCCTGTACGGTGATCTTGCGCACGTCGACGCCAGTGACATGACGCATCCCCTTTTCGTGCAGGGCTTCGTACACCGTACTGTTGCTCAAACAAGGGATTTTGCGTTGCGCCAAGGCATCCAGCAGGTCGGTATTGTCGGGCGCGTTACGCAGGTCCACCAGAGCGGCCACTTCCACACCTTGATCATGCAGATCGAGGGCGGCGAGATAACCATCATCGTTGCCCGTCAGCACCACGGCGCGTTTACCGGGTTTGACCGCATACAGCTTCATCAGCCGTTGCGCGGCGCTGGTCAGCATCACGCCCGGCAGGTCGTTGTTGCGAAAGATCACCGGCTGGTCGAAGGAGCCGCTGCACACCAGGCACTGGCGGGCACGAACCTTGTACAGGCGCTTGCCCTGAATCACCGGCAGGTAGTTGTCGGTGAACCAGGCGTTGCAGGTGGCCTCGGTGAGGATCTGGATGTTGGCGTGCTGTTGCACCGCCGCGAGCAGTTCGCGGCGCAGGGTTTCTGCTCTTTTACCTTCGATATCGAAGCGGGCATAGGTCAGCGAGCCGCCGAGAATCGGCTGCTGCTCGATGAGCAGAACCTTGGCTCCGGCATTCGCTGCGGTGAGGGCCGCGTGCAGGCCGGCGGGCCCGGCGCCGATCACCGCCAGATCGGTGAACAGATAAGCCTTGTCGTAATACTCGGGTTTGAAAGTCAGGTCGAGCACACCGAGGCCGGCCTTCTTGCGAATGATCGGCTCCCAGACCTTCCACATGCCCTTGGGCTTGTAGAACGAGCGGTAGTAGAAACCCACCGGCATGAATTTGGAAAACTTGCCCAGGTAAGCATCGCGGTCGTTGTCTAGCGAGCCATTGACGTTCTGCGCCGTGACCTGCAAACCGGCGGACAAAGCGTGTGCATCGGCCAGGACGTTAGGTTCTTCGGGCAGTTGCACCAGACTGTTGGCGTCCTGACCGGCCATGGTCAACGGGCCACGCGGGCGGTGGTATTTGAACGAGCGGGAAATCAGGAAACGCCCGTTGGCCAACAGGGCGCTGGCGATGCTGTCGCCTTGCAAGCCTTGATAGCGCTGGCCGTCGAAACTGAAATCCAGTAGCTGATCGCGGTTAATCAGCAAGCCCATGGGGGCGGGGAGGCGGTTCATCCTGCGATCTCCTTGGCAATTGCGCTGAACTCGACACGGGTGCTGAACAGTTCTTTGGGGTCGAAGGTGCGCAGGATTTCATCACTGACGGTGTGACGCTCCGCCAGAAACCAGTAACTGGACGGCGTGTGCATCCACCACTCGCGCACCACGCCGGCGAGGTTGTCGGTGTTGAACACGTAGTCGGCCCATTCGGCGTCGCTGCACGTCACCGGATCGGGCATGGGCTTGAACTCACCGCCATAGGTGAACTCGCTGATATTGCGTGGCCCGTTGAGCGGGCAATTCATGATTTTCATAGTCCGCTCTCCGTCAGTGACTGGCCGCTGTGGCGCCCATTTCGTTGACTTGCTGGAAGGTTGAGAAGCGCTCGAGGCCGAAGGGCTTGATCAGCTCCGGCACCTTGCCGCCGCTGGCGACCAGCTCGGCCATGGTCTTGCCGCAGATCGGCGTGGCCTTGAAGCCCCAGGTGCCCCAACCAGCGTCGAGGTAGTAATTCTTCACTGGCGACAGGCCCATGATCGGGCTGTAGTCCGGGGTCATGTCGGTGATACCGGCCCATTGGCGCATCAGCTTGGCGCTGGCCAGGAACGGGAACATCTCGATGGCGTGGGCCAGCAGGCTTTCCTTCAAATCGAGCGTTGAGCGCGTATTGAACAGCGGATAGGGGTCGGAGCCACCGCCGAACACCACTTCGCCCCGGCTGGTCTGCTGCACGTAGCAGTGCAGGGCCGAGGAGCTCACCAGCGGATCGAGAAAAGGTTTGAACGGCTGGGTGACCATCGCTTGCAGGGGGAAGGTCTGGATCGGCGAACGGATCCCGGCCTTGGCCATCAGCAAGGAGCTGTGCCCGGCAATCGCCTGCACTGCGCAACCGCATTTTATGGTGCCGCGATTGGTCTTGACCGCGGTGATGGCGCCGTTCTCGATCACCAGGTCCTGGACTTCGGTGAGCTGGTGGATTTCCACGCCGCGTTTGGCCGCCTGCTTGGCGTAGCCCCAGGCCACTGCGTCGTGGCGTGCGGTGGCACCGTCGATATGCCAGAGACCAGCGAGTACCGGCAAGTGCCCGGGGTCGAGATTGAGGCTGGGCACCAGTTCGCGAATCTGCTGGCGGTCGATCATCTCGGTGCGTCCGCCGAAGTGTTTGTTGACCTCGGCGCGCTGGCGGAATGAACGCACGGTGGCATCGGTGTGGGCCAGGGTCAGCTGGCCGCGCTCGGAGTACATGATGTTGAAGTCGAATTCGTTGGACAGCGACTGGAACATCCGCACCGACTCGGCATAAAAGCGCACACCTTCGCTGGTCAGGTAGTTGGAGCGGATCACCGCAGTGTTGCGCGCGGTATTGCCGCCGCCTAGGTAGGATTTTTCCAGCACCGCAATATTGCTGATGCCGTGATACTTGGCCAGGTAATAAGCGGTGGCGAGACCATGGCCGCCGGCACCGATGATTACCACGTCATAGCTCGGTTTGAGTTCCCGGGGCGGCGGCAAATCCACCTCCACCGGGTACTCCGAACTCAGCCCGTACTTCAATAGATTGAATGGCATACGGCCTCCGATTGGCTGCGTTGGGCCTGGTGTTGCATAAGGGCCGCGGTCACGGTGTTTTTCATCAGAAAGGCGATGGTCATCGGCCCGACACCGCCGGGTACCGGGGTGATGGCTGCGACTTGGGGCAGCGCGCTGTCGAAGTCGACGTCGCCCACCAGCCGGCTGCGACCCTGATCGTCGATGCGGTTGATACCGACGTCGATCACCACCACGCCGGGCTTGAGCCAGTTGGCGTCGATCAGCCGTGGTCGGCCCACGGCGGCGATGACGATATCCGCCTGACGGCACAAGGCTTGCGCATCGAGGCTGCGCGAGTGCAGCACGGTCACCGAGCAGTCGGCCTGCAACAACAATGCCGCCATGGGTTTACCGACGATGTTCGAGCGGCCGATCACCACCGCGTGCTTGCCCCGCAGATCGCCGCAGGTTTGTTCCAGCAAGTACAGGCAGCCGCTGGGGGTGCAGGGCGCGAGCACCTCGCGACCCTGGCTGAGGCCACCGACGTTCTGACTGTGAAAACCGTCGACGTCCTTGTCCGGAGCGATAGCCTCCAGTGCGCGTAATTCATCGATATGCGAAGGCAGCGGCAGCTGCAGAAGAATGCCGTGGATCGAGCGATCTGCATTCAATCGGGCGATAAGAATGAGTAACTGTTCAGTGCTGGTGTCCGTGGACAGCCGATGTTCCAGCGAGCGGATACCCACCTCTTCGGCGCGCAGGATTTTGTTGCGCACGTAGACTTGGCTGGCCGGGTCGCTGCCCACCAGAATCACCGCCAGGGCCGGTTGAATGTCACGCTCGCGCAGGTTCGCCACGTCCTCGCGGACCTGTTCCAGCACGCGGGCAGCGGCGGCTTTGCCGTCAATCAGTCTGGGCGCGTTCACCGGAAGATCACCGTTCTGTCCTGGTTGAGGAAAACCCGGTGTTCCAGGTGGTACTTGACCGCCTTGGACAGGGCCACGGTTTCGGTGTCGCGACCGGTGGCCACCAGGTCGTCGGGCAGGTAGACGTGGTCGACACGCTGCACTTCCTGCTCGATGATCGGCCCCTCGTCGAGGTCGCTGGTGACGTAGTGGGCGGTGGCGCCGATCAGCTTCACGCCGCGCTGGTAGGCCTGGTGATAAGGCTTGGCGCCCTTGAAGCCAGGGAGGAAAGAGTGGTGGATGTTGATCGCCCGGCCCGAGAGTTGCTTGCACAGGTCATCGGAGAGGATCTGCATGTAGCGCGCCAGGACCACCAGTTCGGTGCCGGTGTCGTCGACGATCTTCATCAACTCGGCTTCCTGCCGGGCCTTGGTGTCTTTGTTCACCGGCAGGTAGATGAAGCGGATGCCCTCGCGTTCGGCCATGGGGCGCAGGTCAAGGTGATTGGAAACGATGGCGGTGATGGTCATGTCCATCTCGCCCTTGTGGTAGCGGTACAGCAGGTCGGTCAGGCAGTGGTCGAACTTGCTGACCATCAGCAACACGCGCATCGGCTCGCGGGTGTCGTGCAGCTCCCAGCTCATGTCGAACGCGCTGGCGACGTCACTGAAGCCGGCTTTGAGTTGTTGAATGTCACCCAAATGGCCGTCGTTGAAACGGAATACCGCGCGCATGAAGAATTGGCCGCTGAAGTCGTCGTCGAATTGCGCCATCTCCCCGATGTAGCAACCGTTGTCCGCCAGGTACGTGGTGACGGCGGCGACAATGCCGGACACCGCGGGACAGGTGATTTTGATAATGAAATGGTTTTTTTCGTGTTGCATGACACGTCCTCGGGAAGATGGCGGCAGCTCATCGCAGGGCGAAAAAAACATCAGCGGACAGCGGTCTCATCCATGAGCGATTTTTCTTGTTGGGAATAAAATATTCCTGAAGTTGGCTTTATAGGGGAATGCCCGCGCCGCGTCCAGATATTTTGTGAAAGTTTTTTAACTGGCAGGAAATAACTTGAGGCCGACGGGGTCGGCCTCAAGGCAGGGGCAAAGCGGGAGGAGGCGGGGCGTTATTCTTTGTCGTTGCCGTAATTCATGATCGACAACAGACGGATCGGCACTTGCACCAGTTGCTCGGGGCCGTGGGGGATTTCCCCTTCGAACGTCAGGCTATCACCGGCCTCCATGCGGTACAGCTGGTTGCCGTGGCGATAGATCAATTCACCTTCGAGCAGGTGGAGGAATTCGGTGCCTGGGTGGGAGAAGGTTGGAAACTCCTCGCTGGCATCATCCATGCTGACCATGTAGGCCTCGAAGCTCTTCTTCGGCCCACGGGTGTGGTTGAGCAAATGGTAGGTATGACCTTTCTCGGTGCCGCGGCGCACCACTTCCATGCCCTGGTCGGCCTTGACCAGCAGCGCGCTGCCGCCTTGCTGGTCGTATTCGCTGAACAACTTGGACAGTGGCAAGCCGAGCACGTCGCACAAACGGCTCAGCGTATCGAGGCTGGTGGAGACCTGGGCGTTTTCGATCTTGCTCAACATGCCCTGGCTGATATCGGCAATCTTGGCGACGTCGGACAGTTTCAGATCCTGGGCCTGGCGCTGACGCTTGATCTGCATTCCCAGGTATTGCTCAAGCTTGAGGCGCGGGGCGGTTTCGGTCGACATAGTCATCAGGTCCTGCACAGTTTCTGTTCAGTAATATTAGTTTCGCACTGAGAAAGTGCAAATCACGAGTCTTGGCTCGCAGGTATCAGGCAGTATTCCCACAGGGAAAAGAATTTTCCCATATATACAGCACAAAAGCGCCTTTTGCGGCGCATCGACGTTTCACTCGCGAATCTGGCAAGGGCTTTGCATTCCTATTGGGAAACTTACTTTCTTTTTAGGAATAAAAAGAAAGTAAGGCCTACCCACAATTGTTTTGCCTTTCGCGAGGAGTGACGAGCAATGTTGCCAGCAGAAACCCAGCGCATCATCGACAAGCACGGGATCAAGTACGTGCTTGCGCAGTTTGTCGATATTCACGGTGCGGCAAAAACCAAGTCGGTGCCGATCTGTGGGCTCAAGGTGGTGGCCGAGGAGGGTGCAGGTTTTGCCGGCTTCGCGATCAGCGGCATGGGGATGGAGCCCCATGGCCCGGACTTCATGGCCCGCGGCGACTTGTCGACCCTGACTCCGGTGCCCTGGCAGCCGGGTTATGGGCGGGTGGTGTGCATCGGTCACGTTGATGGCAAGCCCCATCCGTATGACAGCCGTTATGTGCTGCAACAGCAGGTGCGGCGCCTGGAGGAAAAGGGCTGGACCCTCAACACCGGTCTGGAGCCGGAATTCAACCTGATGCGTCGCGATGAGAGCGGCAAGCTGCAGCTGGTCGACCCTAGCGACAACCTCGACAAGCCTTGTTATGACTACAAGGGCCTGTCCCGTTCCCGGGTGTTCCTCGAACGTTTGACCGAGGCCTTGCAGCAGGTGGATTTCGAGGTCTATCAAATCGACCACGAGGACGCCAACGGCCAGTTCGAAATCAACTACACCTACAGCGATGCCATGACCTCAGCGGATCGCTTCACCTTCTTCCGCATGGCCGCCGGCGAGATCGCCAATGACCTGGGGATGATCTGTTCGTTCATGCCCAAGCCGGATCCCAAGCGCGCTGGTAACGGCATGCACTTTCACCTGTCGATCAGCAGCGCCGACAACAAGAATCTGTTCCATGACGCCAGCGACCCGAGCGGCATGGGCCTGTCGAAACTGGCCTATCACTTCGCTGCCGGTTTGCTCGCCCATGGCCCGGCGCTCTGTGCCTTCGCCGCGCCGACGGTCAACTCCTACAAGCGTCTGGTGGTCGGCAACTCGTTGTCCGGCGCGACCTGGGCGCCAGCCTTTATTGCCTTCGGCGCCAACAACCGCTCAGCAATGGTTCGGGTGCCATACGGCCGCCTCGAATTCCGTCTGCCGGACGCCGGTTGCAATCCCTACCTGGTCAGCGCCGCGATCATCGCCGCCGGCCTGGACGGCATCGACCGTCAGCTGGAAATCGACCACGTCTGCAACGAAAACCTCTACAGCCTGAGCCTGGAGCAGATCGCCGCACGGGGCATCAAGACCCTGCCGCAATCCCTCAAGGAAGCCTGCGACGCCCTGGAAGCCGACCCGCTCTTCGCCGAGGTGCTGGGCCCGCAGATCGTTGGCGAGTTCATCAAGCTCAAGCGCATGGAATGGGTGGAGTACAGCCGCCACGTCTCCGATTGGGAGATCCAGCGCTACACCGAATTTTTCTGACTGTGCACTTTGACAACCATTCGGGCACTCGGCACGGCGTCGGGCGTTCACTGCCTCCGAAGGAGACTTGATATGTGTGGAATCGTAGGTCTTTACCTGAAAAATTCGCAGCTGGAATCCCAGCTGGGCAAGCTGTTTGAACCGATGTTGCAGGCCATGACCGATCGTGGCCCGGACAGTGCCGGCTTCGCCATCTACGGTGATGAAGTGGCGGAAGGCTGGGTCAAGCTGACTCTGCAGGCGACCACCGAAGGCTTCGACTGGAAAGCCCTGATGGGTGAACTGGAAGGGCGCCTCGGCTGTTCTCTGGACTGGTTTCAGAACGCCAGCGCTGCGGTGCTCAAGGTCAATGCCGAGGAAGCCCCGGTGCGTCAGGCCCTGGCTGAACTGGCGCCGAGCGTGCGCATCATGAGCGCCGGCCAGAGCATCGAAATCCTCAAGGGCATGGGCTTGCCCCAGGAAATTTCCCAACGTTTCGGCCTGGCCGGGATGAAGGGCAGCCACATCATCGGCCACACCCGGATGGCCACCGAAAGCGCGGTGACCATGGAAGGCAGCCACCCGTTTTCCACCGGCGCCGACCTGTGCCTGGTGCACAACGGCTCGCTGTCCAACCACTTCCGCCTGCGTCAGGAGCTCAAGCGTGAAGGCATTCATTTTGAGACCGACAACGACACCGAAGTGGCCGCCGGCTATCTGACCTGGCGCCTGCAGCAGGGCGACTCGCTGAAAGAGGCGCTGGATCATTCGCTGGAGGATCTGGACGGTTTCTTCACCTTCGCCATCGGCACCCGCAACGGTTTTGCGGTGATCCGCGACCCGGTCGCCTGCAAGCCGGCGATCCTTGCCGAGACCGATGACTACGTCGCCATGGCTTCCGAATACCAGGCGCTGTCGAGCCTGCCGGGGATTGAACACGCCAGGATCTGGGAGCCGGCACCGGCCACCCTGTACATCTGGGAACGCGAGTCAGCTTAAGGAGCGCACACATGAAAACCATCGATCTTTCCACTGCCTCGGTGCGCGACCTCAACCAGGCGCTGCATGACCAGGTCAACAACGTTCAGGACCGCGAGTGGGTGGTGACCCACTCCAATGGCAAGCACAACCTTGCTGTCGGGGTGAATGAAGCGGTGTCCATCGATATTCAGGGCCACGCCGGTTACTACTGCGCCGGCATGAATCAGAAGGCCTCGATCACCGTCCACGGCAACGTCGGCGTCGGTTGCGCCGAGAACATGATGTCCGGCTATGTCCGGGTCAAAGGCAGCGCCTCTCAGGCGGCCGGTGCCACGGCCCATGGCGGCTTGCTGGTGATTGAAGGCGACGCCGGGGCGCGTTGCGGGATTTCCATGAAGGGCATCGACATTGTGGTCGGCGGCAGCATTGGTCACATGAGCTGTTTCATGGGCCAGGCCGGGCGTTTGGTTGTTTGCGGCGACGCCGGCGATGCGCTGGGCGATTCGTTGTACGAGACCCACATCTACGTGCGGGGCACCGTCGAGTCCCTGGGCTCGGACTGCATCGAGAAAGAGATGCGCGCCGAGCATCTGGAAGAGCTGCAAGGCCTGCTGAACCGTGCCGGTTTCGATTACAAGGCGGCTGACTTCAAGCGCTACGGCTCGGCCCGTCAGCTGTACAACTTCAAAGTCGATAACGCGTCCGCGTACTGATCCGCGCGAGGAGAACAGATATGAGCGACCCTATTAGCCAAAAAGCAGCCCCTCCAGTGCTGCGCGAGTCAGCCACCTTCGACCGCCTGACTATCCAGGAAATCCAGCGTGCTGCCGAGACCGGCATCTACGACATTCGCGGCGGCGGCACTAAACGCAAGTTGCCGCATTTCGATGACTTGTTGCTGCTCGGCGCCAGCGTTTCGCGCTACCCGCTCGAAGGCTATCGGGAGAAGTGCGGCACCGATGTAATCCTTGGCAACCGCTTTGCCAAGAAGCCGATCCACTTGAAGATTCCGGTGACCATCGCCGGCATGAGCTTCGGTGCCTTGTCGGCCAATGCCAAGGAAGCCCTGGGCCGTGGCGCGACCATCGCCGGCACCAGCACCACCACCGGTGACGGCGGCATGACCCCGGAAGAACGTGGCCAGTCCCAGCATCTGGTCTATCAGTACCTACCGTCGCGCTACGGCATGAACCCGGATGACCTGCGCAAGGCCGATGCCATTGAAATTGTCTTGGGGCAGGGCGCCAAACCCGGTGGCGGCGGCATGTTGCTGGGTATGAAAGTCACCGAGCGGGTGGCCGGTATGCGCACCTTGCCGATCGGTGTCGACCAGCGTAGCGCTTGCCGTCACCCGGACTGGACCGGGCCGGATGACCTGGCAATCAAGATTGCCGAGATCCGCGAAATCACTGATTGGGAAAAACCGATCTACGTGAAAATTGGCGCAAGCCGGCCGTACTACGACGTCAAGCTGGCGGTGAAGGCCGGAGCCGACGTGATTGTGCTCGACGGCATGCAAGGTGGCACTGCGGCGACCCAGGAAGTGTTTATCGAACACGTGGGGATCCCGATTCTGTCGGCCATCCCGCAGGCGGTACAGGCTTTGCAAGAGATGGGCATGCATCGCAAGGTGCAGCTGATTGTTTCTGGCGGGATTCGCAACGGCGCCGACGTGGCCAAGGCCATGGCGCTGGGTGCGGATGCGGTGGCTATCGGTACGGCGGCGCTGATCGCGCTGGGCGACAACCATCCACGCCTGAACGAGGAACTGAAAAAAATCGGCTCGGCCGCCGGGTTTTACGACGACTGGCAGAATGGCCGAGACCCGGCAGGGATCACCACTCAGGACCCGGAACTGTCCAAGCGCCTCGACCCGGTGGAAGGCGGTCGGCGTTTGGCCAACTACCTGCGGGTGCTGGTGCTGGAAGCCCAGACCATGGCCCGGGCCTGCGGCAAGTCGCACCTGCACAACCTCGATCCTGAGGATCTGGTGGCACTGACCGTGGAGTCGGCCGCCATGGCCCGGGTGCCGCTGGCGGGGACCAGCTGGATTCCGGGTTCAGGTTCCGGTTACTGAGATGACGTTCGTTCCCACGCAAGCGTGGGAACGATCAGTTAGAAGGGCCCGCCCAGAGGCCCATGAAATAACCATTGCTCACTGCCAGGCACTTTCCATTCTTTTGCAGGAGCTTTGAACATGGTCAATCGTCTTCTCGGCAAATCCCTTCTGGTCTTATTGGCTGCCAGCACGCTCGCGCCGTTGGCGCAGGCGGCCGACGCGCCGACCTTGAACACCGGCAGCACCGCCTGGATGGTGACGGCGGCGGTGCTGGTGCTGTTCATGTGTCTGCCGGGCCTCGCGTTGTTTTACGGTGGTCTGGTCCGCGCAAAAAACATGCTCTCGTTGTTTACCCAGTGCTTCGGCGTCGCCGGCCTGGTGGGTGTTCTGTGGGTGATCTATGGCTACAGCATGGTGGTCGACACCACCGGGATGGTCGAGGGCCAGGTGACCTTCAACAGTTTTGTCGGCGGGCTGAGCCGGGGCTTTCTGGCGGGCATGACCCCCGCCAGCCTGGTGGGCGATATTCCGGAAGGGGTGTTCGTGACCTTCCAGATGACCTTTGCCATCATCACTCCGGCGCTGATTGCCGGGGCCTTTGCCGAACGTATGAAGTTCTCGGCGGCGCTGTTGTTCATGGCGCTGTGGTTCACTCTGGTTTATGCCCCGGTGGCCCACATGGTCTGGGGCGGCTCGGGCGCCTTGATGCATAACTGGGGCGTGCTGGATTTTGCCGGCGGCACCGCGGTGCATATCAATGCCGGTGTCGCCGCGCTGGCCGCGTGCCTGATCCTTGGCAAGCGCAAGGGCTATCAGAATGCGCCGATGCCAGCCCATAACCTGAGCCTGACCATGGCCGGCGCGGCCATGCTCTGGGTCGGCTGGTTTGGCTTCAATATCGGCTCCGGCGGCGGTCTCAATGGCACCTCCGGTATCGTCATGCTCAACACCCAATTGGGCGCCTGCGCCGGGATTCTCGGCTGGATGTTCACCGAGTGGTTCAAGGTCGGCAAACCCAGCGCACTGGGCCTGGCCAGCGGTGCCTTGGCCGGTCTGGTCGGCATCACCCCGGCGTGCGCGTATGTGGGCGTCGGTGGCGCACTGGCCATCGGTCTGCTGTGCGGGGTGTTCTGCTACTTGAGCGTCACCGTCCTGAAACGCCGCTTCGGTTATGACGACAGCCTCGACGTTTTCGGCTTGCACGGCATCGGCGGGATGATAGGCGCGGTGTTGACCGGGGTGTTCTGCGTACCGTCCCTGGGCGGGTTGGTGGAAGGCGTGACCATGGGCGCTCAGGTCATGGCGCAAATCAAGGGTGTACTGCTGACGACGGTGTATTGCTTTGTCATCAGCTGGATCATTCTCAAAGTGGTCAACGCTTTGGTCGGCTTGCGCGCCGATGAGTCGGTGGAAGACATGGGCCTGGATCTGGCCGAGCATAATGAGAGTGCCTACAACCACTAATCGCTGTTGTTGATCGACACGGCCCACCTTCGAGTGGGCCGTGTGCGTTGTGCTCAGCTCAACGCTGAATCGCTGATCGACTGTCGTTCGCGGCCCTGGGCGGCACGTTGCAACTGGCTGGCGATCAGGGTGTTCTTCAGCAGATAAGCAATGGTCATCGGCCCGACACCACCGGGAACCGGGGTGATTGCACTGGCGACGGTGCGCGCGCTGACGTAGTCGACATCGCCTACCAGACGGCTGCCGGACTCGCTGACAATGCGATTGATGCCGACATCGATCACCACCGCACCGGGCTTGAGCCAGCTGGCGTCGATCAACTGGGGACGGCCCACCGCCGCAACGACAATATCCGCCAGCCGGCACAGTGCCGGGGCATCGACACTGCGCGAATGCACCACGCTGACCGAGCAGTTGGCCTGCAACAGCAAGGTCGCCATGGGCTTTCCGACAATATTCGAACGACCGATGACCACCGCGTGCAAGCCGCTCAAGTCACCGCAGGTCTCGTGCAGCAGGCGCATGCAGCCGCTGGGCGTGCAGGGGGTCAGGACCTCGATGCCTTGCACCAGCCCGCCGACGTTCTCTCGATGAAAACCGTCCACGTCCTTGATCGGGTCGATGGCATGAATCACCGCCTGTTCGTCGATATGGGCCGGCAATGGCAATTGCACCAGGATGCCGTTCACCGCGGTGTCGGCGTTCAGTTGCGCAATCAGCTCCAGCACGTGTGTCTGGCTGGCGGTTTCCGCCAGGCGGTATTCAAGGGAGCGGATTCCGACTTCCTCGGCCCGCAGCAGTTTATTGCGCACGTAGACATGGCTGGCCGGGTCGTCGCCGATGAGCAGGACTGCCAGGGCGGGATAAATCTGCTGCCCGGCCAGGACCAGAAGGTCTTCGCGAACTTCTTCCAGGACCTGGGCCGCGATGGCTTTGCCGTCGATATCGCGGGCGAGTGGAGAGGTACTGCTGATCAAATCAGTCACCGTCGTCATTGAAAGAGCATCGAGGCGATCATCGAGGCGCCGAGGTGCCTCGATGGTCCATTAGAAACATGAAACCAAGGGCTCAGGTTACCAGTCGGTGGCAAGCGTACACCACCAGCACACCGGCGATCAGGGTGGCATAGGGTAACCAGCCGGCGCGTTTCAGCTCTGCACCGGACTCCACGTACAGGTCACTGAGCATGGCTTCGGGGAAGCGCCCTTTGTCCTGTACATAATGGCGATAGCAGAACACCGGGATGATCAACAACGCCAGCAACAGACCGGTCACCAGAGTCCCTGCGCCCCAGATATCGGCCCCCAGCCCCATGCACGCCAGATTGACGAAGCTCAGTACGCCACCGGCCGCCAGGAGGATGGTCGGAGCCTTGTACGGGCGCACCCAGTCGGGGCGGTCCAGTCGATGGATCCAGCCGGCGTTGAGGTTGAGGAAGTTGAAGATGATGTAGCTGACGTTGGACGCGGCGAGCACGAATACATAGTCGGACATCAGCAACAGCAGCAGGTTGAATGACAGGTCGGTCCACATGGCTGCAGTGGGCGCGCCGTGTTCGTTGGTGCGGCCCAGGTATTTCGGCAACCAGCCATCCACGGACGCCTGATACAGGGTGCGCGAGGAGCCGGACATTGAGGTCATGATCGCCAGCAGCGTAGCGAGGATCAGCATGATCAGCACGATGTTGGCCACCAGCTTGCCGCCGCCGATGCTGTCCGCCATGACCTGGCCGACGCCCATGCCACTGTAGATTGCCGGCGACAACAGACCGCTGTAGACCGCAGGCGTAACCACTACGCCGCTGGCGTCCAGCACCGCCGGTGTCACCAACTGACCAAGGCCCAGGCTGCCCTGAAATGCCAGCGGCACCAGCGTGAATACCAGAATACATAGCAGGCCGGCATAGAAGATCGCCTTGAAGGTGTCACGCTTGGGGTCCTTGAATTCCCGGGTGTAACACACAGCGGTTTCAAAGCCGTAGGTCGACCACGCAGCCATGAACAGGCCACCGGCCATCAGTGACCAGCCGGAAATGTCCCAAGGGCCGTCGATCACTAGCCCGGCTGCGTCATGGGCCAGGGGATACAGCGGCAGGAAGTTGGCCTGGGCTGCATCCCCAGTCAACAAGGGCACCACGCCAACCAGCAGCAAGGGAATCAGCGAGGTCACACCGAGCACCAGGGTCAGGCGTGCCGAGCGCAGGATGCCGCCATGCTGCACGGCGAAGACCGTGAGCAGGATCAACAGGCCGATGGCAAACGTCGCGTTGATCCGCAACGACAGGCCACTCTTGATCCCGCCCAGATCGAGCAAAGTCAATTGCCAGGTGTTGATCAGCGCATCGGCGGGAAACAGCGCGGTGAGGATGTAACCGGCCGCCAGCCCGGAGCCGATGGACAGCACCGGTGACCAGGCCAGCCAGTTGCACCACACCGAAACCGGTGCGATCAGCTTGCTGTAACGCACCCAGGCGACTGCGCCATAGACCGAGGCGCCGCCGGACTTGTGGGGAAACAGGCCGGCGATTTCGGCGTAGGTGAAAGCCTGGATAAACCCGAACAGGATCGACACGATCCAGACGATCCACGCCGGTTTACCCACGGTGGCGGCAATCGCGCCGATAGAAAACAGCACCAGGGCGGGCACGCCACTGGCGACCCAGAAAGCCCCGCGCCAATCGATCTTGCGGTGCAGGCTGCCGACTGAGCTGGCGGCCTGCGGTACGGTCTCGAACGTAGTCGCTTCCATCTTCGTATTCCCATGTCTGAGTAGAGTGGTAGTGGGGCAGTCAAAGTCAGGTGGCGCACGTGCTCATGAAGTCGATCAACTGCGGACCCGGCTCTTGTCCGGGTCGTAGAAAATCGCTGCGGTGACCCTGGCGCTGATGCGCTTCTGCAGGCCATCGACTTTGCCGATCTCAAGCGTCGTGCCGACGTCGGCGCAGGCCACGTCCACCCGGCACAGCGCGATGTTGCTGGCCAGCAGGGGCGAGCGGCAGGCACTGGTAATCACCCCGACCTGGGCCCGGCCGCGGTACACCGGGTCACCGTGGTGTGCGCCTTCGTTACCGCTCAGTTGCAGGCCCACCAGCGTGTGACCGGGATGGGCGCTGCGCCGCAGCAGGGCCTCGCGACCGATGAAGTCATCGGTTTTACTTTTCAGCGGCACGGAAAAACCGATGCCGGCTTCGAAGGGATCGGTCTGGTCGTTGAATTCGTAACCGGCGAAAATCAGCCCGGCTTCGATGCGCAACATGTCCAGCGCTTCCAGGCCCAACGGCACCAGACCCAAGGGTTGGCCGAGCTGCCAGATCCGGTCCCAGACCTGTCCGGCATCCTCGGGTTGGCACCAGACTTCATAGCCCAGTTCGCCGGTGTAGCCGGTGCGGGAAATCATCAGCGGGCAGCCGTCGTAACCGTCCAGGCGTCCTACCAGAAAACGGAACCAGCCCAGGGTTTCCAGGCTCGGTTGGGTGGGCGGGGTCCAGACCATCTGCTTGAGCAGCTCACGGCTCAGGGGACCCTGGAGCGCCAGGTTGTGGATGTGTTCGCTGGCGGACTTGACCCAGACCTTCATGCCGAGCTTTTGCGCCTGTTCGCGCAGCCAGACCCCGGCGTAGTCCTCGCCGCAGATCCAGCGGAAATTGTCCGGGCCCAGACGCAGCAGGGTGCCGTCGTCGAGCATGCCGCCGTGTTCGTGGCACATCGCCGAGTACACCACTTGACCGACCGCCAGGCGTCGCACGTCGCGGGTCAGGCAGTACTGCAGCAAGGCTTCGGCATCGGGGCCGATGATCTCGAATTTGCGCAGGGCGGTCAGGTCCATCACTGCCACCCGTTCGCGGCAGCCGAGGTATTCCTCGATCGCGCCATAACCGTCATAACGCAGCGGCAGCCACCAGTTGCGGTAGTCGATGAAGCTGCCGGTCAAGGCGCTGGTGCGTGAGTGGAACGCCGACTCACGGGTAAGGATCGGGTCGGCATCAGCCGTGGTTCGAGTGCTCATGGCGATGGAAAAACGCTCCTTTTCGCTGTAGATGCGGATATGGATATCGGTCGGGTTCCAGCCATTGGCCGGGTCGATGTCGTCCGGGCACGAGGTACTGGCGCAGAGCAGGTCGGTCATGGCCCGCAGCAGCACGTAATCGCCGGGGCGCGACCAGGGTTCGTCCAGGGTCATCTGCTGGTGCGCGTCGATCCCGGTGTTGAAGAAGAAATTGATCGCCGGCCAGCCGCTGCGAGCCTCGACCCCGTGGGGCGCCAAGGCCCGGCTCAGGTTGTCGCTGCAGTTGTCGTGCCCAAAGTAGCCATGGCTTTCGTAGTAGCGCGCAGCGCAGGCCAGGGCGAAGGAATCGTGGCGGCCGACGGTGTCACGCACCACCTCCAGCATCGGCTGCATCTGCCGGTCGAAGAACTTCGAGAACAGCCCCGGTGCGGGGTAGGCGCTGCCGTTCAGGGTGCGGGTGACGGTTTGGTCCAGGTCCAGCTCAAGGCCGCGATCCAGGGTCCGTCGGTCGAGGGCAACGAAGTCCGAACATTGGCGACCGGCCACGTCCAACACCTGCACATACTGACCTTTGCTGACGGTGTAACTGTGGGCGGTGCCGGCGCCAATGGTGAATTCGTCGAGCAACTCGCCCAGCGGTTCGGGCAGATCAGGCAGCAGAAGAGGCGAGGGATTGGCCCGCGTCACCATCAGTTGCAGTTCGCTGGGCCGGTACTGTTGGTCGACAGCGTTCGGCCCGGCAGGCGCGGCGACGATCACCAGCAGCTCATCGCTGGCGATGAAGTGGCGGCTGTAGCCGGCCGGGCTGTCCTCGTCCCAGAGTGAGGTGGTGCTGGGCAGGTGTTGCGGATCAATCCCGCGTCGGCTCAGCGCCTGGCCGATGCGGCGAGCCTGCTGCGTCGGTTCGGCGAGCCGTGCGCCAATGAACGCGCAAGCCGCCGAACCGCTTAGCGACCAGGACGCCAGGGCGCTGCGACCGCTGGTGTCCAGGGCCAGCAGTTCGCAGGGTTGCCGCCCTTCGATGTCGATCACTTGCAGGCTGTCGCCGGGCAGCAGGGCGACCAGGGTCAGGCCGCCAGCAGCCACTCGATAGCGCTCCAGGGCCGGGGCTCGGGCAAACAGTCCGGGTTCCCAAGGGCGGGAAACACGAGGTGCATTCATGATGAGGCTCCCGGGTCAGCCGACCGACTTGATGGCAGCCGGCGGTTCACCGAGGTACGCCGCCATGGAGTCGTCCAGGGCATTCAGCCACGGCGTGTGGTGGGGCGGCGATTGGGTCCCGGTCATCAGCGATCGGTAGGATTTGTCGCGATAACCCATGATGTTTTCCGCCTTGTCGTGCTTCCAGTGCAGGAAGGTCTCGTTGACTGCGGCGATGTCGAAATTCGGGTAGTCGGTCGCATCCACCAACTGCTGGATGTAGGCGCCCTGGTATTCGAACATCTGCTGGTTGGTTTCCAGCGTTTGCTCCCGCTCATGCCATTGCAGACTGTCGGTGACCATTTCGGTCTGGTTCGGCAGCGGGATGCGCCCGAGGATCACATCGCGGGCATACCAGGCCTGGGCGTCGAACATGTTGAAGGAGTACCACTGGTCCTGCATGCCGAGGTAGATCAGCCGCGGGTTCGGTTCCCAGAACACGCCTTTGTACAGGTTCATCGGCCACAGGCGGTTGTCGGTCTTGAGGCTCAGTTCGTCCGGCAGGAAGGGGAAGTGATGCTTGTAACCGGTGCACAGGATCACCGCATCGATGTGTTTGCTGCTGCCATCGATAAAGTAGGCGCGGTTGTTTTCCAGGCGCTGCAGCAGCGGTTTCTCTTCCCAGTTGGCTGGCCAGACATAGCCCATGGGCGCGGTGCGGTAGCAACTGGTGATACTGCGGGCGCCGTACTTGTAGCATTGCGAACCGATGTCTTCGGCGGAATAGCTGCTGCCGACGATCAACAGGTCCTTGCCCTTGAACTCCAGCGCTTCGCGGAAATCATGGGCGTGCAGAATACGCCCGGCGAACTGTTCGAAGCCTTTGAAGTACGGCACCTTCGGCGTGGAGAAGTGGCCGCAGGCGTTGATCACGTAGTCGAATTCTTCGCAGGTGAGGGTGTCGCTGTTGTAGTCATGGGCGCACAGGGTGAAGCGCTGGCTGCGCTCATCGAAGGTCACCTGGCGCACCACGTTGTTGAAGCGGATGTAGTCGCGGACGCCGGCTTTTTCCACCCGGCCCTTGATGTAATCCCAGAGTACTTCTCGTGGCGGGTAGGAGCCGATGGGGCGGCCGAAATGCTCCTCGAAGGTGTAGTCGGCGAACTCCAGACATTCCTTCGGTCCGTTCGACCACAGATAGCGGTACATGCTGCCGTGCACCGCTTCGCCGTTTTCGTCCAGACCGGTGCGCCAGGTGTAATTCCACATGCCACCCCAGTCGCTCTGCTTTTCGAAGCACACCAGCTCCGGGATGTCGGCGCCCTGGTCACGGGCCGACTGGAAGGCTCGAAGTTGCGCCATGCCGCAAGGGCCGGCGCCGATGATTGCCACGCGTAAGGTCATGATCGTGCCTCGTAATGTACGCATCAGATAAAAACAGCAGCCGCGCTCAGCGAAAGATCACTGTCTTGTCCTTGTTGATGAACACCCGGTGTTCCAGGTGGTATTTCAGGGCTTTGGAAAGGGCGACGGTTTCGGTGTCGCGGCCGATGGCGACCAGGGAGTCGGGCAGGTGGGTATGGTCGACCCGCTGGATTTCCTGCTCGATGATCGGCCCCTCGTCGAGGTCGCTGGTGACGTAGTGGGCAGTGGCGCCGATCAGCTTCACGCCCCGGTCGTAGGCTTGGTGATAGGGTTTGGCGCCCTTGAAACCGGGCAGGAACGAGTGGTGGATATTGATGGCGCGCCCTGACAGCTGCTGGCACAGACCGTCGGACAGAATCTGCATGTAGCGGGCGAGCACCACCAGATCGGTCTGAGTGTCCTCGACGATGCGCATCAGTTCGGCTTCCTGGCTGGCCTTGCTGTCCTTGGTGATCGGCAGGTAGATGAAGCGGATGCCCTCACGCTCGGCCATGGCCCGCAGGTCCAGGTGGTTGGAGACCACCGCTGTGATGTGCATGTCCATCTCGCCCTTGCGATGGCGGTACAGCAGGTCGGTCAGGCAGTGGTCGAACTTGCTGACCATCAGCAATACCCGGGTCGGCTGGCTTGAGCTGAACAGTTGCCACTGCATGTCGAAGCCGCCGGCCAGATCGCCCAGGTCTTCACGCAAGGCGCCGATGTCGCCGACAACGCCGGTGTTGAAACGGAAGACTGCGCGCATGAAAAACTGCCCGGTGAACTCGTCGTCGAATTGCGCCAGCTCGCTGATGTAGCACTGCTGCCGGGCCAGGCAGGCGGTGATCGCGGCGACGATGCCGGACGCCGCCGGGCAGTTGATCTTGAGAATGTAGTGTTCGTTGGAGGTGTCCATCGAAGGCTCCCTTGATGAAGTGGCTGGGTGAAATGGAGGGAGGCTCAGCCCTTGGCCGTGCGCTTGGTTTTTTCCGGGTCGTCGAAGGGCAGGGCGTGGGTCACGGCGGCACTTTCCTGGCTGCCGCGCACCTGCAGGGCAATGCCGGGAATGGAGCTGGCGACGCTCATACGGGCGATCGCCATGGAGCGTTTGCTCAGGCGCGAATACATGCCGCAGGTGATCACCCCGACCTGCGTGTTGCCCTGCCACAAGGTGTCGCCGGCCTCGGCGGCGCGGCCCCCTTCAAGCAGCACCCCGGTGATCTTGAAGCGCTCCTGGCCGCGCAGCCGGAAGTGCTCTTCGGCGCCGCGGAACTCGCGTTTGTCCGGGGAGACGGTGAAATCCAGGCCCATTTCCCAGAGGGTGTCGCCGGCCTTCTGGTCAGCGAAGGGGTACATTTGCGAGTTGTCGTAGGGGAAGAACATCAGCGAGCTTTCCACCCGCAGCCAGTCCAGGGCAGTAAAGGCGCAAGGGATGATGCCCAGGCCCGAACCCTGTTCGAGGATGGCGTCCCACAGCGCCGGCGCATCGGCGGCCTTGCAGAAAATCTCGTAGCCGCGTTCGCCGGTGTAGCCGGTGCGCGAGATCATCACCGGGCGGTCGAACAGCCGGGTTTGCAGGTGATGAAAGTACGGCAGCTGACGAATTCCGGGCACGTGCTCGGCGAGAAAGTCCACGGCCAGCGGCCCTTGCAACGACAAGTCGTGCAGGTCGTCGTCGAACAGCACCGCCACCTGCCGGCCCTGGGACGAACGCACCAGCATTTCATGGCCGCTGCCCGCGCCGTGGACCACCATGAAAGCGTTGGGGCCGGTGCGGTAGACGATGCAGTCATCGACGAACTTGCCGTCCTCGTCGAGCATCGAGGCGTACACCGATTTGCCGGGATAGAGCTTGGCGATGTCGCGAGTGGTGGCCCATTGCAGCAGGCTTTCGGCGTGCGGGCCGACGTAGTGGACTTTCTTCAGGCCGGAGACGTCCATCAGCCCGGCACGGGTGCGGATTGCCTGGTGGTGATCGGCCAGGTCGCTGGCATAGGTCCAGGCGGTGCCCATGCCGTTCCAGTCTTCCAGGTTTGAGCCGAGCGCGCGGTGCCGCTCGGCGAGTGCAGAAATACGCCATGAATGAGCCATGTGAAGGTCCTTGTCGGGAGATAAACGGGAAAAGAGATCAGGCTTCGGGATCGAAGCGGCTCAGCCACTCGACCAGGGGCTGTCGGTAACGGCTCATGCCCTTGTAGTCGGCGATCGGCTCGGGCAGGTCGCGCAACACGCGGTGCAGGCGGCAGCCCCAGCCGGGCTGACTGACCAGCTCGTCCATGCTGATCAGGTAGGTGCGGATGCTGAACATCACCGCGTGGCTGCGCGGCAGGCGGGCCATCACTTGCAGCTCGACCCGCAAATGAACCTGTTGCCCGACGTTCTCGGCCGTGACGCGGCCGCGGTCGGCGCCCCATTCATGGAAGGTCTCAGGGGAGGAGTCCAGGCGCGGGTTGATGGTCAGGGTCCAGTTCAGGCGCCTGACCGGCTGCCCCACTTGCAGGTTGAGCAGGTACTTCAGCGCGCGATCGAACACGCCCATCTGGTGGGCCATGGGCACTGGCGAATGCCACTGTTTGAAACTCATGCCGGCGTCGAAGGCGAGGGACCAGTCGGCCGGGCTGGTGATCATGCCGGCGTCCATGAACAGGTCGCCGTCACGCTGATCGAGCAGGGCAAAATCGCCCTGGACCTGACGGGTGATGAACTCCAGTGGCTCGCAGGGCAGGGTCGTGGCATCGCCGAAGACAAAGCGCTGATCGATCTCCAGCAGTTGGTTGCGCCAGTGCCAATGGTCACAGTCACGCGCAAGAGCAAACCACTCGGGGTAATCGGCGCAGAGGTTCTCCATGAGCATCTGCAGGGCGTCCCAGGCAGCCACTTGCATGTGCGGCATCACCAGGTAGCGGCGCGGGTCCTGGTCCAGCACCAAAGCGCGTTCGGCCATTTCCGAGCGGTAGTGTTCGTCGATGTCGAAGCCATGCTGGTAAATCGAACCTGGATCACGGGACGTCGCCGGTTCGATGTTCACCGAATACAGGTAGCTGTCCTCGGTGAAGGGGAAGGGAAAACGGCGGATGGCTGTGGGGCTGTTGCGAAAGCTGAAGGTGTCTCGGTAGGTCTGCACGGGGCTCGATTGAATGGTCATGGTCGACTCCTAAAGGTCTAGCGAAACGCAAGGGCCGCAGCCGCGAGAGACACAGGGCATGAGAAACTCGACCTGCTCGGCGGGGCTCAGGAAATGGTCGCGGTGTTCGATTTCGCCGCGCACATGGCGGGTCATGCACTGGCCGCAGACCCCGCCACGACACAGGTTGGGCACTTGTAGCCCGGCGGATTCCAACGCTTCCAGCAGGCTTTGTTCGGCGCCGACCCTGAGGTGCCGGCCGCTACGCACCAGCTCCAGATCGAAGGGCTGTCCCGGTTGCGCGGCGCTGAAGGCTTCCCAGTGCACACGGCTCTGCGGCCAGCCAAGTGCCTTGGCCTGTTGCCGGACCGCGTCGAGCAACGGTTGCGGACCGCAGGTGTAAACGTGGCTGCCCAAGGGGCGGTCGCGCAGGATGCTGCTCAGGTCCGGGCGACAGTCGTAGGTGTGGAGCCGCGATCCCAAGCGCTGTTGCAACGTCTCGAGGTAGGCATCGCTCACGCCTGGGCGATACAAGTAATGCAGCTCGAAGTCGGCCCGTTGTTGTTTCAGCGCCGCGATGTAGGCCATGAACGGCGTGATGCCGATGCCGCCGGCAATCAGGATGTGCAGGCTGGCGGTGGAGTGCAGGGCGAACAGATTGGCCGGTGGCGAGATCTCCAGGGTGTCACCGGCCTGGACGTGCTGGTGCAGGTAGTGCGAGCCGCCACGGGAGGCTTCCTGTAAACGCACGGCGATGCGGTAATGACGGTTGTCCGCAGGGTCGCTGGTCAGCGAATAGGCGTTGCGCACTTTGCCCTCGGCCAGCGTCAGGTGAACCTGCACATGGCTGCCGGGGGAGAATCCTGGCAGTGGCCCGGCGCAAGGTTCCAGCGTGAATTCGCGCACTACTGGGGTGAGCATTCTCGCCGCGCTGACCCGAACCTTGAGCACGGCGCTCATGACTTGGCTCCGGCGTAAGGTTCATCGGGATTGGTACAGACGCCGAGGTAGGCCCCCAGACGTTGAGAAAAGTGTTCGCGGACATCCAGCCCGACTTCACAGCCGATGCAGGTCACGACCGACTCCAGACCCGCCGCTTGGGTCAGCCCGCAGTGCACGCAATAGACCAGGCGCGAGCCAGGCAACGAATGGGTGATATCGATCTCGTCGTCCTCCAGCCCGGCACTGCGCGCCTGACCGTGGATACGCCAGATAAAGGCCTCGTCGCCCATGATGTAGAGGTGGCTGCCGACAGTGGCGCGGGTCAGTACGTCGTCCAGTCGGCGCGCGAAGTCGGCGTTCTCACCATTCAGCACTAGCGGCTGTTCCAGCTCGCCGACAAAAGGCGCGCAGGCGTTTGCCGATTGCATCACCACGATGTGCCGGGTGACCGCGTCACGCGGCAGCGGCTGGCGATACCGTGGAAGGCTGTGAAGTCGGTCGAGGGCGGCGCTGTGTCTATCCGTCATGCTGGCGTTCCTGGGCGTTGGACAGGGGATGTTGTTTCCTGTTGGGGAAGATAATTTCCTATGGGGAAAATCTTCTCAATCCGGAAAAAGGGTTATCTCTTTGGAGGTAGCCCGCGGTTACCGGGTTTCGGGGCATGGAAGTTGCTCGTGTTTACTCAGGGTTGAGCAACGACACGGGGAGTCATCGACAGTGCAGACACGACCGCAGTGGTGGGCCCGCTGGTTTGGGCGTATCCGGCCCGAACAGATGCACCATGTGCGTAGGCTGCTGGCGGGGTTGCCCTTGTGCCAGATGCACGCTGACGGTGCCTTGCCGGGGTTTCTCGACCGTTTCGAAGCACTGCTGCCCTCGTGCCGGCTAAACCTGATCCTCGGTGGCGAAGACCTCGGGCCGGCGCGCCGGGGGCTAATCGATGGTTGTCAGGATGTGGCGCGCTGCCCCTGGCGCACTGCGACCGTGACTGACGTGCCGCAGGTTTGTGCGCCTTGTCGGCAGCGCGGCGTGCACCGCCTGCTGTGTGCCTTGCCCGAGGATGACGGGCCGAACAAAGGCCTGTTGTTGCTCGATACCCCGCAACCGGTCGGCGTGAGCTGGCGCCAGTTGCTGGAGGAAGCGGCGCAGGCGGTGGGGGTCACCGTGCGTTTGTTGCGGCACAAGCGTGAGCAACAGCGTAAACAGGCCACCTCGCAGCACGGCGCCCTGGCCCGTGAGCTGCACGATTCGGTCGCCCAGCAGTTGGGCTATCTGTCATTCCAGGCGCGCCTGCTGCAGTCGCGGCTCGGTGAGCCGGAATCGGCAGCGGCGGCGTTACAGGAGCTGCGCGGTGGCTTGAGCCAATTGCAGCGCCAGGTGCGCGAGCTAATCACCAGCGCCCGCCTGACCATGGACGGGCGCTCGCTGCGCCAAGCCCTGGCCGACTCCGTGGCGGAGTTTTCGCGGCGCTGCATCATCGTCTTCGAACTGGACAATCGCCTGGCCGACGATGCCCTGAGCCCGGAAACCGAATTGCAGATTCTGCAGATCATTCGCGAGGCCCTGGCCAACGCGGTGCGCCATTCCCACGCGCGGCATGTGCGCATCGAGTTGCGGCAAAACCAGGAAGGCGAAGTCTCGGTCTCGGTGGAGGACGACGGCATCGGCCTGAGCCCCGCGTCAGGCGAAGAAAACCATTTTGGCCTGGCGATTATCCGCGAGCGCGCCGCAAGCATTGGCGCCCAGCTATCCATTGAAACCATTCGCCCCCACGGGGTGCGCGTACACCTTGGCCTTTCCCGCAACCCAGACCTGCCAGAGGGGAGTCTTGATGGACTGCACGACCTTATTGCTGATCGATGACCACCCGTTGTTTCGCAAGGGGCTGGCGCAGTTGTTCGACGCCAGCGATGACTTCGAAGTGGTGGGGCAGGCCGCCAGTGGCCGGGAAGGCATCAACCTGGCCGTCAGCCTGGCGCCGCAGCAGGTCTTGCTGGATCTTCACATGCCGGGCTTGAGCGGTTTGCAGGTGCTCGATGAACTGCGGCAGTTGCGCCTCGACTGCCAGGTGGTGGTGCTCACCGCGTCGATGGATCGCGCTGAACTGTTGACGGCCCTGCGCCTGGGGGCCAGCGGTTATGTGCTCAAGGAAACCGAGCCCGATGCGTTGCTGGCTTACATGCGCAATTGCAACAAGGGCGCGATCGTTCTGGATTCGACGCTGGTGTCTCTGCTCGCCGATCAAAGCGGGCCGGTGCGCGGAGCGGATCAGGCCGACACCGGCAACCTGACCGAGCGCGAGGGACAGACCCTGGCCCTGATCGCCGCCGGTATGAGCAACAAACAGATTGGCCGGGAACTGGGGATCAGCGATGGCACGGTAAAAATCTATGTGAAGAATCTCTTGCAGAAGCTCAGCCTGCACTCGCGCCTCGAACTGGCGGCGTGGGTACACAACGGCGCATCGGTGAGACACGAGGAGCGCCATTAGATGATGGAACGACCAGAGGCATTTGTGCAGACACCGCCATTGCACCTGATGGACTGCTTTCCCGCAGCGTTGCTCGAACTCAGGGATAACGGTCAGATCGCCCACTTCAACCTGGCCTGGGTCGAGCTGATGGACCTGCCGGACCCAGAGCGCAACCTCATCGACTATGTGCACCACGAGGACCGCTCGTTATGGCGTCAGGCCTTGCATGAACTGCGACGGCGTCCCGAGACGTCCTTCAACCAGCGACTGCGTTTTGTCCACCCTTCGGGCGAGCTGCGCTGGTTTGAGGTCGGCCTGAAACGCGGCAATAACGGCTTCTATCTGGTGGCCGGGGATATCACCGCGCACAAGCGGCGGGAGATTACCTTGCAGGCCAGCCAGCGCAGCAGCATGAGCCTGCTGGACAGCATGCCGGGGCTGATTTATCGCGGCCGCAACAACCGTGACTGGACCATGGAGTTCGTCAGTGCCGGTTGCCTGCAACTGACCGGCTACCCGCCGGAGCGGCTGGTGGACAACCATGACTTCACTTACAACAGCCTGATCCTGGCGCAGGATGCCGATTACGTCTGGCGTGAGGTGCAATATGCCTTGTCGCGGCAGGAGCCGTTCGAACTCAACTACCGGATTCGTTGTGCGGACCAGTCGATCAAGCAGGTCTGGGAAAAAGGTGTCGGGATCTATGCCGACAATCGAGAAGTGCTGGGCATCGAGGGGGCGATTTTCGAGCGAACGGCGGGCAAGGCCCCGGCTCGCTGAATCGCCAGGGGCACTGTCTACGTCGGCTTGCGCGCCGACGGGGATGTGTAGGACATGGACTTGGCCGAGCACCATTGAGAGCAGAGAGGACCAGAGAGCGCCGGGTTTGGTCCCGGCGTTTTCAGCGGCTTGTCAGATCTGACCTGCATCAGTTTTCCTGAACGTAAATGAGCTGTCTGAAATCCTGTTCGACAGCCTTTCTGGTCTTACGCATTTTGTATTCCACTTTATCGAACAGTTTTAGACCTTCTTCGGTCCCAAAGCCATGTCGTAGATACGTCCGGCAGGAAGATCGAGACCGGAGGCAATTTGTAAGGTGGTCTTATTGTTTTTTTCAAAGTCGCTGATGTCTTTCGAGGCTGCACGCAAGGCGTTGATCCAGTCGCCAGCACTTTCAATTTTGCCTTTGAGTTGCAAACCATCACGGACTCTTGAGTCAAAGGCGGGGCCGACGCGGCCATTGGTGACCAGCATGGTGGCCTTGGAAATCCCGACCACTCCGGCCAGCCCTTGGCGTGGAGCCTTTTTCTTGCGAGCCGGGTTGTTGCGCTCATAGGACAATCTTTCGAAGTTATTCCAAAGCTCATGCAGGGCATGAATGGATTGCGGATTGAAAGAGTCCGGGTTGGCCATGTCGAACCCGATCAGGGTCTGAGCATAGGGCAGTGCCTGAGCAAAAAGATCATCTATATAAGGGGCGGGGTGAACCGTTGCACCTGTGGTTGCAAGCTGCCTCATGGGATTGCCCCGGCAGGCTTGCCAACGGCCTAGTGTCAGTTTCAGTTCATGAGGGCGGCGCTGATTCGGGGTGTTCAACCAGTCGCTCCAGTGCTGCACGTAGACAGGGTTGAACCGAGCGATTCTTTGCTGGAATTCGATAATGGTATCCATGGCAATGCCTGGCATGTGATCTCACCTTGAGTGTCGAGAAACGATCGATAGGAGGGGCAAGAGCTGCGCCGAATTTGGCGCAGCCAGCACGGTTACAGAGAAGCGAGTGCAGCCTGTCTGGGTTTGACCAGTGCCATATACACCCCCGCACCATTGCCAGGAACGATGTAGTTGGCGTCGCACAGATCGGTCACCAGGGTCGGTGCCATGGCCAGCTCAAGCTGGGGAGCTGTTGCGTATCGGGAAGCGCTATCGCTCAGGCTTTCGCTGAAGGTGTTCAGGAACTCTTCGCAGGTCGCGAATTTTCCATAGCTGTAGCCACCCTGCTGGTCCTGGTAAAAGCGTGAGTAGACCAGCAGTACGATGCCCCAGCGCTCGATGATTTCGTTGGGCTTAGTCGAGGGAATGGGCTTGATCAGGTCTTTACGAATGCCCTTGATTTTGTCGTAAGCGTTCTTGTTGTTGTGAACGATCTTGAACTCGATAGCTTTCGACGGTGCTTCGCCATAGCTGTCCTCGACCCAGATATCGACCTTGCGCCGTTCGGCGGCGATCAGCCAACGGGGAACGTTGATGCGGTCAGGCAGGGCGCTGTCCGGCTTGAACGCTTCACAATCATCCAGCTGGCCACCGAGACCGAACCGATCACGATGGATGTCCAGCAGCGCTGCCGACTCCAGGCTCAGCCACAGCTCCGGCGCTACGGTGACGACGATTGATTTGAGAATGCGTTTGCGTTCTTCTTGTTGCAGATGAGTCAGCAGAAAATCGGTAAAGGCGGGAACACAGGACATGGGATCTCCGTATCAGGTCCGAGAGGTGGCGCAAGGTTGATCAACCGGCCGACATCATAGAACGGGGCAGCGGGAAAAACCGCTGCCCCCGAAGGACTTTCTGACACTAGGGAGCTTGCGTTCGCCATCAGGGCGAACGCAGTTTTGCAGCGTCTCAGCGAAACGCCGGCACCACCTGTTTGATAAACAACTCCAGGGATTTTTTCTTCTCCGCGTGGGGCAGGCTGTTGTCGCACCAGAAGCTGAACTCGTCGACACCCAGTTCCTGGTAGTACTTGATGCGCGGGATGATTTCTTCCGCGGTGCCAATCATGGCGCTCTTGTGGATGCTCTCCAGTTCGAACTCCGGCCGGCCGGCGAATTTTTCTTCCGGGCTCGGCGCCAGGAAGCCGTTGACCGGCACTTCCTTGTTGCCGAACCAGGCATCGAAGGTGCGGTAGAATTTCGAGATCGCCTTGGCGCCGACTTTCCAGCCCTCAGGGTCGTCGACCGCATGGACGTGGGTGTGACGCAGCACCATCAATTGTGGGCGCGGCACGTCCGGGTTGTTGTCCAGCGCAGCCTGAAACTTGTTCTTCAGGTCGAGGACTTCTTCGTCGCCCTTCATCAGCGGCGTGACCATGACGTTGCAGCCGTTGGCCACCGCGAAGTTGTGCGAGTCCGGATCGCGGGCGGCGATCCACATCGGCGGGTTGGGCTTCTGTATTGGCTTGGGCACGCTGGTGGAGGTCGGGAATTTCCAGATCTCGCCGTCGTGGGCGTAATCGCCCTGCCATAGGGCACGCACCACCGGGACCATCTCCCGCAGCGCCTGACCACCGGAGGAGGCGGGCATGCCGCCGGCCATGCGATCGAACTCCACCTGATAGGCGCCACGGGCCAGGCCGACTTCCATTCGACCGTTACTGATCACGTCCAGCAGCGCGCATTCGCCGGCAACCCGCAACGGATGCCAGAACGGCGCAATGATGGTGCCAGCGCCGAGGTGAATGGTGGTGGTTTTGGCAGCCAGATAGGCCAGCAGCGGCATCGGGCTTGGCGAGATGGTGTATTCCATGGCGTGGTGTTCGCCGATCCAGACCGTGCTGAAGCCCCCGGCCTCGGCCATCAGGGTCAGTTCGCTCAGGTCCTCGAACAACTGCCGATGGCTGACGCTCTCGTCCCAACGTTCCATG
Organism: Pseudomonas sp. GW822-FHT02D10; assembly: GCF_058802345.1. Classification (NCBI taxonomy): domain Bacteria; kingdom Pseudomonadati; phylum Pseudomonadota; class Gammaproteobacteria; order Pseudomonadales; family Pseudomonadaceae; genus Pseudomonas; species Pseudomonas sp. GW822-FHT02D10. The sequence continues at coordinate 143,330 of NZ_JBXAOB010000005.1, forward strand.
TGCACGAACAGGGAAAATTTCATGACGCTTACCTCAAATCTTTGTTATTGGCTGTCGGTTCAGGCGAGGACGGGCAGAGCGCCCATCTTGCCGTGGCAGTACACTAGCGGGCCAGCCGTGTGGTGCGGCACGATCAGGTTCTTCACAGCACCGACCATGATCGCGTGATCGCCGCCTTCATATTCGCGCCACAGTTCGCACTCGATGATCGCCGTGGCGTTGCTCAGCAGCGGGTTGCCCAGAGCGCTCAACGTCCATTCGATCCCTTGCGCCTTGTCCTTGCCTTTACGGGCGAAGGCATAGGCTTCGTTCTGCTGACCACCGGAAAGCACATGGATGGCGAAGCGTTTGTTCTTGATCAGTACGGGGTAGGAATCCGAACTGTAGTTGGGGCAGAACAGCACCAGGGCCGGGTCCATCGACAGCGAGCTGAACGCGCTGGCGGTCAGACCAACGATTTGCCCATCGTCATCCAAAGTGGTGATCACAGTCACTCCGGACGGGAACGAACCCATGACTTGTTTGTAGACGGCTGCATCGATCATTGGATGGTCCTCTGGCGTTGTACGACGGCTTTTATGATTATATTGGTCTGATGGTATACCGTAATACATCGTTTGCAAGCGCTTTTTGCGAGGCCGGATCAGTGGGCGCCAGCGGCCTTGTTCAGATCGCTCTCGGCCCATTGGGTGTACACGCAAGCATCGGCTGTGGCCCAGCGTACACGCACCGGATCGCCGGCTTTTAGAGGCATGCCTGCGGCAGAGAGGGCCTTGACGGTCATGGAGGTGCCGCCCGAAGTCACTACGCTGCAAGTCTGGCTTTCACCGAGAAACAGCACTTCCACGACCTTGGCCGAGACTTCGTTCCAGCCTGCCGACAAGGGTTCTTGGCTGGCTTGCTCGACACTCAGGGCCAGGGCTTTTTCTGGGCGGACCATCAGCAGCACGTCCTGGTCGGTGTGCAGGCCAGGGGTCAGGCGGATCGACAATGACTGGCCTTCGAAACCGGCCACAGCGTTGCCCTGAGCCTTGAGCTTGAGGAAGTTGGAGTTGCCGAGGAACGAAGCAACAAAGGCATTCGGCGGGTTCTGGTACAGCTCGTAGCCACTGCCCAGACCAACGATCTTGCCGTGGCTGAAGATCGCGATGCGCTGGGACAAACGCATGGCTTCTTCCTGGTCGTGGGTCACGTAGACGATGGTGATGCCCAGACGCCGATGCAGTTGACGCAGTTCGTCCTGCAAGTCTTCACGCAGTTTTTTGTCCAGGGCGCCGAGGGGTTCGTCCATCAACAGGATGCGCGGTTCATAGACCAGCGCCCGGGCGATCGCTACCCGTTGTTGCTGGCCACCGGAGAGTTGCGAGGGGCGGCGATGGGCGAACTGTTCGAGTTGTACCAGCTTGAGCATCGCATCGACCCGACGTTCGCGCTCGCTGGCGGCCAGCTTGCGGATGGCGAGGGGGAAGGCGATGTTGTCGCGCACCGACAGGTGCGGGAACAGCGAGTAGCGCTGGAACACCATGCCGATGTCACGCTTGTGCGGCGGCACGTTGACCAGCGACTGGCCGTTGACCAGGATCTCGCCGCTGCTCGGCGTTTCGAAGCCGGCGAGCATCGACAGGGTGGTGCTTTTGCCGGAGCCACTGGAGCCGAGGAAGGTCAGGAATTCGCCATCCTTGATGTCCAGCGAGATGTTGTCCACGGCGGCAAAATCGCCGTAGTGCTTGTTCAGGTTGCGCAGGCTGACCAGGGGTTTGTCGTTCTGCTGCGCGGGGTCTTTGATCACGGCACTCATGTCGTACTCCTAGGCGCTCAGGCGCTGATTTTATTGCGCCGGCGCAGGGCGGCGGCGATCACCATGACCAGTACCGAGAGGCCGATCAGCAGCGTCGAGGCGACGGCGATCACGGGCGTCAGGTCCTGGCGCAGGGTGGTCCACATTTTTACCGGAAGGGTTTGCAGGGTCGGGCTGGCCATCATCACGCTCAGCACCACCTCATCCCACGACACCAGGAAGGCGAACAGCGCACCGGCTACCATGCCCGGACGAATCGCCGGAAAGGTCACCTTGAACACAGCCTGCAGACGTGAAGCGCCACAGATCACCGCGGCATCTTCAATCGACTGATCGAACAGCTTTAGCGAGTTGATGATCGAGATGATGGTGAACGGTAATGCGACGATCACGTGGCTGACGACGAAGGCGAACATCGTCCCGGTGTAGCCCAGTTTGAGAAACAGCGCGTACACCGCTACCGCAATGATCACCAGCGGTACGATCATCGGCAGGGTGAACAGGCCGTAGAGCATTTCCCGTCCCGGGAAACGGCCGCGCACCAGGGCGAAGGCAGTTGGCAGGCCCAGCGCCACGGCAAAGACAGTGGTCAGTACCGCGACCTTGAGGCTGGCCATGGCCGCGTTCATCCAGTCGGCGTTGGAGAAGAATTGGCCGTACCATTTCAGCGTCCAGCCTGGCGGCGGGAAGACCAGCCACTGAGAGGAGCCGAAGGACAGCAGCACGATGAACACGATCGGCAACAGCAGGAACAGCGCGATCAGCCCGGTGGTGAAATAGAGACCGAGACGCATGCGTCGGCTCATGGCGTTGGGGGTCAGGAGCATGACGGCTTACCTCGCATTGCTGGCGCCAACCGGGGATTCCGGCTGAAGCTTCAGGTAGAAGTAGAACAACACCAGCGTGATGACGATCAGCAACGCGGCGCCGGCGCTCGCCAGGCCCCAGTTGAGGAACGACTGCACCTGCTGAATGATGAATTCCGGCAGCATCATGTTCTGCGCGCCACCCAGCAGCGCCGGGGTGACGTAGTACCCAAGGGACATCACGAACACCATCAGACCGCCGGAGAACAGACCCGGCCGGCACAGCGGCAGGAACACCCGGAAGAAGTTGGTCCAGGGGCTGGCACCGCAGATCGAGCCGGCCTGCAGGATCATCGGGTCGATGGCCTGCATGGTGGCCTGCAGCGGCAAGACTATGAACGGGATCATGATGTAGCTCATGCCGATTACCACGCCGGTCAGGTTATGCACCATCTCCAGCGGCTGATCGATGATGCCCATCGCCATCAACGTTTTGTTGATCACTCCGGAGGCTTGCAACAGCACCAGCCAGGAATAAGTCCGGGCCAAGAGGCTGGTCCACATCGATAGCATCACGATGTTGAGGATCCAGCGGCCCCAGCCACGGGGAACCAACGTGATCGCCCAGGCCAGGGGGAAGCCCAGCAGCAGGCTGAACAGGGTCACCAGTCCGGCCACCGAGAAGGTGTTGAGCAAGACCCTGGTATAGGCCGAGTTGGCGAACAGCTGCTGGTAGTTGCCCAGACCCGGCTCCGGCTCAAGCACGCCACGCAACAGCAAACCGATCAACGGCGCCATAAAGAACAGGCCAAGGAACAGCAGTGCGGGGATCAGGTTGCCCGCACCACGCCAGCGCTGTGCCAGTGAAGGGGAGTGCTTCATCACAGCCGCCTTGCCGGGAACCGCCCCGGCAGCGCCAAGGGCGCTCCCGGTCGGTGTTGATTGACGGGACGCAGTGGCCGTCATTTTCATTTGACCAGCCATTCGTTCCACCGTGTCGCGATGGCTGGACCGTTCTTGGCCCAGTACGCGAAATCAAGAGTGATCTGATCCTTAGCGTAGGCAGTCGGCAGGTTAGGGGCCAGCACCGAATCCAGGCGCGCCAGGCTGTCGACGTTGACTGGCGCATAGGCGGTCAGGTTGGAGAAGTCGGCCTGGCCTTTGGCGCTGCTGGCGTTGGCCAGGAACTTCATGGCTGCGGCCTTGTTTTTCGAGCCTTTCGGAATCACCAGAATGTCGGCCATGACCAGGTTCTGTTTCCAGCTTACGCCGACGGGGGCGCCATCTTCTTGCAGGGCGTGGATCCGACCGTTCCAGAACTGCCCCATGCTGGCTTCGCCAGAGGCCAGCAACTGTTGCGACTGGGCACCGCCGCCCCACCAGACGATGTCTTTCTTGATCGTGTCGAGTTTCTTGAAGGCGCGGTCCAGGTCCAGCGGGTAGAGCTTGTCCGCGGCTACGCCATCGGCGAGCAGGGCCAGTTCAAGCACGCCGGGGCTCGGCCATTTGTACAGGGCGCGTTTGCCGGGGTAAGTCTTGGTGTCGAACAGCGCGGACCAGTCCTGGGGTTTGCCGGCGCCGAGCTTGCCCTCGTTGTAGCCGAGGACGAAGGAGAAGAAGAACGAACCTACGCCGTGATCGGAGACAAATCGCGGGTCGATCTTGTCGCGCTGGATGACGGAGAAATCGAGGGGCTCGAGCAAGCCTTCGGTCGCTGCGCGCAAAGCGAAGTCCGCCTCGACGTCGACAACGTCCCACTGCACGTTGCCGCTTTCGACCATGGCTTTGAGTTTGCCGTAGTCGGTGGGGCCGTCCTGGACCACGGTGATACCGCTGGTCTTGCTGAACGGATCGGCCCAGGCCTGCTTCTGCGCATCCTGAGTGCTACCACCCCAGCTGACGAAGTTGACGCTTTCAGCCGCCATTGCCACGTGACTGGCCGTGGCCAGTAAACCCGCGAACAGTACTGCGGTTACACGTTTGTTCAACACCATTTTCACGCCCTCATTTGTTGTGTTTTTGAGCGGGCTTTGTAGTGCCCGCCTATCGGGAGCAGTAGGTCCATCTGGCCTCTAAAGGCGACCGTGCCAAGGGCTGTTATTGGTGCTTTCCCTGGCGGGGGCACTTGGCTAACGCGTCCGGTCTATGGAATATCATATTATGGTATTCCAAGCTTTGTGCAAGCATTTTGCCGTACCGGCTATCAGCCAAAAGCGGGTTTTTGTGCCGTCAGGCCGACGGGCAGCGGCTTGCGCGGGTTACAGGGATAAGCCCCGGGATCATTCGGTGAAGGGGATGCTCTCCACCACTTCCAGGTCGTAACCGGTCAAGCCAGCGTATTTCAACGGTGGACCCAGATGACGCAGCTTGCCTATGCCGAGATCTTGCAGAATCTGTGCCCCGGTACCCACTTCAGAATAGATCCGCGATTGCGAGCGACTGAACTGCCGTGGCGGCTGGGTCAGTTGGGGGACGCGCTCGAGCAGAGCCTGGGACGATTCATGATTGGCCAGAACGACCACCACGCCGCGACCTTCTTCGGCCACCCGTTGCAGCGCGGCCCACAATGTCCAGTTGGAGGGGCCGTTGTATTCGGCACCCACCAGGTCGCGCAGCGGGTCGATCACATGCACACGCACCAGCGTTGGTTCGTCATGGCGCAACTCACCCATGACCATCGCCATGTGCACGCCGCCTTCGATGCGGTCCTCAAAGGTGATCAGGCGGAAGGTGCCATGTACTGTCGGCAGCTCACGTTCGCCGATGCGCACCACGGTGTGTTCGGTGCTGAGGCGATAGTGAATCAGGTCGGCGATGGTGCCGATCTTGATCCCGTGGTTGCGCGCGAACACTTCGAGGTCCGGACGGCGCGCCATGGTGCCGTCATCATTCATCACTTCGACAATCACCGAGGCCGGTGTGAAACCGGCCAGTCGTGCCAGGTCGCAACCGGCCTCGGTATGGCCGGCGCGAGTCAGCACGCCGCCTTCCTTGGCGCGCAAGGGAAAGATGTGGCCGGGTTGCACAAGGTCGGTGGGCCCCGCGTCGGCGGCGACAGCGGCCGCGACGGTGCGCGCCCGGTCGGCGGCAGAGATGCCGGTGGTCACGCCGACGGCGGCTTCGATAGACACGGTGAACGCGGTGCTGAATACGCTGCCGTTGCTCGGCACCATCTGTTCCAGCCCGAGGCGTTTGCAGTGCTCGTCGGTCAAGGTCAGGCAGATCAGGCCGCGGGCTTCACGGGCCATGAAGCTGATGGCCTCGGGTGTGCAACAGTCGGCGGCCAGCAACAGGTCACCTTCGTTTTCCCGGTCCTCATCGTCGACCAGCAGTACCATTTTGCCGAGGCGATAATCTTCGATGATTTCTTCGATGCTGTTGAAGGCCATGCTGGGACTCTCAGTGTCTGATGGAAATATTTGTGGTATACCATAATACAAAACAAACCGAGAGGTCACTATGAAGGCGTACTGGATTGCTCATGTGGATGTCACCGACCCCGATCAATACCTCCATTACACTCAGCGAGCGCCGGCGGCCTTTGCTTTGTATGGCGGGCGAATGCTGGCCAGGGGTGGACGCAGCGAAGCGCTGGAAGGCAGGCCGACGCCGCAACGTAGCGTGGTCATCGAGTTCGACTCTTACGAGCAGGCGCTGGCCTGCTACCAGTCCGAGCAATATCAGGAGGCGAAACGGCACCGCGCGGGCGTGGCTCGGGCCGAGGTGATCATTGTCGAAGGGGTTGCGCCCTGAAGTCGGGACGCGGCGGGATCAGCGGATAAAGTGGATTTTGCCGCTGTCGTCGTTGCCGATGTAGATGCCGTAAACGCCGGCCTGGCGCTCCTCGATATAGCGTTCGAGGATCTGCCGGATAGCCGGGTAGTAGATGCTGTCCCAGGGAATGTCCTCAGGCGCGAAGAATTTGTAGTCGAGGGTTTCCGGGCCGTATTGGCCGGTGATCTCCAACGCGGTGGCGCGAAAGATGATGTACACCTCGCTGATCTTCGGCACGCTGAAGATTGAGTACGGCGAGAGTATTTCTGCGCGCACGCCGCTCTCTTCCCAGACCTCGCGCAGCGCCGCCTGCTCGGTGGTCTCGCCACCTTCCATAAACCCCGCCGGCAAGGTCCAGGTGCCAGGGCGCGGCGGGATGGCGCGCTGACACAGCAAATACTTGCCATCCTGCTCGATGATGCAGCCGGCAATGATTTTCGGATTGACGTAATGGATGTAGCCGCAGCCGCGGCACGTCAGGCGCTCGTGCGTATCGCCCGGCGGTAGCTGAGACCTAAGGTCATTGCTGCCGCACTTTGGACAAAAACTCGGGCTGAACATCTTCAGCGACCTATGCGCGGTTCTTTGAGGGCGATGGGCAGGGTGATCTCTGGGACTTCACCGGGCTCTTCCTGCTTGCGCTTGAGGTAATCCAGCGCGACCTTGGCTGCGGCGCGCACGTGATCGACCGAGGCCTGGTGGGCGGCCAGGGGATCGCCGCTCTTGATCGCTTCGACGATGCGTTCCATTTCCTGGTTGCTGACACCTCGACGGTTTTCCTGGGACACCGAGGTCGCCCGCAGGTAGCTGATGCGGGCCTGCAACTGGCGCAGTTGGGTCGCCGCGACATGGTTGCCGGAGCCTTCGAGGAGTACGTCGTAGAAGCCCTGGACCGAGTCGATGACCTGTTGCAGTTCGCCGTCCTTGAGGGCCTTGCGGTTTTCCTCAAGTGCTTTTTCCAGGGCCTTGATGTCCTTGGCCTTGGCGCGCAGGGTGAACAGCTGGACGATCAGGCCTTCAAGCACGCAACGCAGCTCATAGATGTCGCCGGCATCGGAGAGGGTAATGATCGCGACCCGAGGCCCCTTGGCGTCGGCGAACTCCACCAGACCTTCGGACTCCAGGTGGCGCAAGGCTTCGCGTACGGAAGTGCGGCTGACGCCCAGGCGATCGCACAGATCGCGCTCGACCAGACGGTCTCCCGGCAGGAGCTGGAAGTTCATGATGGCGCTTCGCAGTTTATCCAGCACGATTTCGCGCAGGGTAATGGGGTTGCGATTGACCTTGAAGCTGTCGTCGAGTGGCAGGCGTTTCATGGGGTCCGCTCTGAGTGTGGCTGTCCATGCAAAAAGAGCACTTTGATCCAGGATCATTGTGCTCAGGTCATCAAAACAGCCAAGGGTTAACTGGAGGCCTCGGCATCGGTTTCGGCGAAGGCTTCACGGGCAAGCCGGAAACTGTCTACGGCAGCGGGAACACCGCAATAAATACCGACCTGAAGCAGAATTTCACGTATTTGTTCACGACTCAGCCCGTTACGCAAGGCGCCGCGAATATGCAGCTTGAGTTCGTGAGGCCGATTGAGCGCCGAAATCATCGCCAAGTTTATCATGCTGCGTTCTTTAAGCGACAAACCCTCACGGCCCCAGACGTGGCCCCAACAGTACTCGGTGACCATCTCCTGAAGAGGCCGGGTGAAGTCGTCGGCGTTTTCTATGGCGCGGTTCACATAGGCTTCGCCCAATACCTGGGTGCGGATTTTCAGCCCTTGTTCATATTTCTCGTTGCTCATCGCCGTGTGCTCCCGAGATCTTCAAGTCCGCCCATCAGGGTGTATTTGAGTTCCAGATAATCCTCGATGCCGTACTTGGAACCTTCGCGGCCCAGGCCCGAGAACTTGATACCGCCAAACGGCGCGACTTCGGTGGAAATCAGCCCTTCGTTGATCCCGACCATGCCGTATTCCAAGGCTTCGCTCATGCGCCAGGCACGGCCCAGATCGCGGGTGTAGCAATAGGCGGCAAGACCGAATTCGGTGTCGTTGGCCATGTGAATCACCTCGACCTCAGTGTCGAAGCGGAACATGGCGGCCAGCGGGCCAAAGGTTTCTTCCTGGGCGACTTTCATCGAAGACGTCACGCCGGCCAGCACCGTTGGTTGGAAAAAGCCGTGGCCGAGGGCATGGCGTTCACCGCCGCAGAGCAATTGCGCACCGTGGGCGAGGGCGTCTTGTACATGGTCTTCGACCTTGGCCACGGCGCGCTCGTTGATCAGTGGGCCCTGAGTGATGCCGCTGTCGAAACCACTGCCCACTTTCAGTTGCGCTACACGCTCGGCCAGCCGGGCAACGAACGCATCGTGAATGCCAGCCTGCACCAGGAAGCGATTGACGCAGACGCAGGTTTGTCCGGCGTTGCGGAATTTGGCAATCAGCGCACCGTCCACCGCACACTCCAGGTCGGCGTCGTCGAAGACGATGAAGGGAGCATTTCCCCCCAGTTCCAGCGATACCTTCTTCAGCGTCGGCGCGCACTGCGCCATCAACAGCTTGCCGATGGCGGTGGAACCGGTGAACGACAGCTTGCGCACCAAAGGACTGGCGGTGAGCTCAGCACCGATGGCCACGGCGTCGCCAGTGATCACATTGAAAATGCCCGGTGGAATCCCCGCCTGTTCCGCCAGCACCGCCATGGCCAGGGCCGAGAACGGGGTTTCCGGTGCCGGTTTGACGATGCACGGGCACCCGGCAGCCAAGGCCGGGCCAGCCTTGCGGGTGATCATCGCCGCCGGGAAATTCCACGGAGTGATGGCCGCAACCACGCCAATCGGCTCTTTGCTGACAACGATGCGCGCATCACCTTTGTGGCTGGGAATGGTGTCGCCGTAGATGCGTTTGGCTTCTTCGGCGAACCACTCGATGAAGCTCGCGGCATAGAGGATTTCACCCTTGGCTTCGGCCAGTGGCTTGCCTTGTTCGAGGGTCAGGATTTCTGCCAACGCATCGACATTCTCCAGTATCAGCGCGTGCCAGCGCTTGAGCAGGGTGCTGCGTTCCTTGGCGATCAGCGCGCGCCAGGCTGGCCAGGCCTTGTTGGCGGCGGCAATGGCTTGGCGGGCGTGGGTGGTGCCAAGGTTCGGCACCTGGCCGATGCGCTCACCGGTGGCCGGGTTGAAGATGTCCTGACAGGCGCCGTCCGGCGCATCCAGCCATTGGCCGTCGATATAGGCCTGCTGGCGGAACAGTTGCGAGGCTGCTGGGCTCATGCCGGCTCCCAAAAAAATAATAAGGGGCCGCACGGGTGACGGTGCGCGGCCCGGAAGAAAAGCATCAGGCCAGGGCGGGCAGGGGGCCCAACTTGCCTTTGTGGTAGATCATCGGTGTCACCGGCTGCTCGGGCAGAATCAGGTTCTTCACCGCGCCGACGATGATCGCGTGATCTCCGCCGTCGTACTCGCGCCACAGTTCGCACTCGATGATCGCCGTGGCATTACCCAGCAGCGGGTTGCCCAGAGCGCTCAGGTGCCAGTCGATGCCCTTGGCCTTGTCCTTGCCTTTACCGGCAAACGCGTAGGCCTCGGCGGTCTGGTCGGCAGACAGCAGATGAATCGCGAACTGCTTGCTGTCGCGCAGGATCGGGTAAGTGTCGGAGGCATAGTTGGGGCAGAACAGCACCAGCGCCGGATCGATCGACAGTGCACTGAAAGCACTGGCGGTAATGCCGACGATGCCGCCATCCAGGTCCAGGGTGGTGACCACCGTGACCCCGGAAGGGAACGAGCTCATGACGTCTTTATAAATGCCGGGTTCGATCATGTCGGTGGCCTCTTAGCGCATCACGAAGGGGTCAGGCATCGGTGCCTGGGAGAGGTTGATCCACACCGTTTTCAGCTCGGTGTAGGCCAGCACCGAATCGATGCCGCTCTCGCGTCCATAGCCGCTGTTCTTGAAGCCGCCGATCGGTGCCATGGCCGATACGGCACGGTAGGTGTTGACCCAGATGATCCCGGAGCGTACGTCTCGGGCCAGGCGGTGGGCACGACCCAGGTCACGGGTCCAGATACCGGCGGCGAGGCCGAACTGCGAGTCGTTGGCAATCGCCAGGGCTTCGGCTTCATCCTTGAAACGAATGACCGAGGCCACCGGACCGAAGACTTCTTCCTGCATGATCTTCATCGTGTTGCTGTCGCATTCGAACAGCGTCGGCTCGTAGAACCAGCCGTCGCCCAGGTTCTGCGGACGTTTGCCGCCCAGCCTCAGATGCGCGCCTTCGGCGATTGCATCGGCCACCAGTCCTTCGACGACAGCCAGTTGCTGCGCAGTGGCCATGGGGCCCATTTCGCTGGCGTCATCCTGGGGGTTGCCGATGCGGATACGCTTGGCACGTTCCACCAGGCGTTCAACGAACTGGTCGTAGATTTCGTCCTGAACCAGTAGCCGCGAGCCGGAGACGCAGCTCTGGCCGGAGGCGGCGTAGATCCCGGCGATGGCGCCGTTGATCGCGCTGTCGAGGTCAGCGTCAGCGAAAATGATGTTCGGCGATTTACCCCCCAGTTCCAGCGACAGTTTGGCGAAGTTCTCGGCGCTGCTGCGCACCACGTGCCGCGCTGTCGCGGCACCGCCGGTAAAGGCGATCTTGCGTACCAGCGGATGACGGGTGAGGGCCGCGCCGGTGCTTGGGCCGTAACCGGTGACGACGTTAACCACACCCGGCGGGATGCCCGCCTCCAGTGCCAGACGGGCCAGCTCGAGAATAGTCGCCGAGGCGTGTTCCGACGGTTTGATTACGATGGTATTGCCCGCCGCCAGAGCCGGGGCGAGTTTGATGGCGGTCAGGTAAAGCGGGCTGTTCCAGGGAATGATCGCGGCGACCACGCCCATGGCTTCGTGCACCGTGTAGGCAAACAGATCCGGCTTGTCCAATGGCAGGGTGCCGCCTTCGAGCTTGTCCGCCAGGCCCGCGGTGTAGTGGAAGAACTCCGGCAAGTAGCTGACCTGACCACGGGTTTCGCGAATCAGCTTGCCGTTGTCGCGGCTTTCCAGCTGCGCCAGTTGCTCCTTGTTTTCGGCGATCAGGTCGCCGAGGCGACGCAGCAACTTACCGCGAGCGGTGGCGGTGAGGCCGCGCCAGGCCGGGCTGTCGAAAGCCGTCTGCGCAGCCTGCACGGCGCGCTCGACATCGGCTTCGTCAGCATCGGGCAATTCAGCCCAGGCTTGAGCCAGGGCCGGGTTCAAACTTTCAAAAGTCTTGCCGGAGAGGGCATCGACCCATTCACCACCGATGCACATCTGGAAGCGTGCGAGTGTCATGCAACGATCCCCTTTATTTGGTTTTGTCGGGCGTTTGCCGTGTCGAGAAATTCCAGCAACAGCTGGTTGACCAGGCGCGGCGATTCTACGGGCATCATATGCCGCTGCTCGGCGAGCACGGCAACGGTGGCACCTGGAATTCGTTCGGCCAGTTGCTGGGCCATTTCCGGTGTCGAGCCCGGATCCAGCTCACCGGTGGCGACCAGTGTCGGTACCTGAATGCTGCCCAAGTCATCAGCGCGGTACATATCCTGGGTTGCGAACAGCTCATAGGTGGTCAGGTAACCTTGCGGATCATTACCGGCCAAGGTCTGGCGAAGGGCCGCGATCTGCGCCGGATTGGCAGCCTGGTATTCGCGGCTGAACCAGCGTGACAGGGCGGCCTCGGCATTGGCATCCGGTCCGTGTTCGGCAGCCTGAGCAGTGCGTGCGATGACCCCGGCGCGCTGTTCGGCGCTGCGATTGAACACACTGTTGAGCACCACCAGGCCTTGCAAGCGTTGCGGGTAATGCAAGGCAAAAGCCCGGGCCACCAGCCCGCCCATGGAAAAGCCGATCACCGTCGCCTGAGGCAACTGCAGGTGGTCGAGCAGGTCCAGCAACTGATCGGCATAGCCGAGCAGGGGAGTGCCGCTTTCCGGGCGCGGGCTGGCGCCATGGCCGAGCATGTCGTAGGCAATCACGCGGTACTTCGTGGCCAGGCCAACAACCTGGCCGCCCCACATTTCTTTGTTCAGGCCCACGCCGTGGATCAAAACTACAGGCTGGCCTTGGCCGGTCGCCAGGTAACTGGTGCCAGCCGGGGTGCGTTCAGCGGTGAGCCGAATCATGGAGCGCTCCTGCATGCCTTTTTGTTGTAGTGGCTCTCACCGGAATTACTGGGCTTTCTCGGCAGCCAGTTCTTCCAGATCGATGTAGCGGTTGCCGATGCGTGGGTGCAGGCGGCCGCCATCGGCGCAACCCAGGACCACGACGATTTCGTCGGCGCGCGGTGCATCTTCGATCTGCATTTCCAGAGTGATGTAGTGCGAACGCAGGCCTTCGTCATCCTTGTGCATCATCGGAATCTGGATCGAGGTGCCCGGACCACCGCGTTTATTGGTAAAGCTCAGGTAGCTCTTGGCTTTAACCGCTTCGCGGTAATGGTTGCCGAAGCGCAGGGTGTGGATGACGGCGGAGGCGTGCTCGATTTCACCATCGGCGCCAACGACGGCCGCCTTGCCGTAAGCCTCGATCTTCTCGGCGCCGCCGATGATCGACACCAGGCGCTCGACCATCAATGCGCCGAGGTCGGAGCAGTTGGCGCGAATTTCCGGTTTCAGGTCTTCGACGAAGCCGCGGCCCAGCCAGGGGTTCTTCATCACCACGGCCAGACCGACCATGGTCACGGGCTTATCGGCGGCCTTGCCGCCTTCGATAAAGGTTTCGTCGACGTAGCTGACGATCTTGCGGATTTCGAAACTCATGAGCTGCTCCGTATGCGGGGTGAGAGATGTCTGTGCGTATGATGGTATACCATAATACCGACAGTGCAAGAGTCTGAAATGAGTTTCTGGTCGGAAGGTGATAAAAAAGGGAAGGGCAATCTCGCGGACAGGTCATTCAATGTATGGCGGGCACGGTGGGCATCGCTTGCAGGCAGGGCAGGATCGATCAAGAGATAGATATTTCGCAATTCGTTAGGCAGTTTTTGTCGCTGAGCGATAAAAGCGGAGCGGGCAGGGCAGGACGCCGAGCAGGCGCTTTGCGCATATTCAATGCGAGTTCGGAAAAGCTGACCACGGGCTTGCGCTGGACGGAAGGGCTCGTTTGGATATTGGCCGATAGTAGCCAGGGGCGAATTGACCCGTTAGGAGGGGAAGGAGAGCGTGGTACCAGATGGCGAATTCTCGGTGAGAAATCATCCCCTTTTTTGCTATTGATACACTTAAAAAACCAGTCCAGAATCAAGTCCATTCCTGTTTCAGGAATAAAAGAAACCCTATAGATTTCAATGGGTCGGACGCTAGATGCGAGTCTCGTTTCCCGCTCCAATTATTGTTTTACGGGTTTCTATTGAGATCTGTAGAGACTTAAAAAAGAGGCTTCGGCCTCTTTTTTAGTTCCAGTAAGCTCCACTCGAAAACACTACCATTCACGTTTTTTTAGTACATTTTTTAGTACATTAATCCGGCGCTTGGTAGATCACTTTTTCGTGGGACTCGCCTCTCTGGAAACCGTACAAATCTCCTCCATCCAAACGAGACGGAGATTGTACGATGGCTCTCACCGATACCTCGGTCCGACACGCCAAACCCCGTGCTAAGGACTACACCCTCCCTGACTACAACGGCCTCGCCCTTTTCGTGAATACGAAAGGCGCCAAGTGCTGGCACTTCCGCTTTTCCTGGGCGGATAAGCAACCCCGTATTTCTCTCGGTACCTATCCTGAAATTAGCTTACGAGATGCTCGCGCTCTGCGTGATGTTGCCAGGGCACTGGTCGCTAGGGGCATCGATCCGCGTGTCCATCGGCAGCTGGAGCGTAATGCCAGGCGCCTGGCCACGGAAAACGCCTAGGAAGCGTTTGTTCAGCATTGAAAGTGGTACGCAAAGTTGAACATCGTGTTTCTGGTCGTGGGTCTCGATAGTCCGGTCGGACCCAGAACCTCCCGCTTCAATTGGCCGCCGAGTCGGCTGACAGCGAGGGCGCTCAGGTTGAGATGTATAGGGGAGGCTTACTTTCGCTGTTCATGGCCAGTTAAGCCTTTGGGCCGGGTCGGTGATCAATCGTTGGGCAGGTGCAGTTGCACTTCCATGGCGTCATGAAGGAGTCTGACGACCTCGATCACGTCGTCGCTTGCCACGCGATAAAACACGATATGGCGTGGGCTTTTGACCATTCCATGGGGGTGTTTGGCCTGCTGGCGTGAATAGATGAGGTGATAGCTGCGAAGGCCCGGTGCAAGCTCATCACGGTCGTGGCTGCCAATGCGATAAGGCGTGCCGGCAATAGCTTGCAGCGCCGAGAGGATCAGCGCCTGGTAGCGCTGGCGTGCTTGATCGCCGAACTGCGTCTGGGAGAGCCTGAGGATGTCGACAATGTCGGCGCGCGCCGCGTTGGAAATCCGATACTGCGACATGCTCAGTGTTTCTCTCTTGCGGGAATCGTTGCCTCCAGGCTCAAGCCCTCGAGGTAGTGCTTCAGATCCCCTTCGTTCAACTGAGTAAAGCGCCCGTGCTCAAGGTCCATGATGCCGATCGAGGTCGCTTGGCGCAGGGCCTCAATTTTGGCGGTGTCTTCGGCGACGCGCTGTTCCAATAGGCGCAAACCTTCTCGCATCACTTCGCTGGCATTTTGATAACGGCCGGACTGCACCAGGTCCTGGATAACCTGTTCCTGGTGAGGGGTGAGCACAACGTTTCGCGTCGCCATAGTTAGCTCCAGCTTTGGGCAAACATGTTTTCCAATTATTGGCATATTATGCCATTTTGCCCGCGAACGCATAGTCTGAGATTTGTATCTGACGAACTGGGTCATCGCGGACATTGTCGCCAGTATCCGTCGATACCTTAACTCTCAGCCCTCAAGGTCAACTCCATTAGGGCAGCCTTTAGGGCCAGCTGGTTTTGGTACAGCCGTTCGAGGACATCAGGTAGCGAAATACAGTGGACATCGTTTCGACCCCAATCGATGAGTCGAAAGCGTAGCGGGGGGAGGGCTTACAGAAAATTTAGTTGTGTTGCATCTACTGGTTGAATCCACAGCCCGAAGCGGACTCTGAGAAGAAACATGGCGAGAGGCCGGCCTCAGGAGCTTATTTGGGTGTCCGTTCGGGCTTGGATACTTGAAGGTCAGCTTCGATCTACATCTACCGAATAGTGTCACCTCCGGAGGAAATAGCCTGTGTATACGATTCAGCCGCCCAACCTGACCTTAACGGTCGGCACTGACTAATGAATGCTTCCATTATTGCCTATCAACAGCCAGCGACGGCTGCGCTAACATAGCGGCAGGAGGTCTTGCTTAGGCAGCAACGGCCATGCATTAAAACAGGAAGTGAGATGCCGATGACCTTCACTAGTTCACCTTCGAAGTCATCCAATGGATGGCAGATTCAGCTCGTTCGGGGCAATCCCGATTGTGCCGCGTTTTACCAATGGATACACAGTGAGCTCACAAGGGTGACCAAAAACTGGCCACCCAAAATCACGAAGCTTACGACCGGTCGAAAGGGCAACCTTGGCGAATTCCTGTCTTACAAAGTTGCGCGTGCTAGTGGGTTGTATGGGAAAGGCAACGGGTACACATTGGCGCTTATGGGAGCCCTGACACCGCTGCAAGATGGTGCCCCGACGGGGCTGGACGTCACTATTGTCCACTTGGACCCAAAGGGCGACGAGAGTAAGGACTGCCTTTACATCATGGAGGTCAAGACTACCGGCGCCGTCAAGTTGACCTACGCGACTGCACTAGTTGATGACTACGAAAAACTCTTGGGGAAAACAACGGTCGCAGGGTCGCTAGGTCAGAGGCTCAATTGGCTCCAAGGCTACCTGATGGAAGTACACGAGTTTGATGACGACGCGCTTGAGCGAGTCGGTAAGCTTTTTATGCCTGAGGCGAAGGACTGCAAAGGCATCAGGCTGCTACCTACGTTGGTTCACGATCGTGGAGTCGGGGATGTGGCGGCTATTGAAGCTCTAGACGATGTTGCCGCGAAGATTCAACAACAAGGGTGGGGTAAGCAGACCATTGAGCCCTGGAGCATTGCGATAAGCACGCTCACGAATTGCCTTGTGCATCTCTCTAACAACGGAACTACGATGCCATGAGCGCCCTCCCTGCTTCAATCAGATTCCTCGAAAGCGCTGCCTCATCTGCAGCGAAGGCGAGAGGGGTTGAACCAACGTGGCCGACCGCAGATCCTTTTGATGTCTCGACCGCACTTAAGTGCATAAGCGCATTCCAAGTTCGCGTAGACCTCGACGTACTTGAGACGCTAGATGATGAGCACAGCGCGCGACCTCTTGTTGCCGCAGCCCGCATCTTGCAATCGACTGCTCAACACCTGCGACGCGGAATAAGTCCGCCGAAAGTTGCTGACCTTGATGACTTGTCATTTCATGCTGCTCTTGCCTTTGCGATGCATGGCAACTTTCCCAGCGCGCGAGCTGCGCTTTCTGATGTGTCCTCAGGCTATACCAAGGAAAGCTTGGTATTCCGTATGGTCGCAGCCATATGCGACCCCTCCAGTAGGGCTGTTCGATATATTTCGAACAACCGGAACTTCGAGAAGTTTCGTTTCTGGTGGTTCCGCGCCCTGCGTAGCTCTAAGAGGCAGACGCGTACCCGAGCATTCAAGTCTGCGCTTGCGCTCTTCACTGAAGCTGCAATGGCAGGAACTATGGCGGAAGGCGCACTCTTGCTGGGAGGACGGGTGGCGGCCTACCAAGCAAAACGATTAGCAACCGTTAATCTTCTCGACGACGCGCCCGAAATTCCAAGATGGTTTATCCGGCACTCCATTCGGGCGGGTACGGTGACAATGCTGCCCCCGCAACACATTCTTTTGAACAAGAAACGAATTGCCAATCACGGGCGCAACACCCTCCTAACGCTTCCCACGAGCACGGGAAAGACTTTTGTTGCTGAAGCTTGTATAGCTGCCGATTTAGAGGGTGATGGCCTTTGTGTCTATGTAGCGCCGTTTGTCGCGGTTGGGGAGCAAGTGAAGGACTCACTTCGGAAACGTCTTGGCGACGAGATATCTTTAGTTTCTATGTTTGGTGGTTTCCAATCTGAAGCCTTGAACAGCTTCGCCGAGAGTGAGGTTGTCGTCGCTACGCCTGAACGGTTTGACGGGTGGCTTCGTTTTGGTGAAAACCTTGATCGACTACGCACGGTCGTCTTCGACGAGATTCATATTCTGGAGAATGGAGTTCGGGGTGCCCGCGTGGAGGGCTTGGTTTCCCGCCTTCGGTTGCTTCAGCGAAGCAACCCAAAGATTCGCATCATAGGGCTGTCAGCTGTATTGACTGAGCCGCAGCGAGTTTGCACATGGCTTGGCGTAGCACAACGCGACCTACACCAAATTGGCTGGCGACCTACCGCTCGCCGATTGGCTATGTGCCTTGCGAACGGGGATATGTACTGGATTCACGGGAACGACGCGCTCCGCCCCTCGGACGAGATACCCACCTCTACCGTATCTGAACCTATCAAAGTCAAACTTCCTGGACAAATCCGACCGGGGAAGTTTCCGATTGTTAACGAGAAGAGTGCGGCCGCCAATCTTGGCTCGATAGCACGCGACCTTTTGACTCGACTGGGTTCGCCCGGGCTGATCGTGTGCTCACGAAAATTGGACACTCGGCTGCTTGCTCATGGACTAATGGAAGATCGAGAATCTGTTGAGAACGACGTAGTTCTAGAGACAGCAGAAAGCATCCTCACACGCTATCCGTATTTAAACTTCCTTGCTGATTGTCTTCGGCGTGGCGTTGCGTACCACAACGCATCTCTTCCCTTTGATGTACGCCGTGACATAGAGAAACTAATCCGGGCGCGTGCGCTCTCCGTGGTTTGCGCGACTACTACTCTCGCCGAAGGAGCGGATCTTCCATTCAGGTGGACTATCGTTGGTCACTGGCTCAGCAGTATGCGTGACGATGGCACGGCAATGAAGTCGATGACTTTCCGTAACATTGCGGGACGCTGCGGGAGAGCTGGTGCCTTTACTGAGGGCGACACGATTCTCTTCGAAAACTTGATGGGCCCTCCATCTTTGAAACTGCGCCAGCAAAACAAGCATCGCTTGGAGGAAGTCATGTTTGCGTCCTCGCCGCTCGTGTCCACGCTTGGTAGCGAATGGGATGAAACTCCCCCCCAAGGGCAAAAACTGCTAGAGGCAACACTCAGCGCGCAACTGCTCGCGTGCATCGGAGAGAACCCCGACGCTGATGATATCGTGTCGGATTTGACGGATGCCTCATACGCTGGGCAGACCGGTGGTGAGGATAACGTACGTCGAATTCTGTGTGAGACCGTTAGTAAAATTTTGGATGACCAACAGGCTGGTGGTGCAATGGCTGTCATGAACAGCCCAATCCGACTCACAGACTTTGGCAAGGCTGCCAATCTGAGCGGCTTTTCGCCTGGAACCTGTCGGCTAATGGTGCAATACCTGACCGAGGAATCTTTTGAAACTCAGGCAGCGCTTTACAGTGATCTGCTGGAGCGGTTTAACGATGTTCCCGAACAGTCTAACGAAACGTTGACAAAAATTTTCTCAGGGGCTAAGCACAGGAACGTGGTCAAGGCCTCAAACATTGAGGAGATGCTGGAGAACTTGCTATCGCGTATGGATTTACGCCAAGTCTTTGAAGCCCTACGCAAGAAGAGCTCTACGGCGAAGCCGGACACCGTTGAGACGATGTTTGAGGACTTTGTGTCGTTCATAAACAGCGTTGTGGGCAATTTCCTACCTTGGATTCTACGAGGTCTCGGGAAGCTCAGCGAGTTCGGGAGTGAAGAGGCGGCCACCATCAAATGGTCGCAAATGGCTAGGGAGGTCGAAGCCGCTTTGCGTGCGAGGGGTGGTGAGGCTGAGATCGACGACTTGCTGATTCCAATTGAGTGATTGCTCTGTTGAGGTTGAGCTACAACTGCTCGCTCAACAAAGACTGGAAAAATAACCTGGCTTATAGATGGTTACTTGAAATTACGCCGTGGCTTTCCAAAATTTGGAGCAAACGGAAGTGTTTGACGTCAATTCAAGGTAAGCGTCCGGTATCCGTCCGGCGAAGTCATCTAGCCCGCCCTGCAAAGCCAAGACATGGTGTGCACTTAAATTTTAAGTGGGCACCATTTCTAGACTTTTAAGCGGGTCTTTCATGCAGCCACAACACCGTTCCTATTCCAAATCCTTCAAAGCCCAAGTCATCCAAGAGTGCGCCCAGCCCGGTGCTTCGATTGCCAACATTGCACTGAGCCACAGCCTCAACGCGAACCTCGTCCATAAGTGGATTCGGCTGCAATCGCAGAAAAGTGTCGCCCTGCAACCTACCTTCATCCCGCTGACACCACAGCCGCCGACTTCACGATTAGATATCACCGCTGCCACCATCTGCCTCGAAATCCCACACCCGCGCGTTACGGTCAAAGTAAGCTGGCCGACCGAAAGCGCGGCTGCCTGCGCGACCTTTCTGCGAGACCTGTTTTTCTGGGGCTTGTTATACCGCTATCGTACGTGCAGCTGTCTGCTGCAGTTGGCGAGCGATTGCATTCGTTTTCGTCAGGCAATGCAGCCAATGCTTCGGAGCCACATGGGGGCATTGGCGCAGCTTGCGGAACTCACTTTTACGGAAGTCGTGTGGCGGAAGACGGACGGTGTCGGCTGGAGTCACTACAGCGGCCGTCTTCACGCCAGTCGAAGGGCGACTTTTCGTTGAAGCGTTACACGATTGAATCCACAAGAGCCTTTGTGGGCCGTACCTCAACGACACGGCCTGTACTCATGAATACGATCATTCCGCGCATGGCATGGGTAATATCAAGGTAGGTCTGTACCTGTTCCTGATAGTGCTTGAGCGCAGCAGGCGCAGGGTCTACATCACTTTTCCAGTCCACTATGACGTCCGGTAATCCAGACTCCGTAAATGTCAGCGCGTCAGCGATACCGACGGTAGCAGTTTCCTGCCCGTCTTCGGCCTTCGCGGAATAGACCACGAATTCTGGAAGTAGAAATTTCCGCAGAGCGGCGACCTCGGGTAGTTCCAGCGTCCTGGTTACACAACTAGCCAGCTCCTCCGCGGCAAGACCTGTAGCTGGGTCGGCGACAGGCGTCTGTCCAAGTGCCAGGATCAGTTCACGAGCGCGATCAATGAGCGACACCAACTGCGCATCGGTTTCGCCAGTCAGCACTTCCTCCATAAGCTTGTGCAGAATAAGCCCACGTTCGCGGCCGCCTTGCACCTGTGGCAACGTTTCCAAATCGTGCGTTTGATCATCGGAGGTGCTTGTCCAAATTTCTATCGTTTCCTCTTCAAGTACAGCTCCACCGGTGCCTTCATTGCGACTCGGTGCAAGCCAACACAGCTGCGGCTGGCTCGCAGCAATGGCTTCAGCTTCCCTAGCAAACCTTTCGCGCGTCTGGTAGTTGCTGTCTAGCCCATTCGTAACAACGACATGCGCTGGCCAATCCGCGAGGTGAGGTTCCGGAAGGTTCGCTAGGTCCAGGTCGAGCAGGCTGGCCCATGCAGATTTCGAAGGAACAGTGTCGTGACGCGTAAGTACCAGCAATTCTCGAGCACGCGTCGCCGCTACGTACCACAGTCGGATACGCTCGCGTTCAAGTTCCTCTTTCTCTTTATCCATAGCCGCTTCATAACCCGCCGGCGCAATTTTCAGCACCTTGCAATAGAGGGTGTCGCTATGTCGATCAACTACGGCACCGCTTGCCGACATGATCTGGGTCATTGTGTTGATGGGAATTACAATGGGCCACTCCAAGCCTTTTGCGGCGTGCATCGTCACCAGCGCAACTGCTTCTTCCTGGGCATCTGGGCGGCCTTCCACGGCCCGGGTCTCATCTTCCCAGGCTGCGGTCATCGCTTCAGAGAAGGCGCGCAAGCCGGCACCTGCATAGGTAGTCGAAAAGTTTAAATAAAGATCAATATTGGCCAGGGCTCGTTCGGCTTGGCCCCCATGGCGCTGCAATAGCAACGGGCGCACCTGCAGCATATCCACCGCCTGGGATAACAGTGCATGGGGAGTGGTTGAATTCGCTCGCCGATTGAGTGATTGCAGCTTTTCGATAATCTCACGGGCCAGTGGATGAGTGACGTCTGCGCTCCCAGTGCTCAGATCCAGGGAGGGAAGTCGCTCTGGTGTATCTGCATTTCGTGGCAGCGTCCACACCACATCCAGAAGTTCTTCCTCGCTCAACCCGACCAGCGGGCCACGCAGCAGTGAGCCGAGTGCTAGCGTATCGCGCCGGTCGGCCAGCACTCGGGTTATCGCGATCAAATCTTGAATTTCTTGACGCCGATAGAGTCCTTTGCCAGCCTGGGTAGCCACCGGTATCCCACGCTGCTCTAACGCTTGTTCGTAACGCCACAGGTCAGTCCCGGTGGGCGCGAGGAGAGCGATGTCTCCAGGCTGGCAGGGGCGGGTTGCGGTCCCATTGCGGTCTGCGACTGGTTGGCTACCGATCAGGCGCGCACAGAGATCGGCGACGGCTTCGGCTTCTGCATCGCGTTGTTGTTCAGAGCTGGACTTGCCGTCGGCATCTGCAGCAGCAATATTCAGTGCAGCAACGCAGGGCGTGTCACGCTCGCCATGAAAAGCCTCAAGCGCGGTGAAGCCGGGTTGCCCGGGTGACGATAAGATGCCCTGGAAGCGCTCGTTGACGTAAGTGAGGATCGACGAGCATGAGCGGAAGTTGGTGCTGATAGCGAGTAGGCTGTCTGGGGCCTGCTCCTTGAATGCCTCGCGAGCCTGCACATAGGCGCTGACATCGGCGCCGCGGAATCGATAGATGGCCTGCTTGGGGTCCCCCACCAGAAAGAGCGCGCCAGGGCGGATCTGGAACGTTGTCCAGTCGTCAGGCGTACTGCCTGGCGATCCACAAAGCCGCCAGAAGATCTCCGCCTGAAGCTGATCGGTGTCCTGGAATTCGTCGACCAGTACATGTACAAAGCGTTGCCCTAATGCACTGCACACCTCGGGATGATCGCGCAACAAATCGCGCGCCGTGTAGATCAGATCGTCGTAATCAAGCCTCGCAGTGGAACGCTTGTACTCACCGTATTTATCTACGGCCTGTTGAGTTTCTTCGATCACGGCTGCCAAGGCTTGAGCAGCAGCCGATTGCTGTACCTCAGTCCATGCTTGGCGGCACGCCTCATAGTGAGCTTGTGCCTGATCGTTGAGCTGAGCACCCTCTGCCTTCGACAAGCCTGCCAGCTTGGCAGCTGTCTCCCATTTTCCTTTGAATTTATAGGCTTTGAAATCACCCGCTTGGGTACAAAGTTCCTGGTGGGGTCGTAGCGCCAAAGCCCGAACCGTCCCCGTAGACGTCTCCAGTGATGCGCCTGCGCTTAGTTCGGCTGCAAGCTCAGCCAATTGTGAGGCTTTAATCACAGTTTCAGGTTCATGCGCACTCGCACTGCTGGTGAAGGCTACAAAGTTGGCGGCTGCGCGTTGGAGTGCTATTTGAGCGAGCTGGATAGGGGCCGCAGCGGGAGCCGAAACCCCACGGTGCTGGCGCAGTTTGTCGGCGACAAGGTGGATGAGTGTCAGGGTCTCATCAGGGCTATGCATCACCATCTCGGCGATAACGCTGCTTCTGTTGGTATTCAGCGTCTCTCGCAGCCAGTCATCTACGATCCCATTGAATGTACGTTCAGCCGCTTGGGCGTCCATGACAACAGCGCCCGGATCGAGGTTAGCTTCAACCGGGTAGGGTTTGATCAAGCGCTGGCAGAAGCCATGAATTGTTGAGCATGTGATTTCATCAATTGCGGCGCGGGCGGAGTGAAGGTTTTCGAGCTGTGCCTCGGACAACCCATTGGGGAGCGCAACGCGAAGTTCGGCTGAGATGACACTGGAACAAAGCTCGGAAACGAAGTTGCGTACGCGCACCAGCAGCTCGCTGGCGGCGAGCTCGGTGAAGGTCACCGCAGCAATATTGCTCGGACGAATGCCATCGGCCAGCATCAGCGCGATGCGCCCGGCCATAACAGCAGTCTTGCCGGAGCCTGCTCCGGCCTCCACTAAAAACGAGCGATCGTGCTGGCTTATCGCCTGCCAGCGCGCATTGTCATCCTTGAGAACCCTGGTTAGCGCGCTCATCATTTTTCCTCCCAGATATTGGCGGCTTCGCCCAATGCTTCCGTTGCGGCCGGTAGTTTGCGTTTGCAGTAAGTGGCGCTTGCATTGGCGGGCAATGCGAACGCGAGCTCGTCATAGTTGATGCCCGCGTCAGTGCCCGGTACCGCCACGCCACTCACGAGGCTTGTCCTTGCCGCCTGGAGATAGTCGGTGAGTCTGTTCATTACGTCTTGCGAGTCAGCGAGGTGAAGACTGGTCTTATCACGCGGATAAAGCAGTGAAGCGCTCACCGCAACCTGATCCCCTAACAATGCCTTTACCGCAAAGGAGTAAAGGCAGCGCTGCAGTTCGCGCCCGCCATCCAGCTCTATTTCATCCTTTGGCTTGCGGCCGGTCTTGTAGTCGCGAACAAATGCTTTAGCTCCATCAGCGGATAGGTCCAGTCGATCGATGTAGCCGGTGATATTGAACCCCGTACCAGGAATTGGCACTGATTCGGCGGTGTTCCAGGGCAATGTTACTGAAGGCTCAGAGCTTGAGCCGCCGAAGGGCACTTCGGCATAGGCACGAGAATCCGACGGCACTCCTTCGCGTTCACTCAGTGCCCAATTTGCCATCGTGCGAGCAGCTTCCAGCGTACGTTCCCAGATAATTCGGGGAGGCACTGGGTGTTCGGTTTCCCATTGGGTGGCAACATCAGCCACCGCGGTGGAAACTGCGGTTTCGATCAAGGTCTCAGGGGCATTCGCCAGGCCGTCTGATTTTTCGATGATGAGCAAGGCCTTCTCGAGAATTTCGTGGACCAGGTTGCCGTTCTGTGCGCCATCGAGCACCAAAGGCTCGCTAGCGCTTTGTGGGGCGCGCCAGCCCAATCCATAGGCCCATACGAAACCAATCGGATTGCGAAGCAAATAGCGAAGTGAACTGGCCGATTGGGTACGATCGAGGATCGCATCGATCAAGGGGTGCTTGGCCCGAACAAGGCCGTCATGGGCGGTAATGGCCGTGCTTCTCCAATTGTTCCAGCAACGCTGCGCGCTCAACGCTTGTGGTTGTGCCTGTAGCTCGTTCGGGCGCGCCATGAGCCGGTCGGTCTCGCTGTAAGCATGCTCAGGTACGGCGTGGCGGCGCAAATAGGCTTCCTCGGGCTGCGAGCCGAGCAGGGGACTTCGTCCTAGCAAACGTCCGTCCTTGTCTCTGCGTGCGCGGGACAGCACGACTTCTCCGTCGGTGCTGGCCAGGATGATCTCGAAGTCTCGACGATCAGCGAGATTGCGCGACAGTGGATCGAGCAGCGATGTGGGAATGACATGGGTCGGGATCAGCCGATCCTCGTCCACAGCACGCGGCCACTGGGACGCGTTCAGACCTATCAAACGTACGTAACGTCGTGGCGACGCAGCTAGGGTGCTGGCAGGCATCCAGGCGATCGATATGCAGGCATCTAGCCCATCATCCTGCTTCAAGGTTTCCAGGGTTTGGTCGATGGACACCGCCGGCCCGGCCTGAAGCGCCTTATTCCATATGGTCAACGCGCGTCCTTTGAGAAACATTTTCCCGAGCTGCGTGGCCGCTTCGGGGCCTTGGCTCAGCAGTTCAATACTGGTACGCAATGTAGGCGTATGGTCCTGACCATCC
The DNA here is from genome assembly GCF_058802345.1 of Pseudomonas sp. GW822-FHT02D10. NCBI lineage: Bacteria > Pseudomonadati > Pseudomonadota > Gammaproteobacteria > Pseudomonadales > Pseudomonadaceae > Pseudomonas > Pseudomonas sp. GW822-FHT02D10. Next base: position 168,468 of record NZ_JBXAOB010000005.1, read on the forward strand.
ACCCAGGAGCTGGCCTCCAGGCGCGAAAAAAGTTGCTCCCACGACTTCACTTTCAGAAGTGGCGCGTCGTTTAGCAGGATGCGTTGCCAGCCTTTGGGTAGAGATTCCCAGGCTGCCGAATCACGGCAAAGAGATGCCAGGCGGCGGACACGCGACTGCGACAGGCCGTAAACCACGATATCGGCTAATGCAGCCGCTGCTTGGCCTTCACGAGTACTGAGGGTCTTGATTCCGTGAACGAAATGCAGATCGAGGTTGGCATCAGCGCGCAAAGCCAGGAAGTGTTCATCGTATTCGGTGGTGGACGAGGCGGCGATCGCGATCTCGGAGGGAGGCACACCAGATACGAGCAGTTTTCGCACCCACCGCATCGCCTCAATGGACTCGTGGTAGGTCGTTGCCGCGCTAACTGCGCAGATTGCAGGTGTTTGCGCGGGTGCCTGTTGAATGCTGACTGCACTGCCATCCAACCAATCGGGCACTGGCCTCGGACCGAAGTTCCACTGTACCGAAACGTTTTGGGCCAGTGCTATGAGTAGCGGCCGCCAGCAGGGAGGTAGGTCGCTCAAGCCTTCAATAAGCACCTCGCCGAGGACTACTGCGGCATGAGCAATACGATTCTGGGCGGCGGCAGCGATATCGAGCGGGCGCAGCACCGCCGCAGGCAGTTGATCGAGTATCGCTGCTTCCAGGCGAGCGATGGCATCCAACCGGGGATGTTCGGCTGCGCGCGTGTCAAACTCGATCCCTGCATACCAAGCTTTACGCAATGTTTCCGTCGCTGCGTTAGTCATCCCGGGAAGCGTTTTGATGCTGTCCAGTTCACCCAAGCCTACACAGGGTAGGGCCATTTGAATGGCCGCGCGCAGGCTTTCGTCGTCTATCGGGCAGGTGAATCCACCTGCCAGTCGAACCGCCAACTGCTCAAAAGTCATCACTTGGACGCCATGGCGGCCTTCTCGGGCCAAGGCCAGACGTTGATGGCGCATGGCTAGGCGGCCCTGCACTACAACGGTCGAACGTTTCGCAAAAGACATCGCTGCTCCTTCAGAGTGATACGTAATGATCAAGCGCTTGTATTGTGCTGGCCCGTCAATCCAATAGGTCTCAACTAGCTTAAATTCAGCTCGCGGACTGTCTCTGGGCAAAAAATACTGCGGTAGAAATATCGAGCGAGATTGAAGCGAAAGACTTCACGAGCAACGGCTCTGGCAACGCCCAATCCCATTTTTCGCGCAGCATGTTCTCCACATCTGCGAGAGTCGAATCGAGATCGCTTGGGTCCAAACTACCCACGGCCTTGAGTGCGGCTTTTGCCTGATCGATGTTCGCGTCGATCTCTATAGCAAGGCCCGAGTTATCACAAGAAAGGCCCACATGATTGAGCAGCAGGCGTAGCGCATCATTGGCGTAATCACCTAGCCAACTGATCAAATAACATTTTCCGCTCGACTCGATGAGGTAACGCTCGCCAAGACCCAATGAGACAAATGTCTTTCGAGCTTCATCGAGTAACGCTTGAGCGCCGCGATCGATAAACGGGCAAGCGGCCGTGTCTGCCAGGACTGCGCGCATCTCTTCGCGCACAGTGTCATGCACCATAGCGCCCAAACCATCGAACTGAGGAGGGGCACCACCGCGTGCGGCTGAAACAATAATGACCTTGGCCTGGAGATCAACATCACGCACCTGCCATCTCCGGCCTCCAAAGATGATGCGTTGATCCTTGGTCAACGGGCGGCTTACGGGGACTGATCCGAGTGCTTTTCCATCACACACCAAGCGGAATTCTTCATCGCTGGTGAATGCGCTGTAGAACTCATAGTGGTTGATCAGTCGCTCTCCAACCGTCCCTGGAAGCAATAACCCAGAACTGTCTTGAACAATGAGTTCATGCTCACCCAGGGACTTGAGCAGCCTCATGAAGTCTGACTTCTCGACATTCGGAAACGCCCCCTCTGCAATCAAGACTTTCCAGAGGTCTGCTGCAGATGCGCCGCCACACTGGGCAATGATGGAAAGGGATTGCTGAACAAGGGTGGATGCGTGAATGCCCTGAGCCCTGGGAGGTTCAAACCATCCCCTGGCCAGCAGTCTGACCATGGCAATGGTCTGGACCAGCCCTTGGCGCAACTGATCCGATAGGCTAGCCCCATCTGTGAGTGGTGACTCTTTGCAGTAAACGCGGAGTGTCGCTTTTTCTCCCGGGCGTCTGCCCGAACGCCCTAAACGCTGTCGCAGACTCGCCACCGATGGTGGGGCACCAATCTGCACCACTGTTTTGATGCTGCCGATGTCTATTCCGAGTTCAAGCGTCGTGGTGCAAATCGCCGATGCCGCCTGGTTGCCCGCCTTGAGCGCACGCTCAGCTTGCTCCCGCAGATCCTTTGAAAGGCTGCCGTGATGAGGCCAGAATTCGTTGGGCACGCTATCTTTCTCGCAACGGCGACGCAGTTGGTCCGCGTAACATTCAACCTGAGACCGACTGTTCGGGAAAATCAGGTTATTACTGCCGCGTAACACCTTGTATAGATGATCAGCAATCGCGAAGTCAGGGCTTGCCTCGTTTTCCGTCTCGTCTTCATTTCCCTCCTGATCAGAGAGCTCAACGGGCTTCTTTTTGAGCTCGCTCATTGGCGGCTGGATATAACCGCGAACTTGCACCTGAAGTGTCTGGTTGGAGTTTTTTGACTCAATGACGGTAACCCCATCGGCATTTCCCGGACGCAAAAACTCCGACGCCATCTTCATATCGCCGAGTGTCGCTGACAGCCCTACCCTAGGGAGACGGTGCCCGGTGACAAGTTCTACCCGATGCATCAGTGACTGAAGTTGTTTGCCTCGTTCGCTACCGATGAACGCGTGCAGTTCGTCCACGACGATATAGCGCAGGTGCTGGAATACCCCGCCGAGACTTGAACCGCGGTTGACGAACAGTGCTTCAAGGGATTCAGGGGTGATCAGCAGCACCCCCTCAGATGACTTTAGGAAGCGGTGTTTTTTGCTTGATGAAATATCCCCGTGCCAAGCTACTACGGGAATCTCAAGCTGCTCACAGAGGCGGCTTAACCTGTCCCATTGATCGTTGATTAAGGCCTTGAGAGGGCTGATATACAACACAGCGCCAGGCGGGTCATCGTCGTTAAGCAAATTCGTCAGTATGGGAAGGAAGGCGGCCTCGGTTTTCCCCGCCGCTGTTGCTGCGGCGATGATGACATCCTGATCGGCATCCACCAGAACAGGCACAGCCCATTCCTGGGCGTCGCGCAAGGAAGTCCAGCCTTCAGCCCAAATCCATCGCTGGATTCGGGATTCTAGCTGGTCGAAACCCGATGAGTCAGAGCGTGAAGGTGGCAAGTTCATCGTCCGCGTCGACTTTCGTGTCGTCTTCGCCGCCCAAGTCCTTGGCGACCTCGACGCCTCCAAGCAGCGTCCGCCAATCGGCACCTGGGTTTTGCTCCAGAATGGCCAGCAGGTTGATGAATGCTGTGATCGTGGTGCGCGGTGTACGGAAGTAGGCTTCACCCAAGCGTTGGTTGCAGTGCGCCATGAACAGCGGGAGGGCCTCGTCAGGCAGTAAATATTTTTCAGCATCGCCGCCAGCGTATACGTGACGAAGCTTCTGAAGCAGTACGTAGAAGTCTTCCGGCGTAAGACTGGTGAGACGGATGACAGGCCCCGAAAGATCCACTAGCCCGGTTTTGGCAAACGAGTTCTCGGCCAGTCGGGATTGCAGGGCAGGGTAGCTGAATAGACCTCGGCGAGTGTCCATCAAAAACTCAGGCGTGCCACCCAATACGAAACCAAGTCCATCAGACGACCCCTGCAACGAGTCATTGAGGATGCGCAGAATCTGCTCGTAGTTGGCGTTACGAGCCTGTGTGTTTGCTAGCTTGTAGAGGTTAACCAGCTCGTCGAGACAGACCATCAGCCCACCAAACCCTGCGAGCCTGACGAACCTCGAAAGCAGCTTGAGCTGATCGTAGACGGAGGCATCATCGATGATGGTCCGTACACCCAAGGCCGCTCGGGCATCCGTCTTGGTGGTGAACTCGCCACGCAACCAACGGATCGCGTCGGCCTTGAGTTGCTCATTGTCTTCCTCGAAACCGCGGCAATACGCAGCAATCACTTCGGCGAAATCATATCCATTGACCATCTCGGTCAGCTCGCTCAGATGGGCGCGGATGGCAGCCTCGCTGTCAATACCTGCTGCCTTTGCTTCGGTTTTGGCTTGGGAGATGAATTTCTCAACGATGCCTTGCATGGCCCCGCCGTCGGGCTTCGTGCGCGTCGACATGTTCTTGGCCAGCTCGGAGTAAAGCGAGCGTGCCTGTCCCCCGGTGGCATGCAGTCTTCGATCAGGGTTCAAATCAGCGTGCATGGTCACGAGTTTTCGCTCCATAGCGATGGCTCGCACCAAGTTCAGAAAGAACGTCTTTCCTGCACCGTACTCACCAATCACAACCCGAAAGGCTGAGCCACTATCGACTAGACGACTGACGTCCTTGATCAGTGCGTCGAGTTCGCCCACCCGGCCCACCTGAATCAAGTGTTGGCCGACGCGAGGAACAACGCCGGCGCGCAGCGATTGAATGACCGCGTCGCGATCCTTGGCTCTGATCGTGCTCATAGGGCTAACTCTTCCAGAATGTCTGTATTGATCTCGACGGGGTCATCACCCTCAGTGACGGGCATGTCGAAACGTTCAAAAGCCATGTCGTTAATTTGTTCCAAGGCACCATCAAGCATCAGTTCCATGTCGCTGGCAGCGGCTTCAAGTTCGGAACGGCTCCACTCAGGACGTGAGATCAACAAACGAAGGAATGCAGAGTGCTCCAAATCGAGGCCCGCAACGTCAGCGCTCGACTCCGGCGCCGATTCTGTATTTTCAACGGGTTGCTCAGCCTCCTCGATCTGATCATCAGTGAATACCTGGGCAAGTAGGGCGGAGACCTCGGCCGTCTCTCGTTGCAGCTGCGCAATTCGATCATGATCGAGCACGAAGCCTTGTTTCGCATTTGCGGAGACCTGTGCGCCAGGTTCGGATTGGGGATAGCTGGTTGCTGGCTTAACGGACGCAATACTTGCTCCGGATGCTGCCCCATGGAGATCGCCGTAAAGCAGCTGACTATCCAGTTGCAACGCCTTATAAACTCGCTCAAGAAGCTTCACCTCCGACGGGCTGACGGTGCCATCGGCTTGCGCCAGGTGAGACAGGAAACTTGCGATTGTGCGCTTTGCTTCGACGGTCAAGGGATCGAGCTTTTTTTTCAGACTTGCGAGCGTTGGTGGTTGCTGGAGCTGGATTCGCAGATGTGCCTTGAGACGCTTGCGATGGGCAACGCTCAGGTGACTCCATGAGTCGATGTGCTGAGCAAGCAGTGTGACCTCCTCATTGGAGGTGTCACCATCGGCAGATGCCACTGCACTGGCCAGGTCAAGGGTTACTGATGCAGCGTTGTAAGCCGCAGAGGCCCGGAGTGATCCGTCTTCGGGCTGGGTCACGAACAATGCAACTCGGTCTTCAGCTTTTGGTGTCCTGCTGCCAGCCAGGACGTCGGGTTCCATACCGATATGAAGCGATTCCAGTGCGCGGGCAAGCGCGAGTACCTTGTCGCGAGACAACGCGCCTGCGCTCTTGAATCGACCCGCGAGTTCGCCAAAGCTCATGACAATCAGATCGTCGCCAATCTTAGATTGCAGCTCGTCCAACTCTCTACGTGCCGCCGCGGGCCAGAGGGTGACTGGAAGCTGCAGGAGGCCCTCAAGGGCTTCTGCGCTTTCAGGGTTTCGTCCCAAATAACGGCTGTAGGGCTCAAGCTCGCTGGTGCATAGCTCGACAAGCAGTTGCAAATTTTTACGTGTTCCTGAGGTTGCCATGACGTCAGGAAGATCACCCAGATTTAGCGTGGGTGCCTTTAACACCGCAGATGCTGGGCGGTAGCTGGTCTTAAGCTTGGTCTTGTTTTGCGCTAGGATCAGACCCGCAGGATGGAAGCTTGCGTATTTGAGCTTGAACAGTGTTGAGAAGACTTCTTTGCAGCGTGTCACCGGGGTGCGTTTACCGATGTTGGGGTCGGCTAGCGCCCATGCCAACGCCCAATCGGCATCCAGTGGACGCTTGTTGGAGGCGTGTTGCCCCAAACCTATGCGCAGCGGCAGTGGCATTTCGTAGCTTAAAGCAGCAGCTTCGGGAGGCTGACCAAGATAGAGATTTGGGTCAACAGCAGTGTTTTCCAGGTAGTCCAGTAAGCCGCCCGCATATCCCCTGAACGACCGGTTTTCCCCATAAATACTCAATAGGCGCTGGACTTCTTCGATTATCAAAGGAGTCTCAGCAATTACCTTGGGATTCTCTACGCTATCAACGAGTACCCGGCGCTCCAGTCCATAGAAAAACAAAAAGACGTAGCCGGTGTCTGCCAGTGGATCATTACGCCCACCTGCAAGCCATTGAAGGTATCCGCGCCGAGCCTCCGGTGTAATAGAATGAAAACTTGGCCAGTAAGACATCAGTTGCTCTTCAATATCGACGTATGTCTTGGCAATCCGGAGTTTTGGGTTGATCAGTGAGGGCTCTTGCGCGTCGTATCGGCCACCCAGCGTACTCCCGACATAGAACATACCGCCGGGAAGCGAAAAGCCAGAAACAGTGACAGACTCGCCTGCCGGCACCCAGCGGGCCTCAGACCTCTGTGAGCCTGCATCTGGAATTTTAAAGGAGGTGGAGGGGCGCGAGCCGAGTTGGACGGTATAAAACTCGGGACTTTCTTCAACGTCCATATTGCTCGTCGAAACCTCACGCATAGAGAACGTTAGGCCTGTACGTTGTGGCTCCTGCAGCTGAGTTGCTTCTGAAGCTGACGTTGGGATTGGATCGCGCTGTCGCTTTGCGCGATGAACCAGTAGCCATAGAATCGCGCCGATGCAAGCTATGACACCAATGGCGATCCAAGCACTCTTCGGGATCGCAGCGACTGCACTGAAGGCCAGCGCAAAAATAATCAGGATGCCGGTGCCACTGGAGCTTTTTGCCTTCTTCCTTGCCATGAGTCATTTCAACCTTGAAAAATGGGTGCTGGCGCAATGGCAGTATCCGACAATTTCAACGTTTGGGCCAAGGGCTTAGCAGTGCGAGTGATCGGAAAAATGAATAACCCCGCGGAGGCAGCGTCACCGATGCATGCCATGGCTGTCCGCCAATAGCCAGCAACAGTGCTTGCGAGGTCGTCCCCTCTCGCTCGCGTTCTATCGTTTTAGTAAATCAGCTAAAATCTCTGCCGACTCTCGCTCTTCACTGCTTTTTTGATTGGCTAGCTTGGTCAAGTCTGGAGTGAAAGTTACAATCATTCCGGTTACGGAGCAGGTAAGCGAGAGTTCTGCATTCAGATCAATGTGCAAGTCATCACCGCGTAATCCTTGCCATTGGACCAGATACTTCAGCGAGCCGAACTTCTCCATATTCTTTAGGGCTCGGGAGACGCCACCTTTCCAGTTGAGAATAGGCAGAGCCCCTGCTTTGCAGCGCTCAGCTAAATCAGGATCTTTACGGGCGAGGGTACGGCCATTTTCCCAACACTTGATCAGCCCTTGATCATGCTCGCGCCAGACCTGTTCATAACTCAGGCCTTGGCGATCAGGCTCGGAAAAAGAGTGATGAAGGACAGACGATCGCGTCGTCCGTTCCACAGCTCCTAGTCCTGCCGTCCTGTTCTCTGAACGATCAGCAGGAACTGTCTTGACCTCCGATTCCTCGAACCAACCTCCGGCCTTGATTTTCTTAAGCGCTTGCTCAGGACTTGATGACCAGAGCACTAGCGCGAGGCTTTCTCGTGCTCGGCTGCAGGTGACGTAAAGCAAGCGCAAAGTGCGATCAATGGACGTCTCCTTATTCTTCTCTACGTTGCTTAGGTCCGTATCGCTCAAGCGCTCCGCTCCGAAGAGTCTGTCATAAGAGAACAAGAAGCCACCGGCCTCTTGGTCATCCATGACCACTAGTACGTGCTCAAACTCGGAGCCTTTCACTACCTGATGAGTAGACAGATTGGACTGTCCTTCCAAGTAGTTCCGGTATCGTCCAACTTCATGCCAGCGGGCCTTGAACAGAGAATGCCAGCCACGTCTTTTTCGGTCTTCTGAGGGCTCGGTAACGCCGCGGCCAGGTGCTTCCGGAGGTGGCTCAGTGTCTCCAAAGGCCGCTGCAAGGCGATCATCTAACTTGAACAGTTCAGCGCGGATGATTGGATCAAGAATTTCTCTTACCGTGGACTCTGGTTTGGCGCATAAGGTTGCGAACTCTTTAACGGCACCGTTCAGCTTTGCAAGCTGTTCCTTTTGGATCTCGATGTCCGTTGATAGATTGCGCAGTCGATCAAATCGATGCAGCACCTCAATGACGGAGAACTCATCGACATCACGTTGGCCATCGAAGCAAGCTGCTAGCGCCATTGTTTCGCGCAGCAGTATTTGCACCGCCGCAGGGCCGGTGCTTTCGCCGCTTCCTTGAGGGCGAGTGGAGTCGGGGTCTATGAGCATTAGCGCATCGAAGACATCTAGGAAGTTACCCCGGCGGGCAGCAAGCTTGTGTTCAAGAGCTAGTACTTGATAACCCTGACGCGGACTACACCATTCGTGATGGTTTGAGACTGTGGCCATTTCCTGAGCACATAGAGCCTCACCTCGAATTTTCTCGTCAGCGGATAGGTTGGTATCACCAACAAAAATGCGTACTGTCCCTGCAGTTTTTTCTGTTCGCGGATGCTGTCTAACACCGGTCGCCGATTGTGTCCGGCCGTCCATTTCGGTTTCCCAGATATGGTTGATCAGGTCCACGATCCGCTTCTGGCTGCGGTGATTCATCTGCAGAGCAGGGCGAGCCCATGTATCAGGAATCAAGCTGGGTAAGTCTGGGTGACCGTCAGCGTAAATACGCTGACGGTGATCGCCGAGGAACCCTAGAGCCAGCCTTGTTGGAGCTTCTTCAGCTACTTTCATTAGCGCACCAAGCATCCCTTTCATGGTGTCTTGGGACTCGTCGATGAGAATCACAGGATGCTGATCCGCCAAGACCCGTCTTAGAGTTGGACGCTCCGCAAGCAGCCATTCCGTTATGGAGAGGACCTGCGAATGCAGCAGGGCTCCTTCGCCGTAAGTGTTACGGTCTGGGTGGTAGATAAACCGGGGAATGGTTTTGATAGCTTCTGCTTTATCCTGAAGCTCCTGGATCGTGCGCTCATCCTTGGCTGTCGGTCCCCTTACTCGTCCTGCGGCAGTCTGTTTTACCTCCTCAAGATTCTGAGTATTAATGCTTAACAATGCAGCTCGGATGTCGTCGTCGAATCCAGCAATCAGATCCCAGCAGAAACCGTGAATGGTGGATACTTTCGTAAGAACGTTTTCGCCAAGCCGGCCGTTAATCACGGCAACCGCATTTCTGGTGTAGGTGATGATACGAATAGACTGCCCACGAGATTGAAGTCGAGCTGCGAACTGAGCTCCAGAATCGTGTGGCTCCACACCAGTAAGGCGGCGCAGGGTCTCAACAAGTGTTCGTGTTTTGCCGGAACCGGCGCCGGCGAACAGGAAAAAACTACGAGATGGTGCTGAGGTCAGATAGCCAGTGATCTCCTCGACGACTCCCGCGTCACGATCATTTCCCTCCCTGAGCGTCATCGTTGCTCTCCTGGTGGAGTGGGGGTCAACTCCGATTCGAGCCATGCAAGTGCATCGGCAATGTAGCTCGGGCACGTGAGCTGTGCCCCCAAAGACAGGTGTTCAAACAGCGTTGCAGCGAAGTCACCTTTATTGAACGAGCCGCGGAGCATTTTGTGAAGCTCCTCATTCAGCACCTTGGGATCGGAGTGCTGCTCTGCTTCGCGAGCAGCTCTTCCTAGGGCACCCTTTTCGTCGCTTTTGGTTTTGAACCAGTCGAGATTGTTGAGAATGAAGGAGTCTTCGAAAGAGCTTGGCCAAGGTCCGCCGGCTGGGACTGGCACCTGCCAGGCGAAAAGGGTACGACCCCCCTTGGGGCAAGTCCAAACCTTCTTATCCTGATCGAGTTGGGCATAGTCCGAGAAGCTCGCGAGCTGAGGATGCCATTTAGTGAGGGTGTCATTCCCAGACAATAGCTTTGCTGAGTCGGAGATCGCCGTAGCGACCCAGATCACCTTGCCCTTTGCGCTTTTTGCTTCACTGACGGGATCAATGTCAGTGATCACCACTGTTGGGATTCCCAGTCGCTCCACGAGTGGTTTGAGCCTATGGGCATGACTGCCGCCGACTTCAAGGAAGGATAGATAACGACTGGATAGCTCCTTATGGTCTCGCTCGATGAAGAAGGGTACGAGCATCCGCTCAGCTGTACCCTCGACAAAAATTGCCGCATCTGCAAATAGCAAGTCGGTGTGTTGTACTTGGAAATATCTCTCCGCAAACGTGCGCGTGCTGTGGTCGTCGCCAAAGACATCCGCCAAGCTGATTACCTCGGCACTGGGCATTTCACCGGGGTTAGCGGCCTGGACACGACGAACATAGCGCAACCGAGTGAAGCTCCCGGCATGGGCCATATGGCTTGCATGGGTGCTGAGCAGAATCTGGCTGGATAGGTGAGCGTCACTACCTTGCTTGGGCGTGATCAGCTCAAGAGCTCTTTTGGGGAAGATTCGTTGAACCTGCACATGCAGGTGGGCTTCTGGTTCCTCTATGAGGACTAGGTGCACCGCTGTAGGTGCCCCTTTTTCTGGATTCAGCCGGTTCTCACGGAAGGACACCAGTTGGTAGCTGAGGGACTGGAGATTCTGGTAACCGAGACCGATCGCATGTTCAGGAAGGAACTCATTGGGTTGGCCATCTAGGCGGTACTGAACAGCAGTGCCGTGATCGAGCAGATCTGCTGTCTGGATTCGAGTGCGGAAGTGAATCTCCTGCGGGTCATGAAGCCCAGGGTAACCCAGCTTTCTAACATCCTTGATCGAGGGCTCTAGGGCGGTCCGAATTTTCTCATCGAGTTCGCTCTGAGCCTTAGCAACTGCCAAAACTAGTTCCGGGTGATGGTCTGTGCCGGGAGCAGAGCTGTTGAGGTGTCGGCGTGCATATCGCAGCATCTGGTTTGAGAACAGGCCGACTCGGTGTGGATCGGAGCCGGGTCGGCTATCAGCCTCCTCTGAGCCGAGCCCTCGCTGCGCAGCAATGAAGTCAACCCTAATCAGCGGAGCGAGATGCACGCGATCTGTCGGCATTGCATTGGAGGAGAGCTCTTGAGGTTTGTCTGTAGGATTCTCTGACAAGGGGCCTTTGGCCGGGTCTAATCTGTACAAGGCCACACGGCTCAAATCGCTGGGATGCCGTAGCCAGTAATCTAACAAGTCGGTTGGCCATGGCCTCGCAGCTACATCCAGGGTGCGGACTGGCTGACGGGCCTCACGATAACGCCAAGCGATTTTCTGTAAGTCATCAATGGTGGCCGCTGGCTCTAGCCGCAGACGAATCCCAACAGGTCCACCAGCCCACTGGAGTGAGGGCAGGAAGGGGCAAACGATATGGTATGCGCCAGGTAAAACATTGAACCAAAGATCCAGTGTTGGCATGGACCCAAGGAGTTCTTGGCGATACTGATCCCAGACTGCTGGGTTAGCCTCAGCGGGAGCGGGTGCTTCATCGAGAGCTTCCCAAGCCTCACCGAGCTTACGTAGCTTTGACCACTGATCTATGCTCAGGTCAAACGCACCGAAGGCCGGACTATCTGCGAGGAATTTCCGCAAGGCTTGTAGGATCGAGGTCTTTCCGCTGTTGTTGGCTCCGACCAGAATAGTGGTCTTGGAATCGATTTTGACCTGTACTGCTCCCAACCGGCGAAAGCGATTTATCTCGACGCAGGCTAATCGGACGTTGGGGGTAGATGGAGTTTCGTTGACATCAGCGATCATCTGGCAGCCTCAGGCAGTTATTAGGCGCTAACGTTGAGTGATTGCATGTCTCGCGGGGCAACGCCGAGGTCGCGCCAGTTCTCCGGATGACAGGTGAACAAAAGAATCTGATGCCGCTGCGCGGCGTCGAAAAGAATCCGCTTCATTTGCGCCAGGCGCTGCTGGTCGCTGTGCACCAGCGCGTCGTCGAGGATGATTAGGGTGGGGCGGCCGGCTTCCTTGAGCAGGTCGGCATATGCAAGACGGCTAATCAGGCCCATCTGCTCGCGGGCGCCGAAGCTGAGGGCGGTGAAGTCCCCGCGCTCTTCACTGCCGTTGCTGGTGCGAACCAGCTGTTCGGGCATCAGGTTCTCGTCCACGCTGAGGCTGGCCTGCGGGAAAAGCAGTTGCAGGTAGCGGTTAAGGTGGCGTTGCAGCGGTGCCTGAAGCCGGCGGGTCAATTCGTGACGCTTGGCCCTGAGCGATTCCAGCAGTAGGCTTAGGGCGGCGGCGCGGCGGGCGAGTTCATCGCGGCGACGGCTGGCAAACTGGAATTCTTGGGCCAATTCTGCGCGCTGTTCCTCCAGCCCTTGGGCGCCAAGAGTTTCCAGACTAGCTTGCAAGCGGGTTAGCTCCCGGTCACGCTCTTGGGCGGCCTTTTCCAGAGCGTCGGCGGTGCGGGTGAAGCGCTCGATGTCCTGACGGAGAACATCCGGGTTGGCGTCGTCGATCTGTTGCTGGCGAGTGGCTATTGATGTCTCCAAACCGGATTTTATGGCACGTAACTCGAGCAGTTGTGCGTTGAGCTGACTCTCGTGCTTCTGGCGAGTCGGGGACTGTATTTCGTCCTGGAGTTTTTGCCATTCGGTGTTGGCATTTTGTAGGGCTTGGTCGGCCAGGCTGAGTGCCTTCTCGAAATCGGTTGTCGCCTGTTCGGTGGCCTTGAGCTGTTCACTGGCAGTTTCCTGCTGGCCTTCCGATGTTGTTACGCTAACGTCTGTGGTCGCGGACTCCGGCAGACCTGCTAAGTGCGCTTGAAGTTCTTGCTGGCGCTGCTCGCCCAGTCGCCGCCTGCTGCTCAGCTCATCTACGCCGTCGGGTGCACAGTTGTTCAGCAGGAGTTCATTGCGGTGAATTTCTTCCTGGAGCGTCCGACACTGCTCGGCGCGTTCTTCGGCCTGCGCGAGACTTTCCACCCGAAGCTTGCCCAGCAGAGCGGTGATACTGTCCTGCAGGGTCTGCTGACGGCGGACCAGCTCGGCGATATCCTCGCCACCGGGTTGAATGCGTAGCTTGCCGATGCCAGCGATGTGCAGATCGGTAGGCTCCAGCAGCAAACGCTCGCCCTGGTCGGTGAGCAATTCGTTGTCGAGTTGCAGGCTCTGGCCCGGCAGCAGCTCGAATTGCAGCCGAGTTGCCACGGCTTGCTGGGCGATTCTGAGGTCGCTCAGTTCCCGATTGAGCTTTTGCAGTTGCTTGAGATGTTTGACATCGATTTGGTTAGCTTGCAGTTGTCCGCGCTGCTCCAGCAGCTGAGTGTGCAGTTCTCGGGCTTTGCTCAGGTTGCCGTCTATGTCGGTCAGTTCTTGGACTAGTCGGGCCAACTCACGGGCGAGTCCTGTTCGTTGCTCCTCCTGACGGGCCAGCTTGAGGGTTTCGCGAGCCTGCTGGTAGGCTGTTTGCGCCTGGCTTAGCTGGGTTTCAATCTGCTGCTGACGCGTTTGCAGGTCGCTCAGTGTGTTTTCCGCTTTCTGCTTGGCCTTGGCTCTTTGCTCCAGCTCCTCTTGCTGTTTAGCGAAGGTGTGCAGTTGATCTCGGCAGAGTTGCTGGCTGTCCTGGCAGTTGTGCAGATCCTTTTTTTCGCGTTGCTGCTCTTGTACCCAGCTTTCCACCTCGGTCAGACGCGCGTCGGCTTCCTTGGCCTGCCCACGGTAGATTTCCCAGGGCTTGGAAGTATCTTCCTGTTGCAGTTGACGTAGTTCTCCGAGGCGGTCCACCTGCTGGCGATAAGTGGCTATGCTGGCGTCCAGCTCACATAGGCGTATCTGGTGCGTGTCGTATTGCTGATTTATGCGTGCATAGTCGCCGGTGGGACGTCCAGTGCCAGTCAGTAGGGCTGCACGGTCCCGTTCGACTCGATTGATCAGCTCATCTCCTGCACTGCTGGCGACTTCACCTAGGCTTTCGCCTAATGCGGATTTGAGGTGATCGCCGGCATAAGTGACGGCTGCATGGATGTCCTGGCCTGAGCCTTGTTCGATCCACAGCAGGCCGGGTATGCCCCAGTGCTCGGCTTTGCTGGCGCCGCGTCCGGGGAATTGATAGCCGAGCAGATCCGCTAGCCGCTCCTCGGCTTCGTCACCATTGAGCGACTGACCTGCTATCTCGAGGTCGCAGCGCTTCTGTTTGAGGAAGCTTTTGGTAAGCAGCCAGCGTTCGTCCTGCCAGTCAAACTCCAATCGGATGCTGGGCGCCGCCGAGGAGTCCCCCCAGGGCTGCAAGTCGTCGACGCTGCTCGACCTATGGCGCTCAAAGAAAGCGGCGCGGATAGCTCGTACCAAAGTGCTTTTGCCGGACTCATTGGGGCCGATGAACAGATTGATGCCAGGCTCCAACTCGGCGACTTCTAGGGGCTGGCGGAACTGGCGAAGCTGTTCGATGCGCAAGCGACGAAGTTTCATGCTCGACCCTCCTGTGACAGACGTTCGCGTAGTAGGCCGGCCAGAATGGCTAGGGCATCGCGGGCGGTTTCTGCGCCTTCGCGCTGTTGACGCTCACGCAGCTCTGCGATGACTTCACCCAGATAACCGTCGGCATGCAGCGCGGCAACATCCTCGTCAGTAGGCTCCAGATGAAGATCAGCTAGGTCGGACTCCAGACTACGACAGCGGCCCTGTGCCATGGAGAGTGCCTGCTGGAGGCGTTGCTGCTCAGTCAGATCAATTTGCCCGGAAAGGGTCAGGTGGAGGACGGTAGTGGGAGGTAATTGCTCCAGTCGCTGGATCAGTTGCTCCAGGTCTGACTCGACTACCAATTGTTCAGTCCAGTGTTGCCAGTGGTATTGGCCAACAGATCTAGGCTCCACGAGGGGGGGCTGCCCAACGCCAGGAAGATCGATCAGCAGGACCTGGCCGGCACCATTGTCTTTGAAACGCTCCTGTTCGGGAGTTCCACTGTACCAAGTGCGTTCATCGATGCCCTTGAGGCCGTGCCAATCGCCCAGGGCCAGATAGTCGAGCCGAGCCCTCCGGGCACGGTCTGGGGCAATGGGATTGGGCGAGTCGATGTCTTCCGCGAGGATGCCTTGTACGCTGCCATGAGCTAACCCTATGCGCAGTAGGCCGGGCGCCGTTTCGGCTGTGTCGAACCAGTCGGTCAGGTCGCTGTAGGTCTGTCGCTGGGTTAGAGGCGCAGCCAGTAGCGCGAAGCCTTGCTGGGCGAACTCCAACACGTTCGGTTGCAAGGCGATATGGACATGGGCAGGAATGGCTGACAGGCGTTTAGCCCTACTCCAGACGCTTTCCTCTAAGGCCGCGTCATGGTTGCCTGGGATCATGATCCAGAGGCCGGCGAAGCCCTGCATTGCGTTGAACAGGCGGCGGATGGTGCGATCGGAAACAGTTTGTGCATCGAACACGTCACCTGCAACCAATACAGCCTGTACCTGCTCCTGATTGGCCAATGCAGCAATGCGTTCGATAGTCGATAGACGGGCTTCGGCCAGAGCTGCTGCGTCTTCTGGTGCGAAACGCCCATACTGGCGGCCGATTTGCCAATCGGCTGTATGCAGAATCCTTAGCATAGTAGTCCTTCCTTTGTCATCTCTATCTAGCGGACGGAAAAACATCTCACCTTGTTGGTTTCGCTTTTATTGAGCAGGTAGTCACTATCCAGTCGGGGGGCTGGTCAGTGATATGCAGCAGGACACCAGCAGGCCATCAGCGTGCTGGTTCTCGGCGATGGAAGTGTAGGTAATGAACGCATGTCCAGGGTGAAATCGTGCTGCTCTCGTGCACTGGTATTGGTCCACTCGATTTCCTGCATGCCTGCCCCGGAGTTCTGGTGACAAACGAAGTTGATCTGTGGTGCCAGATTGACTGTCAGCCCAACTCGGTGGAAGGGTTCTGATGAGAGCAAAGAGGGGGGGGCAGTTGATCCATGCGGAACCTCCATGTCAGGTGCCCGCCCCGATGGGCTGCCACCATTTCCAAAGCGGACATTCACCTGCGTCACATTTTCTAATGTGCGGCATTAACGTGCCATCACATTATCCCCATGCTCAGCTTAGGTGAAGCGATATGCCAACGCCAACATTCATCAAGCGCGTCTCGTTTGGCGGCTCGCCGCCACGTCGGAGTATCAGCGCTCTCGTGACGAGCGCAAAAAAGTCGAAATGCTGTTCGCCCACCTCAAACGAATCCTGAAGGTGGATCGTCTGCAGTTACGTGGGCTGAGCGACGCAACCGATGAATTCACGCTGGCGGCAGCGGTACAAAATCTGTGGTTTGCTCGGTACCGCGGAAATTATCGACGGGCGCTAGCGGGGGGGCAGATGGTATGGCGCTAACACGTCGACATCGCTCAGATCGCATCCAAGCGCTTCCTGATCAACAGCGCGCTGGAGGCACATGTTCGTAAGATGCGCCGTCTCCGGGGTTGCACCTCTTGGGGGGCGCTGACCATCCTTCTCAAAAAGCTTATGGTACGGGTGGTATAAAGTCCTGTTTCTAAGCTGCTCCTCCGTTGCTGTGTAGGCGGCACTCAATGCAATACTTGGGAGTTGCTGGCGCAGAGATTCGTAGATGCGTAACCCCTCGCGATCAAGATCACCCCAGAAAAACGCGGGCAATCGATCGAGTGCAGGTTGTAGGTCAACAGCCGTTCCATAGGCAGGGCAGGCGATTACATGACCTGCTGCCAAGCGGGCACCAAAATTCTCCATCGTTAAGCCATAGCCGTAGGCGGCAACTCCAATTGCCTTTTGGGCGTGAACAGATCGCGCGAACGCCGTAAAACTTCGGATATTCTCAATCAGCACGATAGCCGTTGGGTGAGCTGGCCCAGCGGTGAGGACGTAGAGTTCACCGCCTGGATATCCCGCGCAATCCAGACCAAGGGCGCGGGCAGGGCGACGTAGATTTTTGAGCGCTTTCGCCGGCCCCAAAATACTTGCGGCCGAAACAAAGACTGGGTCGCGATACCTGTCGGTTACTGTCTTGCACTGGAGCAGTCCTCGTACAACTCCCCCGATGTCATCGGAGGAGAGTCCTTCGAACAGGTCTGCGCAGTCGAGCAGCGGTGCAAGAGTTGTTTTAAGCGACGGATCCACGATGCTTTCGAGAACGATCTGCAGTTGCTCCGCAGCGGGACGACTAGTGAGCTGTGGGCTGATGAGGACGGCGCGGTTGTTGGTTGATGTGATGGTCTGTGTTTGAAGGACCTACGCCATCAACGATCTGGACGTCCTTGGCAACCGTCTGCATGAGTGGCACTCTTGCGCAGTTTTCAGAATGGAATAGATGTACGCGATATGCCCGAGAATGCGCTAGGGATTCAGAAAAGCCAGCGCGCCGGCGGAGCGGCCAACGCAGCGGGGATGCAATTTCAAGCCTCTGCCACGGCCTACGTCTGTGTTCGTATGCTTCAGGAAAAACCAGTTGTCTGGCTGGAGGACCTATGCGCTGAGGCGCCTGTGCCTGTTGCTGTCACCCCTGAGAGTGGCGGGCCTGGTGACGATATACGGATCGATTTCAAGGGTGGTTTCACTGCAGAAGTGCAAGTGAAAAAGGGGTTGAAGTCGCATGGCCGGCGGCTATGGGGACCCCTGGATGCTCTGGCCTTGGCAATTCACGAGGGGGCACTTGACTATGGGGTTCTCATCGTCGATCCGGAGTCGAGCAAATCGATCCGTATCAATCTCGCCCAGGACATTGTTCGCGTCGGCAAGGACCAGGATGTCTCATCGGGGGGACTTATTTGCACTTGGAAACGTCAGCTTGAATCCCAGCACATTTCTATCAAGTTGGTTTGCCAGCGGATCAGGATCAAGACATTCCACGGAACTCCGGAGAATAATGCGGGCGTCGAGTATGCGAGTGATGCCCTGAGTCAGTTGATGGCACCTGGTAATGCGTCCCAGCATGCGTGGCCCACGCTCCACGAAGAGGTGGAGCGTCAAATGGCATCTCGCGGCCGAATGACCAGTGACTCACTGGTTGATATGTTTACCCGTAAAGGGTTTGCTCTAAGTTCGAAGGCGTGTTCGGCGGCTCTGCACGCACAGTACAGGGACTGGGTGGAGAATCAGAATTCGACCTTTGCTTTGCCGGGGATGACGAAGGACTTGCCACTGCGTAGCCGGCTTCCAATACAGGTCTGCCGATACGAGCACTCCAAGCGCTGCAAGGAAAGTCTCCAGTCTGCACTGAAGCGCTATCGGGCGGGAGCCGAAGCTAAACGCTATGCCGAGAAATTTGCCATCGACTGGCTCGCTCGTTTCAAGAACCGAGCGGTCATTGTCGCGGGGCCGGGGCTAGGCAAGACCATGGCGTTGAAGGTGCTTGCACATCGCTACTCCGTGGATGGTTATTTCGTGCTATCCGTCCAGCTCAAACGGGTCGCCAAGGCACTAAACGAGGGCAAAACCTTCAAATCCGTATTGATCGAGATGGCCATGGGCAGTTCACGCCTCAGTCGCGAGGCGTTCTTGTTGATTGATCCGTGCCGATGGGTCTTGCTGGCTGACGGTCTGGACGAATGCGGCGGTGAGCACGACTCAGTGGCACGCGAGCTAGAGGCATTCGTGTCAGGCAATCCAGGCATGCGCGCCGTCATCACCACAAGGCCTGTGGGTTACGAAACCAGCCAGCTCGAAGCGTGGGCGCACTACGCGATCATTCCTCCTGCGAAGGAGGACGGGCCCGCCAATCTGGCGAAGCTGATGATAGCGGCGGCGGGCGACGATCAGACGCAAGAGGAGTGCGAACGGATCGCGAGTACTCAATTGCACAGATCTCCCGCATCTGACGCCATCAGCACCAGCCCACAGTTGCTTGGGATGTCAGCCTGTCTTCTGCTTCAATATAATGAACTGCCAGAGAACAGGACTGAGCTGTATGTTCAGTTTTTGCAGCTGTACGACAAGCTCCCGTCCGAGCTCAGTGTTGAAAACAAAAGAATCACCCGCACGGTATTGAACGCGCTCGGTTGGTACCTTCGTCAAAAGCCAGCGGCCGAGCGCTCCGAGCTGGAAGTTCGATGCGCCGAGGAATTGGTCCTTCTCGCAGGTCTTTCGCGTTTGGATGCAGAAACCAAGGTTGATATCGCGCTTTTATACTGGCAGAAACTAGGGCTGATCGAGGTCCTGACGCACAACAACACGGAGTTGTTGACCTTCACACACCTGTCTTTCGCTGAATTCCTCGCGGCACGACACCTGCTGGAGCAACAAACGCGACTGCTGGATGAGGTGGTGTATGACCCGCAATGGCAGGAAGTCCTGAGCTATGCAGTAGAGCTTGGTATGGCCCCGTCACTTGTCGACGATCTCTTGGCACGACATGACAAGGGTGAACCTGAGGCGCTTTATCATGCTTTGCTCTGGTCCTCAAAATTCGAGGCAGCAGCCAGTGACGCATCACTTGAGAGGTTGATCCACACCTCCATCGCTGTACTCGACAGCCCCACATCGCCACCTGATTCGCTTCATTTCAAAGTGGGCCATGGTCTGTGTGAAGTCGCTCCAAAGGCAAGCCGTCTTCTGGAGCCGTGGGTAAGCCGTCACCTTGAGTCTCCTGAACCCACCATCAGGTTGGTTGCTTGGAGCATCGCTTCACGATGTGCCATTGTGCTACCTGAAACGTTGCAGCCCCGTCTCGTTTTTTCCGAACTGCTGGCCATTCACGGGAAGCCTTCTGAAGGTCGCGATTTTTTCTCGAAACACGTGTGCTATGAAGCGTTGCTTCTCCAGGATGTTGCCCTGGTGGCACTCAAGTCCTGCTGTCAGGAGGAGATAGAAGCGTTCTCGGACAGCTTGTCAGCAGATGAGCGCTTGCAGAGGTCCATGGAGTTTCGGTTTCAGATTCTGAAGGTCCGCTATGATCACGGCATTCGAGAAAAAACCGGTAGCTCGGCTCAACCCTGGCGTGATTTATTCCCAAGACTGGAACCAGACCCTGAGGCGCTTAGACGCTACAGAGATCGCCAGCGTCGCATATCACGACTATTGGCGGATGCGTTTTGCAATGATGCTGTGCAGAAGCCCCTTGATGCCTTTCCTCAGTTCGCTGCGTTTATCTCGTCTGCTGAACTGGACCATTACAATCTGCGTGAAGAGTTTGGGGATCATGGGCCAGAAGATCTTGTGAGCCTCGGTCCGACCCTCAGAGATTTTGCGCTGTTTCAGGGGCTGAATCTGGCTGAGCTCGCAGGGGAAGCCAGGGAGGTGCTAAGGCGGCTCGAAACGGAGCCGCAGTTCTCGTTGTTCGATGACTTGCCCCTTGTGGACGTTGATAGCAACAGGGGATCCGGCAGCCCGATGCCTCAAGTGAACCTGGAGCACGCGAAGCTCAGTTTACTCGGGGGCTCCAAGAGAGTTCAGTTCATGGCCGCCGTGCTACTGCTGCACGCCCCTCTCTGCGAACAGGAGGTCTCTGAGTTACTGTACAGTGCTTCCGGCTCGGCATTTGTGTGTGCTAGCGTCTTGGTTGAGGTGAAGTGCCCTGACCGTGCGGTCGAACTGTTCATTCGTTATTTGCAAGATGTTGCTTGCGAGCAGGTTGACTGCATCCTAGAAAGCTTGCAGCGCCTAAGGGCTCCCCCAACAGCTGCACTTGAAGCCCTTATCATTGGTTACCTTACCAATGCCAATCTCGAAACAGTGATCAGCGTTATTGACCTTATTCAGGGCTGGGTGGAGGAAAAACAATTTTTGCAAACGCGGCCTATCGATTATGCGTTGGGGTACTGGAAGGACCGGTCCAGCATTTCTCATCGATCAGATCGGGATGTTTATTCTGAGCTGAAGCGGCTACAGGCCACTATGATCGGAGCCGCTTAGTTCGCCGAAGATCATTTCGACATGGCCTAGATCAACGTTGTAAGGTCAAACTCTAATAGAGTTGCTCCCAATTTATCCCTAATTACAGGCCGTACTCGATCGATCGGGAACGGGTATCTAGGCGGCAACCCAGTGTGGCACTTAGGACGCCTCTGAAAAAATAGCCAACTGCTTCAGTCCTTTGTGCACACCAATAGCAGAGATTGAAGGCCCTCCAAGAAACGTTGAAGATAGGATTGGCTACCAAGCAATTCTAGTCTGTTATCTAGCGCATACTTGGAAATTTGGGCGTATGGGGATCTGGTTCCGTGCTCGGGTGGGGACTGTTCTGATTTTTGAACTCGTTCGTAAATGGGGACAAAGATTTTCGATTCCGTTGGAAGTCGTGAGACAAGTTTTTTCTCTTGTGAAAATAATGTGCAAACTGGATAAGTTCGGCCAAGTCAGACATGGGCCAGTAAATACCATCTGCACTGGCGATCACGATTTTTATTGGATGCCCTTCTGCTCCATCCTCACGATGAGCAGTACATAAAGCAACAAGATAAGCTGCCATTTGCTCCAGCGATAAGCCGGCGTTGCTTCCCCATACTAGGTCTTTTACTTCACTGGGCGCGATGACTTCAAAATTATGAGCAGTAGAAGCTCGTTCTTTGCCCGTCAATGCATCGAAATAAGGTTGTGCGTACAATGTGGCTTCATGGACGGGTAAGAATCCGTCGTTCGTCCAGTGTTTTGAAGTTTCAGAAAGCTCAGGGTAGACAACAAAGTGACCGTTCCTCGAGAGTTCAAGGAATGGAATATGAAGTGGGTGGTCTGGATCTGCAAACTGCATCAGTCTTAGAATAAATTTTCCGTTCTCAGTATGAAATTTATTTCGACCTGACTTAAATTCGAGTAAGAAAAATCGATCATTATGGGCCGTTAACACATCCCCACTAGCTGATTCCGCATTACCATCAAGCTTTGCTAGAAGCGGAGGTGGGATTTTCAGCAACTCCTTAAGTCTTTCCGGTAGCTCTGGAATATGCTTGGCTTTGGCCAATTCCTGAACAAGCTGCCACACATCAGTGGAATTTATTTCTTGTTTTACGATCCACTGCAAGTCCCTGAAGGCTAATATGAGCGCATCTTCCCAAGGGTTGCTATTTTGAGTTTTTTTCTCAGTCACAATAGATCCTAATTTATAAGTTGACATTGCGTAGATTGTTGGAGTAGTTGGATATCTGGCAGATAATTGCTAGCGTCGCCTGACTGTTAGTTCGGAATACAGATTCCCGCCGATATTTTCAATTCTCTACCGCATCCAAATTCATGCCCTTGGATAAATAGCGGCATCGGCCATCTACATCGATAGGACTCTGACTAATGGGCGTATCCCTGATTGATTATCTCCAGTGTATCTTTGACGAATGCGTGCCCGGACTCGCTTGGGGCGAATTGCAGTGGCGTGAGTCCACCAAACTCTGTTTTTGAGTAGTTCAGCCAATCGTCCGCTTTTTGTTTGCTGTCAGGGATTTTCTCCGTTCGACGCTGAAGAAGAAGCCCGACATCAATCATGATTATAGAAAATCGGGTTACTGCAGACATAAGCCGCCTGGGCGGCTTATGTTTTGAGCTGTCGAACTCTCTTCAACTACTCCAGTGTCTCCTCGCGGCGTCTTCTGCTGATTTCACTGCGAGTTCTGATTTCTTCCTGGAACTGACGTTCCTGTTTGCGTTTTTCTTCGTCTTTGTCTTCAAGGGAGTTATGTAATGGTGGGCAATAGATCCATCGTTTTTCGTAGGTGTCATCGTGCAACGAATGGAATGCCATGACGGCGAAAACAGATAGGCCTAGCCAAATGTGTGTAGTCGTTGAAAAGTATGTAACGCTCATCTGGGCCAAGGTCTGCGCTTGGGGTGAGCTAGGTAGGCAGCAATTCAGTACGAGAAAGCACAGTGCACAAAATGCAAAAAATTCGACTCTTCGTTGGTTCATTTGCTCTTGCTTTCGAGTCGTGTCATAGGCGTTATAGAGCTGAATGAGGAAGTCGCTTTGTGTTTTGTGTGCTTCCTCTCGCAGCTCCCATGGACGAACACGATCACGTTCGCGTCTTTTTGGCCCTGTATAGTGTATGGGCTCATTATCCGGTTCTATCTTCTGCTTCAACCAAAAAAAGAAAGTATAGACCGTGGGAATATAGAGTTGGATTGATGCTATGTATAAAAAAGGAAGAATCATTGAAGCCAAACCTGAGAAAACCAGGAAGGTCAGGATCAAGGTGATGCCAACGGTTGAAGTGCTCAGGTTCGAAGTGCCGAATTCAAAGAGTCCGATGTGGTGAAAACGTACTAGCGAAGCGTCGAAGAGCAAAACGAAACTGAATATGAGCAAAAAGAACTGAGGCTTGACCGCTTTTTCAACCAGGGAAAATAATTCTTCTTTCGAAAGCTCTACTGATCCAGACATGAGATGACCTATTCGTTTGTTTAAGGTTCGATGCTTTTGAATTGTTTTGACGAGACCATTAGTTGATTTTTCCTTTCCTGGTTTCTCGAATTATTTGACCTACAAATTCGATACCAGCAGATCATTTCTCCCAGATTGAATGCTGTTTCCGCAAGCAGAGGGGCAACCTGCCACGTCCCTTTGGGTAGTGCCTTATAGGTACTGCATCGTGGGTGTTAAGGACGCCGCGCTGGCTGATCACTCGACATGGAGCGTGATCTCATACTCGCCCACGATGATCATGATGGAGGGTAACCCCTCACTGGACATCAAGCCCGCCAGCGACGTGATTAGTGTTCGATCATCGGCACTGGGGGTCGCTGGGTAACCATCAGGATGTGAATGCCATTCGCCCACGTAGTCGACGACTCGAGCCGTGCGTTCGTGTACGTCTGCTAATGCGGCTTCCTGACCGACCTTGCCTCGGATGAAGTGGTGGGGACTTGCTTGGCTGTCAGCGGGGGGTAGCAATGTGTCGACCAACAGGATGGTTTTAGACTTCAGATCTGTAACCCCAAGCAATACTCCACCCGTTTCGTTGGGAAGGGCTGCGCCACGAATCTGCTTGAGCTTGGTGATCAACGCATCGTCATAGGTAACGGTCCAACCATTCTGAGCGTGTGAGCTCACCGGATGGGGAGTGATTTCCATCGGGGTTACAGCTTCCGTCTCTTCGTCCACTGTCCACACGCAGATTCGCGCGCCATCGCCCAGAACACTTTTGCGCAGTTGCTTCGAAAGGATCGCTGCATGCAAGTGAATGCGCTCAAGCGGAATCCGAAACGAAATGTCACGGCAGCCACCACCTACCCATAAATCCCCCAAGTGACCTTGAAGGTGCGGTTTTCCCCAGGAGCTGTTGAGGATCGCTCGGTAATATTGTGCCTCCAATGCGGGGGAGCGCAGGGTGCGACTCGCGTCCTCCAACAGAATCACGCTGGCAAGGCCCGAAGGGGTGAGGAACACGCTGGCGGTGCGGGGGGCATTTTCACGCTCAGCCAAATCGCGAGGCGCGTCGAAAGTCGTCGTCGCATCGATCACTAAACTCGCTGAACCCAACGCGCTGATCACCTCTTCACTTTGGCTTGTCAGGCTACCCGCAATCGCTTTAGGTGCAGGTTCGTCGGGAAACACCATTTGGGCATGGTGCCGGACTACATCGACTTTCGCGTAGCCCACTTCACTGTCCAATCCGACATGTCGTGCTAGGTTGTGGGGAAGCAACTGATCCGGATCGATGTACGTCCAGCGACCCCAGCCTTCACGCAGCCAGATGTCTGCAAGTGTTCCGCCCAAAGAGCCTACGCCGGCGAGCACCCCATCGAAGTCAGCATCGTCAGGGTTGATCGCGGACATTTGGCGCCCGCCTTCGGCTCCGATCCCCCAGCGGATTTGCACTGAAAGGATTTCCAGATCTCGCCATGCGCTATCTTCATCGCTCTGTGCGGCATCGCCAATCAAGGTCGTGCGATGCCAGCGACGCTTTTCACTGTCGAAGTGCAACATACCGAATGCGTTACCGAGTGCTTGCAGCGAACTCTGGAGCGCATAGCCCAGCACGTCGTACCGTTCAATGCCATCCTTACCCGTGCGCGGCACCCAGACCAGGATAAGTATCGCCTTGATATCGCCAGCCTGTTCAGGGACTAACCCCTGATCGGTCACCGCATCAAACACGCTGCTGAACAATGGCTCCTTTAGCCCACTTCCACGGGAGACCAAGCGGTCATGGAGTTGACCAAGTGTCTGGGGGGCGGCTTCCACCTGTGATGAACCGACACCGTCGACAGACAGCTTCAGTGACTGCAGGCCCACACCTCGAGGATTGTTTGAGTCATCGAACTTCCCCCGCAAGGTAACCTGACGTCCCGGTGCTCCCGTGATTTCCTCGATAATCAGGTTTTTGCCGCTGTCCTCAGACTGCTTCAAATAATTTGAAGGCAGGATCAATTGGTAGCGACTGCTGTAAAACAGTTGTTCCAGTGGTTGATCGTCCCGATGCAGCCGTAGCTGAGACGTCTCGCGTAACCACCAGAACATCCGTTCCAAAAAGCGTTCTGGCGTCCAGCTACGTTCAACAGCGCTCCACACGATATTGTAGAGGCAGAGGGCGCGCGGTGTGTTCAGGTGTGTGCCGTGTTGATGGGAGTGTCCCGGGAAATCCTTGCGCAAGGTACGCACGACCACCGGGACATCGGTCTGGGGATTCACTGTAATCGCCAGGGTTTCTCGCCTGCGGATGCGACCCGGGTTGCTCGACTCGATGGTGCCATCACCCGCCTCAATGACGATGGCCTGCTCCGGCCCCAAACCTTCATCGACGATTCGGATGTCCAGCACCTCAATGCACGGATGATCCTGACAGGCCTGAATCAGGCCAAGCGTCATTGGATGTAGCGAATCCTTTTGTCCGTCATCAATCGGCGTTCCCCATTCGTAGATCTCATTCATGGGCGGCCCGCCCTTGGCGCAGCGGAGGCCACGGCACTAGCTCCTACCCCAGCAGCGACACCGGCGACAATTTTGGACACGCCAGTGGAGGTGATCTCGAACTCGATCGTTTCCGGGCGCTTACCGTCCCCCGTGCAATGGAAAATGCCATCCACTGGCCTCAAGATAGACAGGTATTCGCGCTTGGCCCGGATGCACGGCGGGTTGTCATCGTTGTCCAGTATCTTCTTGCTGCTCGCAACAATAGTTGCACCTTCTCGAGCCTGCCCGAGTGCGTTACGGGCTTCCTGGCAGAGCTCGGCGTCATTGCCGTAGGTTGACCAGCTGTCGACAGAAAGGGAGTGCCATGAGCAGTGGTGGGGCGCTTGAAGCAAATCGTATTCAAGCACTTCTGGAGTGTCTTCATACTTTTCCCACAGTCGTTTCCAGATGGCCACTTCTGCGTCCCCTCCGGTCAAGAACCTAACGCGCTTGGACGAGTAGATTGAAGCCTGCAGTTCAATGTTCAAAATGACGCTGGAGTGGTTTTTGGACAGCATTTCTTCAGTGTCATCGTCCTGCAGAGGAGCGGGCGCAAGCAGGTGAGCCGAGAACAGGAACGAGGACTCGCCATTGATCTGGGTAAATTTCTCACCAGTCTTGATCACGATGGGCAGTAAATCGTCGGTTTTGCCTTTCTCATCCTCACCCATGATTTTGATGCGGTCGCCTTCCACTGCAGACCGCAATGTGCGCCAAAGCCCAATCCTGCGATGGACTTCCTTATTGAAGGCGACGGCATCCAGGCAGAGCGTGTGGTGTTTCGAGCGCCGTCTAAACACCATCGGAGATGACCACATTTCGCGAATGACAATGCGCTTTTCATGCCACTGCAGATTGTCATCGGGGTAGTCATCGAGTGATCCCAACCAAAAGTGCTTCGCCAAGCCACTGATATGATCCTTGTCCGGGTGGCTCAGCAACAATGCGTCAACGTAAGGCCGTTTTTTTTGATCAAACCGAAGGCGCTTTCGCAGCTCCGTCGCAACGTCTGGAGTCGAGTCCGCTGGGTCATCGGCCGCGACACGAATGTTCATGTCGATCAGCAGCGTAGTGGCTGCCGTGTCGGCTAGCTGCACCAGCGTCATGTCGCCGTTGTCCACCGGGAAAAACGTAATTTTCGCTGACATTCAGTTCCCCAAAGCGTTGCTAGAAATTTGATCGCACGACAGAAGATACGCATAGAAATTATGCTAGTCTAGTTTTTATACGAATATTTTTTATACTCGATTTAGGGGCGGCGACCTAAGGGCTTGGGCTACGACCCATTGAGTGGATGAAAGGAGACCCGGCCTCAAGGGAATAGCGAGATAGTCGCCATGAGAGAGTGCGGGGCGAGACCAAGGGGAAGTAAGGGAAATCTTGCGCCAAACGGCTTGTGAGCTCAGGAATGTCGGCTGGACGAACAGCCATTAAACGCGTATATATTCAATACGAATAGTTTTTATATCCGTTTATTTTTTGGATCAGTCAATGCAACCGTCGTCTGTAAATACATCACCTTCCACAGAAACCAAAAGTCGAAGCTGGGGCGCGGATCGTCGTCTTCAGTTCATCGATTTTCGACTGCGCTGGGAAGGCCGTATCAATAGAGCTGACTTGACGGAATACTTTGGTGTGTCGGTGCCTCAGGCTTCGCTCGACATTGCCAAATACACTGAGTTGGCGCCGAACAATCTTGAATATGACCGCAGCTCCAAAACCTACGTGGCTACACAAGACTTCCAGGCAGTGTTCCCACAATCATCCGCTCAGCAGTATCTGACGGAATTGCTCGCTACCAGAACTGGGATCATTGACGCTTCGAGCAGTTTTTTAGGGGTGGTACCTGAAGCTGATTTTGTGCCCAGACCTGGTCGAACGCTGGATGAAACGATCGTTGCCGCCGTCATCAAGGCCATCCGCGAAAAGTTGTCGATTCATGTCAGTTACCAGTCGATGACTTCTTTGGAGGTATCCAAGCGTTTGTTGTCGCCCCATTCGCTGGGACATGACGGTTCCCGTTGGCATGTGCGAGCGTATTGTCACAACCGCAAACGGTTTAGCGATTTTGTCCTGATCAGGATCTTGAGCCTTGATGGGGTTGAAGAATGTTCTGTCGACCCGGCCCAGGATACCCAGTGGCATACCTATGTAACCTTGATCCTTGCCGCAAACCCCGAGTTGGAGACGCCCAAGAAGAGGGTGGTTGAGCGAGATTACGGCATGCGCGACGGAGAGGCCGAGTTGCCGTGCCGCCAGGCGTTTCTTCTCTACACGCTCAAAAGTCTTGGATTGCTGGACGAATGCCTCGACCCGAAGGTGCAGCACATCTATCTAAAAAATCGCACAGAAATTCAACCCTTCATCGATGAACTAAACCCATAGGCTTTTATGATCGCGATATTTGAATTGGTCAAAGACCCGTATGAGCGAAAAGCTCGGGTCATTCCGGGATTGCTGGTTTCGTTACCGTTACTCGTTCCCTTGTTGTGTGTTTACGGCGCAAAACACCCGGTACTGACCAGTGTCATTGGCTTACTTGGTGGATGTGGTGCCATTTACGCGCTCGCCAGCGTGGCCCGCGGGCGTGGGAAAAAGCTTGAAGAAAAGCTGGTCGCGCTATGGGGTGGGATGCCTACCACCTTGGCGCTACGCCACAGTGACAAATTTTTAGATCGCATCAGCAAGCAGAGGTATCACGCCGCGATCACTTCAAAGCTAGGCATTACTATGCCAACCGCGCAGGAAGAGGCGAGCGATCCGGCCAGTGCAGACGACATCTATATCGGTGCAACAAAACGACTCAGGGAGCTCACTCGCACCAACAAGCAATTGCTGCTCAAGGAGAACATCGCTTACGGCTTTCACCGCAACATGGTGTCCATGAAGGCTATCGGCATTTTTTCCTGCCTTTGCGGACTGGTTTATGGCTGTTTGATTGCCGGCGTTCTTCGTGTCAAACCTCCACAAATCGAGTTGATCCACTTTGCTGACCCTGGTCTTGCCGCTGGGCTTACCATTCTCATTTCGGGTGCCTTATTGCTGGCATGGCTCTTTTATTTCGACAAGGATGCGGTCAAGCGAATGGGTTTTGTGTACGCGGAGCGGTTGTTTGAATGCCTGGTGGCTATGCCGGCGCCAAGAGGGCGTAAGGCCAAAGTCGCCGCGGGAGAGTAGGGCAGGCCAGTGTTGCGAGCGGCTCTAACTGAGTTCAACCGGACCGTCTCGGTTGATGATGCTATCGCGGCAGCCAGCAGGCTCGAATGGGTTGTAGTTGCTATTAACAGGTATACGTATTGGTGAGCTTCGCTTTGCGACACCAAGTCAATTTGATCTGGAGCGAGGGCTCTGGATTATTCCGTCCGAGGTTTTGAAATAGTCACAGATGATGATGCGCAAGCAAAGCAAGCGGCCGCAAAATGTCCTCCTTACTCTGTGCCAGCCTTAGCCCAGGCCCAAAATCGTGCGTCACCTGCTTGGCGCGATGCGCTCTGGTCACGGCTATCTATTTGCACGCCGTGGCGGTCCGATTAAACCAATCGGTGAGAACACCCTAAGTCTAGCTTACCGGCCATGGTATCCGAGCCACGATCACAACAGCCTGGGTATCCCAAAGCCTGGATCGATGCCCAGCTCTCACATGCTGACACCAAAAGTGGTGGAGCTGTCTACAACCATGCAGAGTACGTTGAGCCGCGCCAGCGCATGATGCAGGTCTGGGCCGACAGTGTGCCTCAGTTGCAGGAGGGGGCACAGACAGCCCTCAGCCGAAACTGTTTGCGGACCTCCGGATCTTGGGAGGGACGGATGGCCTGACGCGCTTAAACCGCCTGAAGATTTTCCAGATCTGCTGTGCTGAGTAAGCAGTTTATCTTTGACATTTCAGCGCGATGGAGGCATATGAGGTAGCTGAGGGCGAACCTGGCCGGACCCTTCTGGGTAGAGGCATCGGAGGGTGTAAACAATGGATCTGTTTCAGGACGACGTGCCGGTGATGACACAAAATCTTTCTTTGAGCCAACTGGGCTCGTCGCCCGAGGCGTCATCTGAACTGCCAGCAGAGGTGAGACTGGTTGCGGCCGTTTCTCGGCTTATCGATTTCCACCAAACCCGCAGTAGTGGTGGGAGTATTTCGATCCCTGAGGTTCCTGAGTCCGCAGCAGGCAACCTTCATCTCGCAATCTCGTTGATCTCTGCGCTTGGTCGCTGGGAGCTGGAGCAAGGTCAGACTCTGGTCTCGATCAAACTCTTACAGCAGATCCTTAGCGAAGACGTGCAAGCCTTCGATGAGGCCGCGTTGGAACACTGCATCCTGTCGCTTTCCCGTCCACGAGAAATCCGCTACGGCGTCCAGACCACAGAGGGCATTGCCTACGCTCGCACCAGCGATACGACGCCGCTTCTGATCTTTGATAGCAGCTTGAGACAGGTTGGTCTTACCGATAACGCGAGACTGTTCATCCGTGTGGCTGAGCTAAAGGACAGCTGGTTGTACAGCGATCTAGATGCGCAGCGTCTGCTAGCCGCTCTCGAGCGGCGGCAGTTTGGGGATATCCCGCGCTTCTGCCGGGAGATGCTCCGAGATCTTGCGGCCAAAGCCCGTCAAATTTCGGATGTTTCGGAGCGACCAGCTTATACCGATCTGCGCGATGGCTTGATTCGCGAGGGCGTCACCATCAGCAATGCACTTCGGGATGCTGCAGACCTAGTGCATAAGGCGATGCAACACCTCTTCTCGCCACCTGTAGTAAGCGCCTTCGATCTATGGAAAGTCTCGAACAACATTTCGTATGAGCTGAGCAATCTCCAGGCGGAGATGGAAAACGTTCTTCAGGTGACGGAGAGTCTTTCCAGGAAATTCGTGCGCTTTCTGACCGATGCGCAGAAGGCGCAAACAGTTCGAAGCCCATCGGTAGGTTTTTTGGAGCTGGTCCACTCGCTTCATTCGCGACCAGATGGGTTCCTTGAGCAACTCGAATCTGCAACGACCGATTTTGTCCCCTGGTCCCCCGACCTGGCCTTCTTTAGCCCCGATCTCATAGCTGGCGAGATCAGCCTATCGAGGCTCTATGCCCAAAGTCTACCTGCTCCGCCCAAGCTCTCGTTCCGCCAGACCGATCAGGTGGATGATCGTGTTGAACAGGTGCATGAATTCCTGCTGCGCAATGCTGAGCTGATAATTGATTCGTTGAAGGTTGGCCCCAAGCCACTCGAAGAGCTCATGAGTCTTGACGGGTTGGTCTACGAAGGGGGTGAGGGGCTAGCCGACTTCACAGGTGTTTACTCCTACCCTGAGGTCTTCGAGGTGGGTAACCAGAGCATCCGAGTGGTGCATCAGGACGACCTTATTGAGGTTTCATCAGAAAGCTCCGTGCTGGTCACCAGTAATCCGATTCTGTCCCTGAAGGAAGTAGCTGATGTCCCCAGCTGAGCAAGGCTTCGTTTTCTCGATGCTACTTAAACACCGGGAACTCTCCACCCGTCCAATAGGGCGCTCGGCTTTTCCCGAAGAGATACGAACAGCTCGAATCTTGTACGACTGTGGGCAGACAGTACTTGATGACTTCGATGAATTTCTCTCCGGGCAAGGTCTTGGGTTGCGGATTCTTGATGGCATCGCAGACCTCGCTATTCCGGACCAGAGCGGGCGCCCGATTGTCTACTACATCCTGTGCCGTCGGTTCGGTGAGGAGGCTCCGTCCTATGTGGACGTCCGAGCATTCTTTTCGGATTTCCGCGACCGGCGTCGAGAGCGCAGCGCTGATGACGAAGCGGTGGAGTTGAACAAAACATCCTCGGTGTTTTGGATTGCGAGGCTTTGGTTGACCCTCCAGTACTTTTTTTACGATCGAATTGATCGGCCGGTAGGCAACCTCTACAACTGGCGCAACGCCATGGTGAAGGAGACAGATTTCATCACGCAACTGAAGACCGATGTCGAAACCATGGGAAACGCGGGTCGCCCTGATGGCGAGGCTGGGCTTCTTTGGGACGACTATTGGCAAAAGCGAGAGAGCATCCCTCAGATCGCTCGCCGGTTCTTCAAGCTCATGAAGCAGTACCGAATTATCGAGCCGACTGACCAGGAAGGAATCTGGCGTCAGACACTGGTAGCTGCCGTGGATATGTCTGGTATCGCTGACCGCTCTTTGCGCTACTTGATGCCCGCGGCCGATCAAGCGCTTTTGCATTGCTCCCAATCGCTCATTAACGGCTACGAAGAGTTTTCTGTAGGAGAGGAAGATGCCCCTGATTCACGCATTTGAGGTCTCAAACTTTCTGAATCATCGGCGAAAATCTCCTTGGATGCCCGACTGGCCCTGCAATCGCTTTCTGCTGGGTGGCTTCCATGCGGCGCTCAACATTCCGAACGGGCGCGGCAAAAGCACGATGATGTTGATGCTCCTGGCGATGCTGGCGGGGAAAACAAAAAAACTGAATCAACTTATGCGAACACACGGCGCGCCGGAGTTTACAGGTTCATTCACGCATCTGCGCGTCGAGATCACCCACCGCAATCCGGACCACGAAGACCTGCTGCTGGGGCTTGTTGGACCCAGCGATGGCGAAAGAATGGTGTTCGGTATCTATGGCAACGCGAGGGAAAACCGGGCATTCGACTTCTACGCCTATCGAGGGACGTTAGATGACTGCCCTCTGGGAGTGCAGATAGGGCCGGTCATCGACCTGTTCTCTCGTGAGGAATTTTTAGATTGTCTGAGGAAGCGCCCAGGTCTGTTTCCATCCAACCAGAAGGAGCGGCAGGACGAAGAGTGGCGGCGCTTCATCGCGGAGCACTTCGATTCGGCGGCAATTCAGCAGCAATATGCATATCAGTTGGCAAATGCTGCAGAGGGGGCAAGCACGTACTTTGATGTCGCCTCCAAGACCGGCAACTACAGCGCTGAACTGTTCTACAAGCACCTCGCCCCTGAGCTACTCGCAGACGTGATGGGGAGCTACAGCGAGGAAGATGAACGTGGCATCGAAGACACTATCCATGAAAAGGCCAGTAGCGTGGTGCGGGCGCGCAAGCGAACTCGGGAGACAGCGCGCGAGCTGGGAGAGGCTAATCGTGTTCTTGAGTGCTTGAGTGAGCTCGACGCTGAAGTGCAGCAGATTGAAGCGGCACAAGCCGATCTACATGCCACACGGCAGCCATTGATTGAGGAGCTTTGCGTTCTTGAGGACGCCGTCGTCACGAATCCGATCGCAGGTTCACCCAGGGTTCCTTCTGCAGATGATCCCGATCTGTATCTCTACATGCTTCTCCAGCGCAGCGAATGGTGGATCACCGATCAGGGGCTCGCATTCCTGCTGAATGAGTCTGTGAAAACTATTAATCAGCGAGCAATGAGGGCCTTGGTTGCACGCACCGACATCACTAGCGTCCAGAAATCGCAAGTCATTGATTTATATTGTGACCTTGCTCGTCGAACGCCTGATCGCGGGGGGCATTCAGCCAAGCTTTACAATCTGCAGGATGCTCTGACTGTCTGCTTCGACGCGATGAAAAATTGGTCGGGAGAGGACAGCGAAGCCGTTGTTTCGCAGTTGAAAGCGGCTTTTGCTTGGGCGAAGGATCAGGCAGATACCAATCCGGCTCGTCGCGAGATCCGAAAGGCTAATCTTCAACTAGCTGCTATCGCGGCGCAGAGCCGCGTTTTGGAAACGGAGAGCGCATCGCTTGATGAAAAAGCTTCCGAACTGAGGCAAGAGGAAGAAGGCCTTAAGAGCGGCGGCATGGCTTGGGAGGCGCTTCAGAAAAGCGGCTACTTCAGTGAACAAGAGCTAGCTGACCCAACAAACACTGCAGCAGCTGTCGAGTCTGAAGCCGCGCGCGCCAACCAGGGGGTCGATGACCACAACAAGCTCACGTCCGAACGTCGATTAGTTTTTTTGCAGTGGCAAGCATTCCAGGCCGAATACGGTGACGGCACCTCTCCAGGAGCGCTGGCGGAAGACCTGGAGCAAGAGAAGACCGTGGCAGAGCAACAGTCGAAAGACGCGGAAGGCCGCCATGCTACCCAGAAGGACTTGGTCTCGGGATTGTCTCGGGAACACGAACAGGCTAGATCCACCGTAGAGCAACTTCGCCACAGTCATTCCAAGGTGCTCCACCATCTCCCTGGCACCTACAAGTTCAAGGAGATGTTTGCGGGTGAACCCAAGGACGGGTTGGAGCAACTAGTTCGCAGCCAGCTAGATGATGCCAAAGCGAAGCAGAAGCGTTGCTCTGAAGATATGGGAGCACTCTTTGGAGCAGTCAAAGCGCTCAATGTATTCAATCAAGCGTATCCAAACAGTGACCCGGCTCAGTGGCTCCGTGCGCGAGAAGATGCGCGAAAGGAATTGATAAACCAAAATGCAGCCACTCGCATGGCATTGGGACGTTCGCAGGAGTTGCTGCAGCGCGCCGACAAGCATTGGCAGACAGCCATTCCATTTGAGCTGCGCTTCTCGGGATCCTCGACTGACGGGTTGGAAGCGAACGTTCTGAACGAGCTCCAAAGAGCGCAAGCGTCGCTCGACCAAGATGAGTCTGCCCTGCGCTCCATTCAGCCGGACTTGGCGGCGATTGAGCAGTTTCAGCATCGCTTCCCCAACATGCATCCTAGTGAATGGCTGGCAGACCGAGACCAGAGGTCGGCTCATGCGGCCGAGCAGATTTCTGCAAACAGGCCGCGATTGGAATCGTCACTTGCTCAGCACCAGGTCGTTTTGGAGCAGCGGGCTCAAGCTGAAGGATATGACACTTGGTTCTTGAATGAGGATCCGTACGGCCTAGCGGGCAAGGTCGTAGCACAGTTGGAGTCAGCAAGACAGCGGCGAATTGATTTTGCCAAAGCCCTGACTCACATCCAGGCAGAGCTTGATGCTGTCGATGCGTTTAGGGCCGCGGTTGCTGAGGTGGAGCCCGGTCTCTGGCTTGAACAATGGCGTGCATCTCGTTCTGACGTTGAGCATGCTCTGGCCGAGAAGCGCGGAGAATATGAGCGCGTCGCTGAGCGGCGCCGAATCCTCGATAAAGAGCCTGTAGTACCGAATGCAACGGCACGTGCGGCGACGGAAATAGCGGGGACTGCGGCTCAACCACTTTACGCTTTTATCGAGTCTCTAGAGCTCAATGAAGCTCGCAGGGAAGTGGTTCTATCGCTGTTCTCTGCTCTGATATTTGCTCCCGTGCTGTCCAACGTTGAAGCTGCTGCCGAGGTCGCTGTGCGATTGGCTGCAGCTGATATTGACGTGCCCGTATTGGTTGCCGGTCCGCTGGCCAAGTTTTGTCGCAGCGGATCAATTTCTTATCGAGATGGAGTGGCTGATAGCTGGCTAGTAGGAGTGAAGACCTGGCCGGTAGCTTGTCTGCTAGACCCTAATCTTCTTCTGCAAGAGCGCGCTAGGCTTAATTCTTTGCTCAGTGAGCTGCTGAGCCATGTTGGCGACCTGAAGACAAGCTACGAGCGGTTCGTGGCGCAGGAGCCATTTGCTCGTATTGCTGCGCGGGCCCAGGACGCGATTGAGCGCGGGATCCCTGATCGCGGAAGTGAACTCAAAGCCCAGATCCAACGGATCGACGAGGCCCTCCCAGCACTTGCGAATCGTGCCTCTGATGATGCTCAGCGAACGATTGAGTCTCGGATTGTTGTCACCGAAGTATTAGGCCTGGAGTCTGGCGCTAGCTGGGATTCCATTCTGCACTCCATGGCTGAATTGGATAGCCGAATCCAGGAGCTTCAATCCTGTATCAGTGAGGCGCAAACTATTCTTGCCGAGCTTGAGCGAGATGTGGACCAGGAAGCCAATGCGGCCATCGCTGCGAAAGCCATTGGTGAAGGCAAACCGTCTCAGGCAGAACAGCTGTGCGGATCCATTGCCCGCCTACGCTCAGCATTGCCCGGTTTTGAAGATAGGGTGTCGGATGAAGCTAGGTCTTCTATTCGCGCCATGGCAAGCCTTCAGGACTTGCTTGGACTCGCTTCTCACGCCTCCTGGCAGATCGTTTTGGAAGCACGGTCCAAGGTTGAAGAAGAGCAGGCCGTCCAGGATGCAAAGCTCCAGGAAATTTTCCAATCGATCGAGGAGTTGAACCAGTCTTCATCAATTGAGTCCTTCGCACGCGAGGCAGCCGCGGCCATCGAAAGCGGAGTTCCTGAGCGACATGCCGCATTGGTGTCGCTGAACATTGATCTTGGCCAAAGGATGCCTCTGCTTGAGGCGCGAGCTTCGTTCGATGCACTTACGTCCATTCGAGCCATGTGTGCTGTAGAGCAGGAGCTGCAGGGCAGATCGATTGATGAGTTGAGTCTTGCGATTGAAGCGGCGGATACCAAGCAAGGCGACCTCTCTGACGATCTCGCTACCAACCAGACATTGCTCCAGGAGCTGGAACGGCTGGGCAAAAAATGCCGGGAAAGACTTCTCCAAGCCTATTCACAGTACCATCAGATTGATGACCTCAGAGGTCTCCAAGCCTTCGCAGATCACACGGAATATGGGCCCGACTTCATGAGTAGGGCTGACGATACAAGCGTCCACCTTGAGCGTGCGCGAAACCATGCTCAGCGCAGAGTTGCGTTCGATTTTCAGGGCGTGACGCAGTTTGTGGAAAGCGGAGGAAGCGCTCGCCTGACGTCAATTCAGACGGAATTAGGGCAGGGAGAAAAGCGCCGGCTAGACATTGCCGAGGTGCTTAAGACCAATCTGACAACGCATGAACAACTACGGCAGGCCCAGGATCCGCTTCGAAGAGCTGCTCAGATCATTGACGAGTCAATTATACGAGTGCGACGTAGCTACCTAGAGCGCAAGAAAGTGATACCTGACGCCATCGCTCTGAGCCCCGAACAGCTCCGCAGCCACGAGCTTTATCAGGCGTTTCATCCTAAGGGCGATTTCTTGCTCATGGACCTCGCGCGCAGCATGGATCAAGCCTGTGAAAGACTAACGTCGGAGGAGGCTGAGCAGTTGCAGCAACGCTACAAAGATGCTGACCAGAATCTCCAGCGTCATACGGAGAATTTCATTAAGCTCATCGACAAGGCGCTGGGCGACTCTTACCTCAAGTTGCCTGAGGTGGCACGCACGCAGCTACGGCAGGCGCGACAAGATCCATCGTTAGTCACTGCGATGCTACAAGCGACCCAGGTGTCTTACACTGAGAACCTGAAGGTCAACACGATTGCTGATAATCACCTTACTGAGGAGCGTGCTGGACTCAGCAGCTGGCTTACAAACTTCACGCTTCGCCTGCCCGACAACCTAAAGACATTGCGAAGTATCTTCTCCCCCAAGGTGGACCCAGTCTCCAAGACTGTCCTTCGGGCTGGGTTCATCATCGAGGCAAAGGTTATCGACTCAGAGGGAATCCAGGCGTTGATCGAATCGATCATCCAGGATGTAGAGGATTACGAGGCAAATGATCAGGCTAAGGAGTCCTTCGTAAGGGATACCCTGAAGCGCTCGTTGAGAGACAATATCCGCGAGAACTTCTATCGGAAAGTCATCGTCACCCCGCGCATCTATCTCGTTCTGCCCGCGATGAGTGCGGTAACTCTCGAGATGGAACGCAACATGGCAAGCTCCGGCCAGGGCATCGCAATCACCTTCCTGTGGATCTTGCGGCTTTCTGAGTTCATCAGTGAGCGAGAAATCCGTCGACAAACCGTTGGGCGTGCACAACGTAAACGGATGCGCGATAGGTCCACAGGCTTCACCATTCTGGACGGTGCCTTCTCGCACCTGTCTTCGAAAAACTTGATCGCCGAAACCTTGAAGGGGATCGAGGATACGACGGGCCGCTTCCAACTGATTGTCACTGTCCACGATCCGGCCTACCAGAATGACTTCAACCGGTTCCCGGCCCTGGTTGTAGCGAGAGAGATGCAGGGGCATTACATGCGCGCCTGGTCTCATCTGAATGAAATTGGAGAAACAGACGCCTTAGGTCAGAACAGCCTTGCTACCTTCCAAGCCATACGGGTGATACGACCAGCCCCAATGGAGGATAGTCGGTGAGCATTGATGACCGGTTGCCGGAGCTACAAGATGCAATCTGGAAACGACTTGGGAAAGGTTCTTTTCTGAGGCCAACTGGGTTACTGGAAAAGCTTGGTAAAGACCTGGGAATTCACCCCGACGACGTCCGGCGTGGATTTATTCGTCTCAAGGAGCAGGGGTGGCTGGGAAACGTGGCATCCAACGGGATTCCGCTCGGCCAGGTCAGTATCCTGGCTCCTAAGCCAGCGGAAGCTGAACCAGCATCGCTATTAGCTTGGCGCTCGGCATTGCAGCGCTGCGCCTTGGATGAGGAGTCCAAAGCTCTGCTCGAGACAATACATTTGGTGACTGAAGGATTGTCTCCAGAGATGTTGGAACGTTTGGCGGCTGGACTTGGCCACTTGCGAAACGAGCTTAACCAACCCTCAACAGAGTCGATGTTTGTCATTAGCTCCAAGCACCTACTCGGGTCATCAAAAGTCATCGGCAAGCTTCCGGCAGCTACGTTGCGACAGTTCTGTCCCTCCCTGTTCGCCCAACCAGATCGCATTCCATATGTGGTGACTGCTGGTCCCGCGATGCCAGAGCGAGTTGTACTGATTGAGAATCCTTGGGCATTTGAGCGCGCCATTGAGGCGGGCCTGGCGAAGCGTCACGCATTGATTGCCACTTTTGGCTATGGGCTGTCCAAGAGCGGTGATGCCTATGGCAAGCAGTTGCAGAACCTACTTACAGGAAATTGGTCAGCCCTGATCCAATTGCGGAGAAACTCCGAAGTAGCCGAGATGAGTGAGTTGCTCACTCATCCTCGGATCGAGTTCTGGGGCGATTTTGACCTGGAAGCGTTTCGGATATACCGGAGTCTGCTTAAGCGCATTCCGCAGCTTGTTCTTAGTCCTCTTTACGGGCCGCTGCAATCCCTCCTTCAGGCAGGTAAAGGACATGAGTATCATCAGATCACTGGTAAGGAAGGACAGGCTCCTTTAAGCCCAGATGAGTTTGCTGACCTGCCAGAGATCCGACAACTTGCGGAAATGTGCGCCAAATGCGGCTTGGATCAGGAGTGTCTCTCGCTGCAAGAAATTGCCGCCCATGGCGAATCCGAACACCAATTTCCATGCTAAGTGGTGGAGAACGAAGCAGTGAAAGTCGAAGCTCATGAGTGATCTCAAGCGGAAGCCATGTCTAGTGAACCTGGATCTGTCTTTTTCGATGGGGACCCATCCCCTGTTGATCCTGACACCGCCGGCTTGATGATCGTCCGTCCGATTGGCTATGGGTAGAATCCAATAGCATAGCTTGGAATCACTCCTTCTTGGCCCTTGATACACCCCAAAAACAAGTCCAGAATTGAGTCTTTTCCTGCTTCAGCAAGAAAAGAAATCCCTTAGATTTCAATGGGTCGGACACCAGGTGCGAGTCTCGTTTCCCGCTCCAAATACAGAAAAACGCCACTCAATGAGTGGCGTTTTTTTTTGCGCGTTATTTTGTTGTCGACATTGAAAAAAGAGGCTTTTGCCTCTTTTTTGCGTTCCAGCATGCTCCACTTGAAACCACTACCAGCGACGATTTCTACTACATTAATCCGAAGACACCCAAGAAGTGGCCTTTCAGCATTGACGTGATTTAAAAACGTTGAGTTTGAGGGCGCGCCGGAGGTTGTATGCAAGATTGAACGTCGTGGCGCGCTGACTGGGGCGGAGAATTACTGAGCCCTGGTTAAATCAACTTTCGGGAGTGCGAGCGCCGAAGTAGGAGAGTGGGACCAATCCGCTGCCGACACTAGACAGTGTGGCAGTGCTTCGCCGAAGCGGGCGACAGAGCTGGGTGCCCAAGTTGAGATGTAGAACGCGCCTCTCATTCGCTTTTCATGGCCAGTTGACCCTTTGGGCCAAGCCGGTGATCAGTCGGTAGGCAAGTGCAACTCGTCCACGGTGTATCCCCTTCAAGGAGAATGTCATGGGTATCCGAAAGAATCAGAAGAACCTGACCACGACGGAATGGAAGGCTTTGATTGCCGCCATCGATGCCATGCATGGAGCCGGGGCATCGGCGCCTGCCTATCGCCGATTCGTATCACTTCACGTCGATGCCATGAGCATGGCCCATATGGATTGGAGTGTTCACTCGATGCAAATGGGGGGGGCGCGGAGCCCAGGAAAGAACTTCCTTAGCTGGCACAGACGATTCCTGAAAATTTTTGAGACCCGGATTCAGACCATCGACCCAACTGTTTCAATACCCTATTGGGATTCCGTTACCGACCGTAGCATACCGACTGCACTGGCTGATCCCGGCCTTCTCGCACGCTGGTCAGTGACACGCAACTGGGATGCGTCGCAACTAGCGGCAGCTTTGGACTTGGCCGCGATCAATACTTATCAGGGGACTTTCACCGGGTTTCAAACACTGCTTGAGAACACAGTGCATGGGGCGACACACAATGCTGTTGGTGGGGATATGGCTGGCTCCAGCTCACCTACCGACCCTTTGTTTTGGCTGCATCATGCATTTATCGACAAGACGTGGGCTGATTGGCAAGCGAGTTCAAACGGGAAGAACCCACCAACGCCTAGCCAGGTTCTGAAGCCCGCCGATATGGATGTTGGTACTCCATTTGGTGTGAAGGTCTCTTCACTGTTGAGCATCAATACGCTTGGCTACTCCTACGTGTAGACGGCAGTGTTGAGTCTCAAATTCCAATCGAACAGGCGCGGATGAACCGCCCCAGTACCTAAATTCAGATTAGGTTCCTGGGTATTCTGCAATGATCTGATCGGTGCCAGCTTTAGTCAGGCCGACAATCTGATAGGCGTCGTGCTTTCCATCGACTTCCATCCCTGGCGAGCCTGCTGGCATACCGGGCGCTGCGATTCCGACCAGGTCATCGCGCTTGCTCATTGCAATTATTTGCTCGGCAGGTATGTGGCCCTCAACAAACTTCCCGTTGATCACCGCGGTGTGGCACGACGAGAGTCGTGGAACAACACCGAGGTCCTGTTTAACCTCGCTCATGTTGGTTTCTACATGGTCAATGACGGTGAAACCGTTGGCCTCAAGGTGCTGAATCCACTTCTTGCAGCACCCGCAGTTTGCATCTCGATGAACATCGATGGTCAGGGCCTGAGCTGCGTGAGCAGTTGAACCAATGAACAGTGCCGCGAATGTCGCGATGCGTAATGCTCGCGGGCGGAAGTTACTTTGCATGGATATTTTCCTTGGTCTCGGCAGCGGTGTGAACCTTCGGCGAAGCAACAGAAGTCTCACCTGAGGTTTCGGCACTCACTGCATGGGCGTGCGTGATGTTGATGGTGTTGCTCAGGCAAATGCCTCAGAACCACATCCGAATACCGGCTACAAATCGAGCCTCATTGGTCTTTTGACCTTCGTCTTCGGCCAGGTCGGCGGTCTTACCGTAGGAGCGATTCCAGGTCACCCCGATATAGGGGGCAAACTCACGGACAATTTCATAGCGCAAACGCAAGCCCACTTCGGTATTCGCCAAGCCCGAGCCAATGCCGCGCTGAGGGTCGTTTTTCCCGTAGAGATTCGCCTCAGCGGTCGGCTGCAAGATCAGGCGATTGGTGAGCAGAATGTCGTAGTCACCCTCGAACCGAGCGGCAGTCTGGCCGTTCTCACCGATGTAAGCAGTCGCTTCGGTTTCGAAGTTGTAAAGGGCCATCCCCTGAATACCAAGAGCCCCCCATGTCTGCGGTGATCCGGGTTTGAAGTCTTGGCGTACACCGGTGACGACATCCCACCATGGACCGATCGAGTGCCCCCAAAGAGCTTGGAGTTCGGCGCTCTCGGTTACGCCGTTGGTACGTTCACCTTCCGAACGCAGCCACAGGCGATCAACGTCGCCACCGATCC
The DNA here is from genome assembly GCF_058802345.1 of Pseudomonas sp. GW822-FHT02D10. Lineage (NCBI taxonomy): Bacteria > Pseudomonadati > Pseudomonadota > Gammaproteobacteria > Pseudomonadales > Pseudomonadaceae > Pseudomonas > Pseudomonas sp. GW822-FHT02D10. The sequence continues at coordinate 210,265 of NZ_JBXAOB010000005.1, forward strand.
ATCCCTTTGCATCCCAGCTCAGTGCGCTGCCATTGTCAGCATCCTGGTACTCGAACTTATCAAGCAGGATGAAGGAGTTGAGTTTCTTGTCGTGGACGCCATGACCTGCCACCGGTGGAAAGGCGGCTGCACGATCAGCGTCGGTCAGTACGGGAATGGGGGTGCGACTCGTGGTGGTCGCTCCTGAGTCCATACTCTCCATACCGTCCATTTGGCCCCGGTCCATATTCATCTTGCTGTGATCCATGGTTCCCATCGAACCGTGAACCATCTCTTCAGCGGCGTTGGCCACGGCAAAGAAAGCAGGACTGACGGAGACCGCCAGTGCAATCAGGGCTGGGTGTAAAAGCTTACTGGTCATGATCTCAAGCTGCCTTTTTGGATTTTTGGTCATGACCCATCGACTCATGGTTCATCGTGTTGCGATCCATTGCCCCGTGATCAGGTCTGGACTCGCTCATCAGCGATTTACGATTTAGGTAAGTGCTCATAACCCGTCTCCTTTACTCATCAACCCGTACTTCGCGGAACATGCCCATTTCCATATGGAATAGCAGGTGGCAGTGATAAGCCCAGCGCCCCAGAGCATCGGCGGTGACTCGGTAGCTGCGTTTGGTTCCGGGTGGCATGTCGATCGTGTGTTTGCGTACCATAAATTTGCCATTCTCATCTTCAAGGTCACTCCACATGCCGTGGAGGTGGATGGGGTGAGTCATCATGGTGTCGTTTACCAGCGTGATGCGTAGACGCTCGCCATACTTGAGGCGCAACGGTTCGGCATCGGAGAACTTGATGCCGTTGAACGACCACGAGAATTTCTCCATGTGACCGGTCAGATGCAGCTCAATGGTGCGATTGGGTTCGCGGCCGTCAGGATCCTGGAAGGTACTTTTCAGGTCAGAATATGTGAGCACACGACGGCCATTGTTGCGTAAACCAATGCCAGGATCGTTGAGCTTCGGCGTTGGGCTCATGGCTTGCATGTCAACCAAGGGGTTGTTGGTTTCGGAGGCCGGGTGAGTCTGCATTTCTCCACCCATACCACTCATGCCGGCCATTCCCGACATATCACCATGGTCCATCCCAGCCATTTTGCTGTGATCCATGCCGGCCATGTTGGACATGTCACTGCTGTCCATGCCGGTCGTACCGCCCTGGTCCATACCGGTCATATTGCTGTGGTCCATTCCGGTCATGCCAGACATGTCGCCGCCCATTCCCATGTCATCCATGGTCAAAAGAGGGCGGGGATCGATCGCCGGTACCGGCGCCTTCAACCCTTCGCGTACCGCCAGGGTTCCGCGTGCATAACCGGTTCGATCCATGGATTGGGCGAAGATGGTGTAAGCCTCTTGGCTAGTAGGCTCCACGATCACGTCATAGGTTTCTGCAGTGGCGATGCGGAATTCATCGACGCTGACCGGGTTGACGTGTTGGCCGTCGGCAGCCACAACAGTCATTTTCAAACCCGGGATACGGACGTCGAAATAGCTCATGGCCGAGCCGTTGATGAAGCGCAGGCGCAGCTTCTCACCCGGTTTGAAAATGCCGGTCCAGTTGCCATTGGGGGCCTGGCCATTCATGAGATAGGTGTAAGTGTCCCCACTGACGTCTGCAAGATCGGTGGGGTTCATTTTCATTTCGGCCCACATCTTCCGATCGGCCACCGCCGCGGACCAGCCATGCTTGCTGACATCGTCGATGAAGTCGCCAACGGTACGTTTGTGGTGGTTGTAGTAGTCCGATTGTTTCTTGAGCTTGGCCATGACGTGACCAGGATCTTCATCGGTCCAGTCGGTCAGCATCACCACGTAATCGCGGTGGTATTGAAAAGGCTCAGGCTCTTTCGAGTCAATCACGATTGGACCGTAAACGCCTACCTGTTCTTGTAAACCCGAGTGGCTGTGGTACCAGTACGTACCGTTCTGATGAACCTTGAATGTGTACTCGTACATGCCATCGGGGGCGATGCCATGGAAACTCAAACCAGGTACACCGTCCATGTTGGCCGGCAGGATGATCCCGTGCCAATGGATAGAAGTATCCTGGTCCAGGCGGTTTTTCACCCGCAGTGTGACCGTTTCTCCTTCGCGCCAGCGCAGCAGAGGCCCGGGCAACGTGCCATTGATGGTCATGGCTGTGCGCGGCGAACCGGTGATGTTTACCGGTGTTTCACCAATAAACAGATCAAATTCGTTGCCGCTCAGTACGCTCGGCAGGCCCGGGCTGGTTACTGCCCATACAGGAGTGCGCCACAGGCCAAGGCCGCCAAGAATTCCACCAGCGGCCAGGCCTTTGACGAATGTCCGCCTAGAGGTTTTGGAGTGCATGCCGTTTATGTCCAATCAATCAAAAGGGGAGCTGTGCGATACAACCAGTGAGTTGCTCATACAGGTTGAAGGCACTCTCTCGGGAGTTCGTATTAGTCCCGGATAAGTTTCGCCCGCCGTTGCTAGAGACGAATTGATACGGCAAGCGAGCTCAGAAATTGCCACATTTGAACCACCGCAGCGATTACATTTCTGTCAGCTTGGAATGCACCAAACCATTCAGCAATTCTTGTGGTCCATCTCTTTGGTTTTGCTTTCTGCGACGGGAGGTTGGGTGCCTTGGGTTTGGGCTACTTGGTACGCTTGCATTGAGTTCTGTCTGGCAGCTTCCATGCGTGCGAATACGCGATCACTGCCGCCTTCGGCCATCGCCAGAGAAGAGACAGTCAAGGCAGCGATGATAAGCAAGGTTTTTACAGAGTTCATTTGGGTATCCTTGGATGAGTTTTGTTTACCCCTTTGAATATCAGGATGATGATTCTTGGGGTTGAGCGTTAGGCTCGATACAACTTTAAAACTCGCCCCCTGTCAGAAGCCTTAAGTGAGCATTACCGTTGTGTCAGGTTGCAACTTCCTTCTTGAACATAGGTGTAAGCAGAATGCAGGTGCACGTCATGATGCCCAGCCTGGATGGCTGGGAAGTCCTTATTCAGGGCAAAGAGCCACTCCAAAGCTGACTGAAATGTAATCGCACGGCCTGCATTCATGTGGCATCGTGTAGTCGCACTATAACGCTGGCGTCTTGGCCAAGTTTTCCGTGTTCAGTACGTACCAGAACGTGGAATACGCTGAGTATTCGTCTGTGTTTTTAACAAGAATCAAGAAGCAAAAACTGGATCTTCCCCCCCACCAAACCTCGAACCAACAGCTCATGCTGTGAGGAGTCTTGCATGTCATTCCTTAAAACCACCACCGTAGCTGCTGCACTAACCGCTGGTTTGCTTCTGAGTGCAGTTGCTCAAGCACATCCAAAACTTATTTCCTCCACTCCAGCAGAAAGTTCGGATGCGGCGGCCCCATCGAAAATTGAGCTGCACTTTTCCGAGAACCTCACGACTCAGTTCTCCGGTGCAAAACTGATCATGACCGATATGCCTGGCATGCCGAACTCTCCAATGGGCGTCAAGGCCGGCGTCGCGGGTGGCGGTGATCCGAAAACGATGGTTATTACGCCCGCATCGCCATTGACCACTGGTACTTACAAAGTCGAATGGCGTGCCGTCTCCTCGGACACTCACCCGATTACCGGCAACTTTTCTTTCAAAGTGAAATGATTCATGAGCGACTCAATAACTATCGTGGTTCGCTTTGCTCTTTATTTCGACTTGATGCTGTTATTCGGATTGGCAATTTTTGGCTTGTACAGCCTCAGGGGAAAGGAAAGAGTATCGGGCACGGCCTTGAATTTTGAGTCGCTTCTTTATGGTACTTCTGTTGCAGGTGTAGCCCTGTCCCTTGCCGCCATGTTGTTGCTTGCGAAAGCCATGAGCGGTGTGTCGGGGCTTATGGAGCTGCATCACCATATTTTTCAAATGGTCCTCATGGGGACTGACGTCGGGTTGACCTGGATGGTCCGAATAGCTGCTCTGGTGATGGCAATTATTGGCGTCGCATTGAATAAGCGCCTCCCGACACTCAGCCTCTGGATCGTCACCGCATGTGGAGCCATTGCACTGGCCACCCTGGCGTGGACAGGACATGGTGCTATGGATGAAGGTAGCCGTCGTTATTGGCATTTCATCAGCGATATCTTCCATCTTTTAGCTGCAGGTGGTTGGTTGGGTGCTCTCGCGGCGTTCGCTCTACTGCTGCGTTTGAAATCACTGAAGGGCGAACAAGAGGCGCGAATTCTTGCTCGGGTACTGACTGGATTTGAATCGGCTGGCGCGGTGATCGTAGTGATCCTGAGCATCACCGGTGTAGTGAATTACCTTTTTATCGTAGGTCCAACCCTCGATGAGGTGATGCTGAACACTTATGGGATATTGCTGTTCCTGAAAGTCCTGCTATTTTCCGGAATGATCGTACTGGCCATTCTCAATCGTTTTCATTTAAGCCCGCTATTAGAGCGATCAGTTCGAAATGGAGAGTATTCAGTTGCGGTCAACGCTTTGCGGCGTAGCATGATCTTTGAGTTCTCAATGGCAGTAGTCATAGTGTGTCTTGTCGCTTGGTTAGGTACTTTGAGCCCGGAGATGAGTATGAAATCTGAATAGAGCTAAAAACCGCATGGTAATAGAGAATGCAGTAGCCCATTTTTTTGCTTTTCCTGCCCTTGATCTACCCTTCGAGCAAGTCCAGAGTTGAGTCCATTCCTGCTTCAGGAGCAAAAGAAACCCCTTAGACTTCAATGGGTCGGTCAGAGGGTCTCGTTTCCCGCTCCAAGCATTAAAAAATGGATCACTGAAAAGAGGTCCATTTTTTCGTCAAAAGAAAAGGGCAGTCAGCGCCGCGCTAGAACATTCCTTACCGCCGTCTTTCTCTCCCTGGGGGACTTCAGGCTGCCCGAAAATCTGCTGAGCATCGGGCGGGTTTGTAGAAGCCCATCTTGATGTTCGACCGGAATCCACTCATCAGGTCAGAGTTACAGCTCGTAAAAAGAACCGCAGCCTCCGGGAGCGAATGGGAGCGGTTGTGCAGCAACGCGATACCTTGCCAGCCCTACTGCCAGAATCATGTTGCCGAATTGGAGTGGGCGCTTTCGAGCCCCAACGTTGTGCCACTTGGGCAGGCGAAGAAAATCAGTAGTGAGCAGTCAACTGCATGCGTCTTGATTTACCGCGATAGATCAGAGCCGTATTTATCGCCAGACAGTCTTTAGCCCAGTTCTTAGCGTTGATACAAAGGTCTCCAATGAAGGATCTTTCTCAGCATTTTGCTTATGCCTGCCGATGAAAATCCACTCATCTTCTGCCCAAAAAATTCGAATTGTTTTGGGTGATTTGCAGTCGAATACAACTTGGTAGATTCTCGTTTCTCGCTGCTGGACGACGACGCATCGCTCAAGGCAAACCAACAGTCGTTGCCCTGGCTCCAGGGTCGGAGCATTGAGAGGGAGGCGCTTCTCAATTTCTGTTTTCCGCATGATGACTGTCGTCCTTAAAATTCAGAAAACCGTACGCGTTGAATCAAAAGCAAGTGAGATCCGCTGTTAGGTACTCATCTGGAGCCATTGCGTATGACGCCATATGTGCTCTTCAAGGTGGTAATCATCACGGTCAAGTAAGTCATTTTGGAGCCTGTGCAGACAATCACGTTCAAGGCCCTGAATTGATAGCTCGCTACTTATTGTGAGAGTCCTTTGGTCCACTTATTCTCGATCTGGCCGGCAAATCCTGTTATCGCGGGAAACCGGCCGCATGGTCGTGCGCCTTCAAAGCCATGGCATTGGGCGGACCCACTCGGACCCACGTGGCTCAGGTGCTTCGACAGTCCTGCTCATGACTAGCCTCCAAGGGCTCATATGTGCATAATATTATCATGCAGTGATAATAGAAAGGCAATCTAATCGCCCTTGCTTCAGGCAGGGGCGAGGTCTTTTGATCAATTGCCGAGAGGCAAAGACATGCATGAGAACAGCAATGCGTGAGCGCTTGGAGACCCGTATGAAACGTGAGGACGTAAAAACCAAACACGCTGAAGGCATTCAGTTTGATACCCATTTGATTGCCAACCCGGCCAACACCCAGGAGTGGATCGCCTTCTTTAAAAAGGATGCAGGAAGAAGCTTCTTCCTGGTCAATGACAACGAAGAAATCGAACCCTTTCGGTACCTTGATGATTTGATTCATGAGCTGCGAGAAATTGGTATCAAGGTTGCTGAAATTCATTTTTGAATTCTTTTCCTTGGGGTGTCGTCATGTCCGTCAGAATCGAGCATCTGTCTAGTCAGAGTGAAGATCTATGGTCCGTGTGTATTGGAACCAGGCGCATTCAATTCCGCAATGAGCAGGGTGCAAAAGATTACGCAACAAAGCTAAAAGAGCGTATTGAAGCTCCGCACTCATACCCTCGTGCATTGCCGTTCGCCTACAAGCGCGGTTGCAGTAAGTAATAATGGTTAATGACTTTCTATTAACGCTAAAGTTACGGTAACAAAGCATTGTTTCTTCCGTAGAGTGTTATGGAACTTAGTAAGTTGAATTAATTTTCATGCTGCTGCGTTCCTGTAATTGCACAGCATTCGGCGAATGAGCACCCGCCCAACCAGTCCCTAATGTTCATAATGAGGGTAAAAGTACCACTATGAAGCCTGCACTAATTGCCATGTCACGAACTGCGGGAAAGTTGGCTGCGGAGGTTCTGAGCATGATTGCGCCTCACGTCAGACCCGGTGTTTCGACCAATGAGCTTGATAAGCTCTGCCATGACTATATTGTCAACGTGCAGAAGGCCACTCCAGCCAATATCGGTTATCACGGTTTCCCCAAAACCTTGTGCACCTCCATCAATCATGTCGTATGCCACGGAATCCCGTCAGATAAAGAGCTCTCGGATGGCGATATCCTCAATATTGATGTCGCGGTGCTCAAGGATGGTTGGTTCGGTGATACAAGCCGCATGTATTTTGTCGGCGAGCCAAGCGCAGAGGCTCGTCGGCTGGTGGACACGACCTATGAGGCGATGTGTGCCGGCATTCATGCAGTAGGCCCCGGTGCCACGCTCGGTGATGTCGGTCACGCCATTCAAACCGTGGCGCACCGTGAAGGGTATAGCGTAGTGCGTGACTACTGTGGACATGGCATTGGCATGGTTTACCACGATGAGCCACAGGTCCGTCATTATGGCAACCCTGGTGAAGGTATGAGACTGAAACCGGGCATGATCTTCACAATCGAGCCAATGCTCAATGCTGGAACGCACGGTGTAAGAACGCTGGGGGATGGCTGGACCGTGATCACCAAGGATCTTTCGCTCTCGGCCCAGTGGGAGCATATGGTCTTGGTCACCCGCGATGGCTTTGAGGTGTTGACTGCGTGGCCGGATCAGCCCGTGGAGTATAAGAAGATTTAATCCAGCAGACTGTCCTACTGCTAGGTCAGTGGAGCACGCGTAGAAAGTTGCCAGCTCGTACTGAGCTGGCGACTCGAACGGAGCGCGTGTTTCTTGATTCTCTATTTAGTCACGCAAGTAGGCCACCAAGGCGTCAGCGAAGGACTCAGTTGTACCGGTCCCCCCCATATCCGGTGTCACCTGGTTACGCGAACTTCCCAGAACAGCGCGGATAGCTGTACGAATGCGTGTCCCCTTGTCCACCATGCCCAGGTAATCAAGCATGTCTGCGGCAGCCAACAACAATGCACATGGGTTCGCGATGTTCTTGCCGGCGATGTCCGGTGCCGAGCCGTGGACCGCTTCGAAGATGGCCGCATCGGCGCCGATGTTGGACCCAGGCGCCAGGCCCAATCCCCCCACCAGGCCTGCGCACAAGTCTGAAAGGATGTCGCCAAACAGGTTGGTGGTGACAATGACATCGAATTGATGGGGATTCATTACCAGCTGCATACAGGCGTTATCGACGATCATCTCGTGGAATTCTATTTCCGGATAACCTGCGGCGACCTCACGCGCCACCTCAAGGAACAAACCGGAGCAAGACTTGATGATATTGGCCTTGTGCACCGCGGTCACTTTTTTACGGCCTTTGCTACGAGCCAGCTCGAACGCATACCGCACGATGCGTTCGGAGGCAGTGCGTGTTACACGAATGCTCGCCAGAGCGACTTCGCCGTCCTCCGAAATACTTTGTCCTTCTGGCAGGTACGCCCCTTCGGTATTTTCGCGCACCGTGATGATGTCGATATCTTCGAAGCGCGAACGGGTGCCTGGGAAACTGATCGCTGGTCGGACATTGGCGTAGAGATCGAAGTGGCGGCGAAGGTGGACGTTGATTGAGGAGAAGCCGCGACCAATCGGCGTTGTCAGAGGGCCTTTGAGTGCGACACCATGTTTGGCGATCGTCTTTATGGACGCGGGCGGCATCAGTTGCCCATGCTGCTGCAAGGCCTCCAAACCGGCCTCAACGAAGTCGTACTGAAGATTGCAGTCAAGGGCATCGAGTACGCGTAGCGTCACTTGCATGATCTCAGGTCCGATGCCGTCACCCTTGATGATTGCGATGGTTTTGCTCATGGTCTCTTCCTTAACAGCGCTTTGTCAGCCTGCTGTATTGATTGGGTCATTGAGACTGGCGTCACGAGTCTGCTGATTGGCATTGACTGTCTGACGGCTTTCACCGTGGCAGAGTGCCGTGTTTCATCCTTCGCGCCGTGACTGCGCAGGTCATCGCGGATCAATTGACGAGCGACCTGAGTGGGTGTCAGTTCTCGCGCCGCACAAAACTAGTCAAGGATGCGGCTGTTACGGGCGAGCGCCCGGATCAAGCGTGCAGTCATTTGTTCCATCAATGACGTGCATAATATTAACATGCAATGTTAATCGAATGCGGTGGCAAGGAACGTTTTCATCTTGAGGCGTTAGGGTGTTTGAACGTCTGTGTGTTACATGTTGAGGTGGCTTTTAGGCAGGAATAAAAGAGGACGAGTTGTGGCTCGGATCATTCTTGAAGTCGTACTGCCGAGCCAAAATCGGCGGACTCGCGAATGACCAAAGGCGCCCATAACCATCAGGTCGATATCGTGTTCGGTCTGATAGGACTGTAAGGCGAGTTCCACTCTCCCGCCACGGATCGCAGTCCGAACGTCACACCCGGCGATTTGCAGAATGGCGCTGGCCGCATTGAGTCGTTCCAGATTCTTCGACGTGTTGGCTGCGACCATGACCAGGTGCACGGGCAGCTTTGTGAGAACTGGACTCGCTGCCAGCATTTTCACCCCCTTGTGCGTGTCCTCACTCCCGTCATAAGCAAGCATCAGGCTTCGTGGTGGGTTGAAGGAACAAGGGGTGACCAGGATCGGCTTGTGCAAAGCATGGATGATGGTTTCGAGCTGGTTGAGTCGGGGACAGAACGAGCTTTGTTTTCCCATGACTAGCCAGCGCATGTCAGTTTCCATCTCGAGTAACCGACCCAACAGTTCTCCGTCGCTTTGACGAAGTTCCGGCTGTATTACGCCATCCGCGATGGTTCTTTCTCGAGCGTTTTGCAGCATTATCAAGCCTTGCTTCAACGCCTGCGCATGGCGCTTTTCGTCCAGCGACATAGCTTCTAGCATGTGCGCCAGGCTGCCGGGCCGTATCTCTACGCCAGCGGGGCGGTCTACAACATTCAGGAGGGTTAACGGCAATACAAAGTTGAGACTGGCCCAGGCGGCGTAGTCGCAGACGGCCGGAGATGTAGTTGAACTGTCGATACAGGCCAATATGTGGGTCATCGCAACCCTCATCTCGATGATCTTGAAGAGCCGATCACCACGCGGGCTAAAAACGAAAAATACCCGCTCGGCGAGGGCGCCGCTTTTAGCGTGCCAGCGAGTGGGATCAGTCGCTGGACACTTGGCACGTCATAAATAGAAACGATCAACGTAGTGAAAATCCAGTATAGCAACGCCTGGAAAGCTGCTTGCAGGCAAGCTGTTCACTTTCGCATGACGCGGCGGACAAAAAGCCTGACATCGTCAACGGCAGGCACGATCGCCAGCGTCACCAGAACCATCGCGAGCGGTACCGTTGAGATGTAGCCAACGTGCTTGAACCCAAATGCACCCACCACGCCGCCAAAGAAGAAATTCAACGCGAGCAGTATCAGTATTTTGAGCCGGGTCCGATTGGCGAGAACTTTTGGATGCGTCGATGTGCTGACGGCATTCCAATAAAAGAGTTTTCCAAACTCAATACCGATATCCGTGATGATGCCGGTGATGTGCGTCGTTCGGATTTCGGCTTTGGAAATCTTGGTGATCACAGCGTTTTGTAGCCCCATGATGAAACACAGCAGCATCACGGTGACGGACACGAATAGACCATCCACGGTGGATAGCCGAGCGCCCAGAAAGCCAAAGCAAATGAGCAGAAAGGCTTCAAACAAGAGCGGTACTGCAAACTCACTGTGCAGCCGTCTGCGCCGGGAGTAATTGACCATGATCGCCGAGCATGCAGCCCCAACCAGAAAGGACAACAAGGCCCCGGTACCACTGAGCACAAGGTCGTAGGCCCCCAGCACACTGTTATCTGCCATTGAGGAGACAATGCCCGTCATATGTGAGGTGTACTGATGTACTGCCAGGAAACCACCGGCATTGATTGCCCCCGCTACGAAGGCCAAGGCAAATCCTAGGTGGCGGTTTGCATCTGTGGTGCGTCTTCGCCCGGTGAGGCTCCTAACATATTTGATCGGCATTCATTCACCCCTGTCCCAGGCGTATGAGGAGCAAGAAAGCCAACCGATTATGCACATCAGATATCACTAGGTCCTCGCGATTTAGGCTGGTCTGCTCGTTGAGTGTTAAAGCCGCTGACTGTCGTTTTTTCTGATCGGTGATCAGGATTGCCTGAGATGGCAACTCTGTGTGGTGATTACTTGCTGGGGGAGCAGACGGGGATCCCGAACGCTTCACCCCGCGAACAGCCAAGAGTGGATGATCTTGCAAATGGCGGGCTGTCGATATTCAGAAGGTGCAGCGACTGGATAATCCCAAGTGCGGCAGCTGCCAACCGTGAAAAAGGTCGTACAGCTGCGACACGTCAGCATGATGGACGTCAGCTTAGAGCGGGTAGTGCGCCGGGTAATGCAGCTTCGCAACGCCGGTGTCGATTGCGGCCTTGGCCACTGCGCCGGCTATTGCTCCGAGCAGGCGAGCATCGAGCGCTTTGGGGAGGATGTAATCGCGCCCAAACTCAAGCTTATCGACGTTGAACGCTTGCAGCACTTCCACAGGCGTTGGCTCTTTGGCCAATTGGCGCAGTGCTTCCACCGCCGCAATTTTCATCGCTTCGTTAATCCGGGTTGCCCGAACATCCAACGTCCCTCGGAAGATGAACGGAAAGCCCAGTACGTTATTCACCTGATTCGGGTAATCAGAGCGACCGGTCGCCATGATCAGATCATCACGTGTAGCCATGGCCAGCTCGTAGCTGATTTCAGGATCCGGGTTCGAGCAGGCAAACACGATCGGATTGGGAGCCATTGCTGCCAGCGCTTCTGCCGGAAGGAGATTGGCTCCAGACAGACCGACAAACACATCGGCACCGTTCATGGCTTCCATCAGTGTACGAGGGCCTCCGTCGTTAACGAACTGTGCTTTGTATTGATTGAGGTCTTCCCGTGCGGAGTGGATGACACCGGTGCGGTCGACCATGTACAGATTGCATTTTTGGGCGCCCAGACTAAGCAGCAGGCGCATGCAGGCTGTGGCGGCGGCACCAGCGCCGAGGCAAACAATTCTCGCGTTCTCCAGAGTTTTGCCCTGAATCTCCAGCGCATTGAGCATACCGGCCGCGGTGACGATGGCAGTACCGTGTTGGTCGTCATGGAAAACCGGGATGCTGCATTGTTCGATCAGTGCTTCTTCGATTTCAAAGCACTCAGGGGCTTTGATGTCTTCCAGGTTGATGCCACCAAAGGTGTCAGCAATGCGCACGACTGTGTCGATAAAGGCCTGGGAACTCTCAACATTGACTTCGATATCGATCGAGTCGATGCCGGCAAAACGCTTGAACAGCAACGCTTTGCCTTCCATGACCGGTTTACTGGCCAAGGGACCTAAGTTGCCGAGACCCAGAATGGCCGTACCGTTGGTGATCACGGCCACCAGATTCCCTTTTCCAGTAAAGCGATAGGCGTTCTCCGGGTCCTTCGCGATTTCGCGAACGGGCTCGGCTACGCCTGGGCTGTAGGCCAGTGCGAGTTGGGCAGCGGTGTCGGCAGGCTTGGTCAGCGCGATGCTGATTTTTCCTGGGGTAGGGAATTCGTGGTAATCCAGTGCAGCCTTCTTGAAGTCGGTAGTCATGCGAGCCCCTAATTAGACATTGATTACAATAACATGTTAACACTATTATAATGCAAGGCAATGAGGTCCTGACCCACAGACCAGGGTCAAATTGCCGGCTTGAACGCTGCTGATGAAGGGGTTTGTCAGTCAGCGGACCGTCTCTATTGGCCTTAAGACTTCAGGGCAGGCCTGTATCTGTTGGTCAATAGAGATCCTCCTATGCTTGAACCCGTCTTAGGCCACCTCGTGTGGCCATTTTTTTGCGTGCTCAAATGTCGCCAGCGGAGCCACGCCCTAAGCGCGGCACATTGGGATTCAGAGTTTTCTCATCGCTTCTTGGATTTGATCCGCGTACTTCGACAATTGCGTGAGTTCGTGACCCAGTTGCGTAGAGGCCTCTGCGTGGGTCATTAAGTTCAGATCAGCGTTGATCAGTGGTCTGGGTTGGGAGCGTGGTGAATTCGCGGAAATGTATGCGGTGCGTCGATTCTTTCTTTGAGTGTGGCCGCATAGTCCTTCGCCCCTTGCTCGGTACGAAATTGAATGCTGCGGCTACCGAAACAAACAGACCAAAGCTCTTCGCTTTGACCGGACAAATGCTCAATTTTTACTGACATGGTCAAACTCCCTGAGTGCAACTATCAGAAATGAACTTCGGCGGACTTGATACCCAGCTCGCGAAGCTCATGGATCAGATCATCGAGGTGTCCAAATGACTCAATCTCCTCGTTGTCATTGACCAGAAAATAGCTTCTCCCTGCATCCTTTTTGAAAAGAATGATCCACTCGTGCGTGTTGGCCGGGTTGGCTATCACATGCGTGTCGAAGTGCATGCCTTCACCGTGTTTGGTTTTGACGTCTTCGCGTTTCATGCGGGGTCTCCGAGCATAGGGTTTAGCTCTCTGAGCACTGAATCTACAGCGTCGCAGGTGTCGTACCGAGGCTAGGCCAATTGCTTTTCTATTATCACTACGTGTGAATAGTATGCACATGACACCAGAGCGAGGCTAGTCATGATTGCGATACGAGAAGCTTGGAAAGCGGGCTTGTTAGGGCGCGAGCACTGGCTTCGAAATATCGTCTCAGGGGGCATCGTCGGCGTCGTGGCGCTGCCCTTGGCCATGGTCGTTGTGACGGCATTGCATTCCTATTTTCAATTCGACGGCGTGGCCACGATCGGGAGTGCATTTGGGGGCATTCCTCAAGGGCTTCCCAAAATAGGCCTTCCTGAAATAACGCTGCCGCAGGTCATTGAGTTGATTGGCCCTGCGTTTGCGATCGCGATGCTGGGGGCGATCGAGTCGCTGCTCTCTGCTACTGTTGCCGACGGGATGGCCGGTACCAAACGTGACTCCAATCAGGAGTTAATCGGCCAAGGCATTGCTAACCTGGTCACTCCTCTGTTTGGTGGCTTTGCTGCGACAGGCGCGATCGCTCGAACAGCAACCAACATCCGCAATGGTGGCAACAGTCCAATCGCGGGTTTTGCACACGCCCTCACTTTGATTTTACTGATCTTCTTCTTGGCGCCTTTGGCTTCGGATATCCCGCTGTGTGCATTGGCTGCGATCTTATTCGTGGTCGCTTACAACATGAGCGAACTGAAGCACTTCAAACGCATGGTCGAGCGAGCCCCTAAAGCCGACGTCGCCATACTGCTCATCACCTTCACGCTGACCGTTTTCAGTGATTTAACGATAGCGGTGAACATCGGTGTCATTCTCGCCATGCTGCAATTTATGCGTCGGATGGCATCTTCAGTCGAGGTGCAGCAAATGGTCGAAAAAGAACTGGAGGTTGAGTTGCGGATCAATGGTCATGTTCATCTTCCGCCTGGCGTTTTGGTTTACACCATTGAGGGGCCGCTCTTCTTTGGCGCAGCGTGAAGTTGTGTGAAGCCAACGAGAAAGTCCTCGGCAAGCTCGACAGGGCCGGGATTCTTCAGGCGCTCGGCTCAGAGCATTATCATGCCGACTTCAGTGGCGCGCTGGGCAGTTATGTCGAGATCGACAAGACCCAAGGCTAGAGATGGGGGGCAGTAGGCTAAGAAGGAGCGATGAGCAGGCATTCGTCGTGCCCGCTCATGCGCAGACGAATCACTTACCATTGGCTGCAATTCTGCTTTTGGTCGAGTAGGACACGCCATGCGTCTCCAGGTAGTCCCGAATAAGCTGACGAACGACCTGAGAAGGCGTCAGATCCTGAGACGCACAAAGCTCCTCAAGGGCTTTTTTCTTGACGGGATCAATGAGCACAGTTAATCGTGCAGTCTTATTTTCCATGGAGTTACCGGTACCCTAAAACGATTGATGATAATCAAATTATAATAGGCAGAGGGTTATTTGTCACCGGTAAGGTTCGTTACAGCTAGCTAGATTGACCGTGATCAAAAAGTGGCGACGGTACGTCAACCAGAAACGGGTAAAAGAAGGGATAGATAGACGGTAACCGTCCGGCCAGCATCCACTCCTGACAGCTCTCTAAATTAGCAAAAATAGTGTCCATCTTTTTTTAGTGAACACTATCTTGGATACAGCTCCAGCCCGTCGCGCCGGTCGCCGTCCCAACTTCCCGACAGAGTTCAAGCGCAAAGTCATCGAAGCCACCCACCAGCCTGGCGCCTGGGTGTCGTTGATCGCTTGTGAACACGACGTCAATGCCAACCTGGTCTTTCGTTGGCGGCAGCAATATCAAGAAGGGGTCTTTGGTCCGGTCCATCGGGGTGCAACGCTTTTGCCAGTCCAGCCAATTGCTCAGGCCACTGATCAACGCACTTGAGCGTTACGTCATGAGTGGTCATAAAGTTCACGCCGACGACACACCGATTGGCGTGCTCGCACCGGGCAATGGAAAGACCAAAACGGCTCGCCTATGGACGTACGTTCGGGATGACCGACCTGCCGGTTACTCAGTACCGGCGGCTGTATGGTTTGCCTACTCGCCGGATCGCAAGGGGCAACATCCCCGCATTCATCTCAAGCGTTTCAGCGGGATCTTGCAGGCTGACGGCTACGCCGGTTTTGCTCAACTGTATGCCACAGGCACCATTCAGGAAGCCGCGTGCTGGGCTCATGCCCGCCGCAAGTTTTACGATGTCTACAAAGACCTGGCCTCACCACTGGCCGCCGAGGCACTGCAACGGATTGCCGCGCTGTATGCCATCGAGAGCGAAATTCGAGGGCAGCCGCCAGACGTGCGAAAAGCGGCTAGGCAAAGCCGAGCCAGTTCGCTGCCTGAACAATTACATAGCTGGCTTAACCAGACGTTGACTCAGCTGTCGAAGAAGTCGGCGTTGGGTGGTGCGATCCTCTATGCCCTTAATCGGTGGCAGGCGCTGACGCGCTACTGCGATGACGGCCGGATCGAGATCGACAACAACGCCGCCGAGCGGGCGCTACGCGCCGTCGCTTTGGGGCGTAAGAATTATCTGTTTGTCGGTTCCGATACCGGCGGAGAACGAGCGGCTGCAATTTACAGCCTAGTGGGCTCGGCCAAACTCAACGACCTGAACCCGCAAGCCTATTTGACCTATGTTCTGGAGTGCATCGCCGACCACCCAGTCAACCGGGTGAACGAACTGCTGCTCTGGAACGTTTCTCTCACACTGATAGAACTCTGCGAGGCTGCCTGACCCATGGCCAAAAATGTTCGCTTGTTAAAACCCGAGCCTGAATTGCTGTTACTGCACATTGAATTGAAGTGGGTCGAACCGGCCATCTGGCGCCGCGTGGTGGTGCCCGAAAACATCACCTTGGGCAACATCAGTTTGAAATTGCCGGTGAAAACTACGGCATTCCGGATCCCGATGGGTGGGGGCCGCCCATCAACACGGAAGCCCGCAAGACCCTGATCAAGGCGTTGTCCGGGAAAAAGACGTTTAGCTATCTCTACGACTTTGGCGACGGCTGGGATCATCGGATCAAAGTCGAAAAGAAACTGCCCGCTGGAGTGTGTCCTTAAATGCCGTACTGCATCGACGGTGCCGACGCTTGCCCATCGGAAGATATCGGTGGGGCACCGGGGTATGCCGACTTCCTTGAAGTGATGGCTGACCCCAATAATCAGTGGTTGAAGGACATTAAGGTCTGAGTTTCAAGGGGGTGTAGCTCGGACGGTTACGAAAATAGAGGCTTCGGTCTCTTTTTTCATCCCATGGAAGCGGCTACCCCCTACCCAAGTAGCATTCGTGGCGCCCGGCAGGCTTCGTACACTCAGGCCTCATACCGCGCACCGGGAGGAGGCGAAGATGCAGCAGGCCCAGAATGAGGGTGTTGTCAGTGCAATGTCCCAGGCGACCGATGCCCGGTTGGTGGCCCAGGAACTGGCGCGGCAGCTGTTGCATCCGCACCTGGGGTTCGTGCTGTTTTTCTGCTCTGCCGAATACGATCTGCAGGCACTGGGCGAGGCCCTGGAGCAGAGCTTCGGCGGTATCCGCCTGGTGGGTTGCACCAGCGCCGGGGAAATCACTCCCCTTGGCTACGGCCGCAATTGCGTGACGGCGGTGGGTTTCGATCATCGGCACTTTTCCATCGCCACCGAACGGATCGATGAAATGGAACGCTTCAGCCTGATCGACGCCCAGCAGATGGTCGAGCGGCTGGTCAGCGACTGTCGCAGCAACACCCTGGCGCCGATCAAGGGCAACAGCTTCGCCCTGACCCTGCTCGATGGCCTGTCCAGTCGTGAAGAGATGGTCCTGGCTGCACTGAGTGCGGCGCTGGGAGACATTCCGCATTTTGGCGGCTCGGCCGGCGACGACAACTACCTGACCCACACTCATGTCTATTTCGGCGGTGAATTCCACTGCGGCGCGGCGGTGGTGGTGCTGGTCAATACCTGGCTGGATTTCGAAGTGTTCACCACTCACCACATCCTGCCCCGCGAAGAGAAACTGGTGGTGACCGGCGCCGACAGCGCCCAGCGTCGGGTCTTCGAGCTTAACGCCGAACCCGCCGCCGAAGAGTACGCGCGCCACATCGGTGTGCCGGTGGCCGAACTCGATCACCGGGTATTCGCTGCCCACCCGCTGGCGGTGCGGATCCACGACCAGTATTACGTCCGGGCGATCCAGCAAGTTCATCCGGACCTGAGCCTGAGTTTCTACTGTGCGGTGGAAAACGGCATCGTTCTCACCGTCATGACCCCCGGGCCCATGCTGCCGAATCTGCAACATCTGTTCGACGGTTTGCAGGCGCGTCTCGGCGCGCTGCTGCTGACCATCGGTTGCGATTGTTTTCTCCGGCGTCTGGAGCTGGAAGACCGCGATGGCCTGGAACAGATCGATGCGTTCTTGCGCGAGCAGCGAGTGATGGGTTTCAACACCTACGGAGAACAGTTCAATGGCATGCACATCAACCAGACCTTCACCGGCGTTGCCATTGCCCGGAATCGAACACCTGTCAGCCGTTGAACTACAGCAGCAGGTCACCCGACTGCAGCATGAAAACCGCAAGTTACAGCGCATCAATGACGCGCTGATCGAGCGCATCGAGTCCGGGGTGACTCGGGGCAACGACCCTTACGCGGCGTTTCAGCATTCGGTGGTGCTGGCCGAGCAGGTCCGCGAGCGCACCGATGCGTTGAACCAGGCCATGGCCGAACTCAAGGCCGGCAATCACTTGCTCAGCGAAGCCCGGCTGCGGGCTGAAACCGCTCACCAGTATCTGATCGACGCTATCGAGAGCATCTCCGATGCCTTCGTGCTGTTCGACGAAGACCAACGCATTGTGCTGTTCAACAGCCGGTTCAAGGCGTTCTGGGCCAACAGTCGGGTGCGGATCATCGCCGGCATGCGCCTGGCCGAGGTCAAGCGACTGATGAGCGCCACCGGGCTGTTCAACGAAGAACCTCGGGGCCATGCCGACGAACATCTGCTCTATCGGTTGCAGAGCGGTCGCTGGCTGCAAGTCAGCGAGCGACCGACCCGGGAAGGCGGGCGGGTGATGCTGTTTACCGACATCACCGAGGTCAAGCTCAGCGAAACCGTGCGCCGCGAACAGGCCATCGCGCAGAAATCCCATCTGTTGCAGCGGGCGGTGGACAACCTGTCCCAAGGGGTGGCCATGGTCAGCGCCGAGGGCATTCTGGAGTTGTGGAACCGACGCTTCCTCGAACTCAGCGGCCTGGCGCCGGTGGCCGCCCACCGGCCCTTTGCCGAGGTGATCGGCGACAGCGAATTGCACCTGCTGACCCCGGACAGTCGCGACTCCAACGGGAGGACCATCCACGAGTGCGAGCAGCGTCTCTACGACGGACGGGTACTGGAAATCCGCACCCATCCGCTGCCCACCGGCGGCTTCGTCAACACCTTCACCGACATCACTGAACGCTATCAGCATGCCGAGGCCCTCAGTGAGAGTGAGCGCTGGATTCGTCTGATCACCGACCACGTGCCGGCGCTGATCGCCTATCTGAATGCCGATCTGGTCTACGAGTTCACCAACAAGGTCTATGAAGAGTGGTACTGCTGGCCGCGGGGCGTGATGCTCGGCCAGAGTCTGCGTGAGGTGCACAGCGAACAGCATTATCAGCGGCTGGAGAGCTATGTGGCGCGGGCCTTGGCGGGCGAGAGCGTGACCTTTGAAGTGGCCGAAACCAACATCAATAATCAGGAGCGCTACATGCTGCGCTCCTATGTACCGAATCGCCTGGCCAGCGGCGAGGTGGTGGGGATCTTTGTGCTGATCCGCGACATCACCGAGCGTCGCAGAACCGCGGAGGCGCTGCACCAGGCCTATCAGAACCTGGAGCTGCGGGTGCGCGAGCGCACGGCCGAACTGACTACCCTCAATGACCAGTTGCTGCGCGAGATCGACGAACGCAGCCGGGTTGAATCGCGCTTGCGCGAGGCCAAGCTGGAGGCCGAACAGGCCAACCTGTCGAAAACCAAATTCCTCGCTGCCGTCAGTCACGACCTGCTGCAACCGTTGAACGCGGCGCGGCTGTTCACCAGTGCGCTGCTCGAGCGCCGCGAGCCGGTAGCCAACGCCACACTGGTGCGCAATGTCAGCAATTCCCTGGAGGACGTGGAAAACCTGCTGGGCACACTGGTTGATATTTCCAAACTCGATGCCGGGGTGATCAAGGCTGATATCGCGCCGTTCGCCCTCAGCGAGCTGATGGACAACCTGGCCACCGAGTACGCCCAGGTAGCCCGCAGCGAAGGGCTTGAACTGCACTTCGTGGCCTGTTCGGCGCTGGTGCGTAGCGACATTCAGCTACTGGCGCGGATCCTGCGCAATCTGTTGAGCAATGCCATCCGCTACACCCGCAGCGGCCGGGTGGTGCTGGGCTGCCGACGGCATCACCAACGCCTGTCGATCGAAGTCTGGGACAGCGGCATCGGGATCGCCGAGGAGCGTCTGGAAGAGATTTTCCAGGAATTCAAACGCGGTGATGTGCAGCGCCCGGACCAGGACCGTGGGTTGGGCCTGGGGTTGGCCATCGTCGAGAAGATCTCCGGCATCCTCGGCCACCGGATTCGGGTGCGCTCGTGGCCGGGCAAGGGCTCGATGTTTGCCGTCGAAGTTCCCCTCAGCGCCACCGCGCCCAAGGCACCGCCGAGCCTGGCGATCAGCGAGCCGATGCTCGAACGCCTGCGCGGTGCGCGGGTTTGGGTGCTGGACAACGATGCGGCGATTTGTGCCGGCATGCGCACCTTGCTCGAAGGCTGGGGCTGCCAGGTAGTCACCGCCTTATCGGAAGAAGACCTGGCGCGCCAGGTGGACAATTACCATGCCGAAGCCGACCTGCTGATTGCTGACTACCATCTGGATAACGACTGCAATGGTGTCGATGCCGTGGCGCGGATCAACGCGCGTCGGGCCCTGCCGATACCGGCGATGATGATCACTGCCAACTACAGCAACGAACTCAAGCAACAGATCCGCGAGCGGGGCCACACCCTGATGCACAAGCCGGTGCGGCCGATGAAACTCAAGACCGCGATGAGCCATCTGCTGGGTCGGCCTTGAGGGCTTTCACCACAAAAACCTAGCGCCGCAGATAAGCGCCGAAGTCGATGTCCCCGGCACTGAGGATCGCCTGCACCCGGTTGTGCACGTTGAGCTTGCGCAGGATCGCCGAGACGTGGGCCTTGACTGTGGTTTCGGCGATGTCCAGGGTGTAGGCGATCTGCTTGTTCGACTCGCCCTTGGTCATGCGTTCGAGCACCAGCAGTTGCTTGCGGGTCAGGGCCTGGAGCAGTTCGGGAGGAAAGCTCGGGGTTTCGCTCATGCGTCGAGTGGAGCCGCTTTTTTGCGTGCGGATGATGTCCGGCGGCAGGTAGACGTTGCCGTTGAGGATCTGCTCGATCGCCTCGGTCATTTGCGCGCGCGGCGAAGACTTGGTGATAAAGCCCACGGCGCCATAGGTAATGGCTTGCAGCACCACTTGCTTGTCCTGCTCGGCAGAGACGATCACCACCGGAATGGTCGGCGCCTCGTTGCGCAGATTGATCAGGCCATTGAGGCCATGCATGCCGGGCATGTTCAAATCCAGCAGGATCAGGTCCAGGTCGTCGTGCTGCTGGGTCAGCGTCAGGGCGCTGTCCAGATCGGCGGTCTCCATCACCTCGCTGCCCGGAAAGCCGTCGCTGATAACGTTGTGAATGGCTTCGCGAAACAGTGGGTGATCGTCGGCAATCAGAATTTTATACATGGCCTTTCACCTCGTTATTGTGATTAGGGTGGGGCAAGGGTTCTCAGGCTGTGGCGTCAGGGAAAGGGGCTGCCGGAACGCAAGGCACTCGGCACAGGCTCTCATCCTGTTTGTCATGGACCCATTACATGCCAGGGACGGTGCTTTGTGAATGCGACCATAGATAGGAAAACCAATACTAAAGTAGGTCGAGGTGGTTCGTTATCCTGCTTTGCGTAACGCCGCATGCTGGGGATTGAAGGTCAGCACCGCAAGCGAGCTGAACAGCAGGGTCAGCCCCAGGCACACCGCCAATGCCAGCGGATTGAGGCGTTCGTACAGGGCAAAACGCACCAACTCCACCGCGTGGGTGAACGGGTTCAGGGCGCAGAGCCAGTATAGCCACTGACTGGCCTCGAGCATCTTCCACAACGGATACAGGGCCGATGACAGGAAGAACAGCGGGAAGATCACGAAATTCATCACCCCGGCAAAGTTCTCCAGCTGGCGGATCGCGTTGGACAGCAGCAGCCCCAGGGCGCTGAGCATCAGGGCCACCAGCAGCAACACCGGTAACGCCAGCAGCAGTCCCGCCGCCGGTGGTTGCACGCCATACAGCCAGGCGATGGCGAGGAAAGCATAAACCTGCAACAGGGAAATCAACGAGGTGGCCAATAGTTTGCTGCCCAGCAGAAAGGCTCGCGGCAGAGGGCTGGTCAGCAGCACCCGCATGCTGCCCATCTCCCGGTCGTAGACCATCGACAGCGAGCCCTGCATGCCATTGAACAGCAGGATCATGCAGGCCAGACCCGGGATGATGTACACCTCATAGGGAATGTAGGTGTCGTAGGGTTCGATAATCGCGATACCCAGGGCGGCGCGAAACCCTGCGGCGAACACCAGCAGCCACAATAGCGGGCGCACCAGGGCGCTGAGAAAGCGCGTGCGTTGCAACACGAAGCGCAGCCATTCGCGCAGCACGATACCGCTGAAACACCGCCAGTATGCGTTCATCGGGTGCTGACTCCTGTAGTGGCCGAAATGCCGGGTGAAGGGGTGAGGCGGGCGAAAGCGGCGTTGAGGTCGCCGCCGTGCTCCAGGCTCAGCGCGGCCGCCTGTCCGCTGGCGACCAGCCGGCCCTGATGGAGGATCAACAGGTCATCGTCGGGGAGCACTTCGTCCAGCAGGTGGGTGGTCCAGAGCGCACTGATCTGTTGCTCGTGACACAGCGTGCGAATGTGCCGATTAAGCGCCAGGCGGCTGGCCGGGTCGAGGCCGGCACTGGCTTCATCCAGTAGCAACAAGCGCGGTTCGTGGAGCAGGGCGCGGGCAATTTCCACTCGCCGGCGATGCCCGCCATTGAGTTCGCGAACCCGTTCGTGCCGCCGCTCGGTCAGGCCCTGGCGCGCCAGTTCGGCATCGACCCGCCGTTGGCTCTGGCATCGCGACAAACCCTGTAACGCGGCGTGATAGCGCAGGTTCTGTTCAATGCTCAGGTCCAGATCCAGAGTGCTTTGCTGGAACACCACCCCCAATTGGCGCAAGGCCGGGCGCGCGGCGTTGCGCAAAGAGCAGCCGCCGACTCGAATATCGCCGCGTTGCAGGTCATAGAGCCGGGTGAGCAGGGCGATCAGCGTTGACTTGCCCGCGCCGTTGGGCCCCAGCAGCGCCGCGAAACGCCCGGGCGCCAGGCTGAAACTGACCTGTTTCAGCGCCTCTCGCGGGCCGTAGGCGAAGCTCACTTCGCAGACATCGAGCGCGTTCATGGCGTCACCACCACGCCCCATGGGTAGCGTCCGACCTTCACCGATTTGATGACCTTCAGGCTGTTCACATCGATCACCGAGACATCACCGCTGACCCCGTTGGTGGCCAGCAACTGGCGCTGGTCCGGGGTAAACGACATCTGCCAGACGCGTCGCCCCACCAACAAGTAGTCGAGGATCTCGAAGGTTTTTGCATCGATGACCGCCACATGGTTGGCCGGGCCAAGTGCGACGAAGGCGTACTTGCCATCGGCGCTGAGCTTGACGCCGACCGGTTGCACCTTGTCCGGGTGCACGCCCTTGATCTGGAACTTCAGCGTCTTGAGGATCTTGCGTGTCGCCACGTCGAGAATGGTCACCGTGCCGCCGATCTCGGCGGAAGCCCAGAGTTGCGAACCGTCCTGATTGAACTCGACGAAACGCGGCCGCTGATCCACCAGGGTGCTGTCGGTCAGGGTCTGGGTGCTGGTGTCGATCCAGTGCAGCATGTTGGTGGTTTCACTGGTGTTGACCGCCCACTTGCCGTCGGGGCTGACCGCCATGCCTTCGGGTTCGACGCCAACATTGACCTGGCCCAGGACCTTGGCGGTTTCAGTGTCGATCACCGTCACCAGTGCATCGTCCTCGTTGGAGACGTACAACCAGCGGTTGTTGGGGTGCAGGGCGAATTGCTCCGGGTCCTTGCCCGAGGGCAGCTCCTTGATGATCTTGCGGGTGGCCACATCCATCACCTGGACCCGGTCCGAGTCGCTGGCGCAGATGTACAGCAATTTGTTGTCGTGGGACAGCAACAGTCCGCGCGGGCGCTGGCCCACGGGCAGGGTCTCGGTGACTTGCAGGGTCTGCATGTCGATCAGGCTCAGGCTGTTGTCTTTCTCGTTGGAGACCCAGGCGGTACTCGCCATGGCTTGCCCGGCGGCGAGCAGGAGGGCGCAAGTGGGCAGGGTGCGGCGCATGGCGGATTCCTTATTGTTGTGGTGGCGTGATCAGGGATAGCGGCAACTCACTTCAGGTTTGTCGAAACCCAGGCTGTCCATTTCATTAGTGGGGTGTAAAAAGCCGTCCTGGGGCGAGGTGCTGACCAGCGCTCGCGGCTGGACGATGGGGATCGGCTGGCGCAACTGGCCGTTCCATGGGCGATAGCTGAGTTTGCGGCCCTTGAAACCATCCAGTGGCAACTGGTCACTGAGTTCCAGTTGGCGAATGGCAACCGGGTCGGTCTGGCGCTGTTTGCTCACCGCGTTGGCGATGCTGCGCACGGCGACCCAGGCGGCGAAGTCGCGGTCGTTCATATAGCGTCCGGCCAGGGCTTCGAAGCGTTTCTGCAACTGGGCGGCCCCGTAGGTTTCCACGGTGTGGTGCCAGCCGGTTGGGGTCAGTCCCTGAGTGCCGGCCACGGGGCGCGGGTACCAGGTCTGGTAGGGGACGTATTCACCGAAGTCGCCGCGCTCATCCGCCACCAGCACCACGTCGTATTCGGCGGTCTGGGTGAACAGGGGCATGTCGGCCTGGGCGCTGCGGCGCTGGTCATTGTCGAACGTCCAGGGTTTCTCGGCGACGATCTTTAGCCCGAAGCGTTTCATGGCTCGTCGCAGAGCGGCGGCATAGGCCTGGTCTTCAGGCGTCTGACCGACGATCAGCAACGCCCGCTGCCATTTGCGCACCACCATGAACTGCACCAGTGCATCGGCCAGCATGGCGCGGCTGGGCAGACTGTGCAGCACGTTGGCCAGGCAGTCGGTGCTGCGCAGGCTGTCATCGGCACTGCCGGCATTGAACAGCAGGCTGTCGGGCAGGGCGGCGCTGAGTTGGCGCAGACTGTCCAGCGGCACATTCACCACGAACAATCGCAGGCCTTGAGCGTGCTGGACTCTGGCGGCTTCAAGCAACGCCTCGGGGCTGTCAACGACAGTGCTTTGCAGGTGATAGTCGTGTTTGAGGAAGCGTCCGGTGCTGTTGCTGTCGATGATTGCCAGCTCGGCACCTCGCAACCCCGCATCTGTGGGTTCGGGAATGACAGTGGAGAGCAATGGCCCGGGGTCGGGACGATAACCCAGGTAGCCGATGCGCACCTGCAACGGGCCGTCGTCAGCCTGGCTCTGGGTGGCCAGCAACGCGGAGCAGGTAATCGCCAACAGATAGAACAGGGCGTAACCAATAAGCTGGCGCATAAGGCACTCCACTTCGTATGGCGCCAGCATAGGAAGTCCGGGAGGGCAGCGAAATATGCAGAAAGTATCAGTGAGCCAGTACCAAGGTCGTAACTTGCCGCGCGCCCCGCCGATCGATCACCGCCTCGCCACAAGCCCTACTACCAAGGGATGAGCAGGCGGCCACCAAAGCAGCATTCGGATCGTGCAGCGGTATTCCTAAGATGAGCCCGTAGCCTCTGTAGCAGGCCGTGTGAAAACTACTGCGCTCGACAATACTGCGTTAAAAACAGGCTCGGAATGCTCATTTACAGCCCGTAAACTCCGCTTCCTCGCCTGTTTTTGCCTTGTCTTGTCTTCGCTCGCTACGTTTTCACACGGTCTGGTAGAGGTTTTGCGTGCAATCTTGAGGGCAAAACAATGACAACAAAACGCAACGCCTTGCTCGCTGTAGGGCTGCTGACCGGTCTGTTCGCTGCCGGTGCGACCTGGGCCCATGGCAACGTGGTCCCCCAGGCGGTGGAAACCAAGGGCCTGACCCCGATCAAGGAGGCCGGCGTGCAGATCGATGCCGATGGCTGGGCTGCGGCGAATCCCTATCGAACCTCCCCTGAACATGACCGGGCCCTGGAAATCGGCTCTTCGGCCTACAATCAGAACTGCGCCGCCTGCCATGGCCTGGAAGCCAAGTCCGGCGGTATTGCCCCCGACCTGCGCCTGCTGGATGTCGGCGAAGCGGGCGATGAATGGTTCGTCCAGCGTGTCCGTAATGGTGCGGTGCGCGACGGTCGGGTCTACATGCCGAAGATGGCCGACTACCTGAGCCAGGAAGCGCTGTGGGCGGTGCGCACCTATCTCGACAGCGTGCATGTCGAGCAATGACCCATGCGCCTGCTCGCGGTGTTCATCAGTGCAGTGTTGCTGTGTTGCCAGGCGGTGCAGGCGCAGGTCCGCACCTTTGACCAAATGATCGCCGATGGGGAGCTGAAGGTCGCGGTCTACAAGGATTTCGCTCCCTACAGTTTCGAAGACGCGGGCAAGGCACGAGGGGTCGATGTCGAGCTGGCCCAGGCCTTGGCCAAGGCACTCGGCGTACGTCTCACGCTGATCTGGGCGCCGCCGGGAGAAAAGCTCGACGATGATCTGCGCGACTACATCTGGCGTGGCAGCCAACTGCGCAACCAGCAGTTGGCTGACCTGATGATGCGCGTGCCCTACGACCGCGACTACTCACAAAAGCGCAACGAGCTGGGTGAATTGGAGAACGGCCATGTGGTGATGTTCGGGCCTTACCAGAACGAGCAATGGCAAGTCGCTTACGACCGTCGTCGACTGGAGTCGGTAGGCAGCGTTGCGGTGTTCGAACATCACCCCATCGGGGTTGAGGTCGACAGCGTGCCGTCGTTCTACCTGACCTCGGTGTTCAACGGCATGCTCAGGGCCAGTACTCACCACTATCCGGGCGTGCCCCAGGCCTTTGCCGCGATGAAGGCCGGCGAGGTCGACGCGGTGATGGCGATGCGCGGTGAGATCGACTGGCAGGTGCACGAGGCGGCCGATCCGCAACTGGCGCTGGCAGAAAACGCCTACCCGAACATGGGCAAGCAGCTCTGGGAAATCGGCATGGCGGTGCATGAAAGCAACCGTCAGCTGGCCTATGCGGTGGAGGAAGCGCTGGAAGGCTTGATCCGCGACGGCACGCTCAAGGCGATCTACGCCAGCTATGGCCTGCGCTATGACGTGCCGGACATGTACCAGTAGGCGCGGGCGATGACATGGACATTGCGTTGGCTGTTGCGCTGCTGGCTTGCGCTGGCAGCACCGGCACTGGCGCCCCTCACATCCTCGATATGTACTAAGGAACTAGCAATCTCCGCACTGCGGGCAATTGTTGCGTCGGCGGCGGCGCCCAAGAATCTGCGTCAGACCGGAAAAATTTCCGGCTACAACAATAACGCAGAGGTAGCCGTCATGACCCACCCCGTACGTCGTCAACCCTTCGCCCTCAGTGTGCTGCTCAGTGCCATGTTGCTGTCCGGCTCGGCCCTGGCCGCCGTCACCGATCAGGACATTCTCCAGGACCCGAAAAACCCCGGGCAGGTCGTCACCAACGGCCTCGGCGTCCAGGGACAACGCTACAGCCCGCTGGATATCCTCAATGTCGATAACGTGAAGGAACTGCGCCCGGTCTGGGCCTTTTCGTTCGGCGGTGAAAAGCAGCGTGGTCAGCAGGCGCAGCCGATGATCAAGGATGGCGTGATGTACATGACCGGTTCCTACTCGCGGGTGTTTGCGGTGGATGCCCATACCGGCAAGAAACTCTGGCAGTACGATGCACGCCTGCCGGACGACATCCGGCCGTGCTGCGATGTGATCAACCGGGGTGTGGCGCTGTACGACGATCTGGTGATTTTCGGCACCCTGGACGCCAAGCTCGTGGCCCTGAACAAGGACACCGGCAAGGTGGTCTGGAGCAAGAAAGTGGCCGACCACAAGGAAGGCTACTCCATCAGCGCCGCGCCCCTGGTGATCAATGGCAAGTTGATCACTGGCGTTGCCGGCGGCGAGTTCGGGGTAGTGGGCAAGATCGAGGCCTACAACCCGAAAAACGGTGACCTGCTGTGGACCCGGCCAACGGTCGAAGGGCACATGGGTTACGTCTACAAGGACGGCAAGGCCGTCGAGAATGGCATCTCCGGGGGGGAAGCCGGCAAGACCTGGCCGGGAGACCTCTGGAAAACCGGCGGTGCCGCGCCCTGGCTCGGCGGCTACTACGATCCGGAAACCAATCTGCTGTTGTTCGGTACTGGCAACCCGGCACCGTGGAACTCCCACCTGCGCCCTGGCGACAACCTTTACTCATCATCGCGTCTGGCGCTGAACCCGGACGACGGCACCATCAAATGGCACTTCCAGAGCACTCCGCACGATGGCTGGGACTATGACGGCGTCAATGAGCTGATCTCGTTCAACTACAAGGACGGCGGCAAAGAGATCAAGGCAGCGGCCACCGCTGACCGCAACGGCTTCTTCTACGTGCTGGACCGCACCAACGGCAAGTTCATCCGTGGCTTCCCGTTTGTCGACATGATCACCTGGGCCAGCGGCCTGGACAAGGACGGCCGGCCTATCTACAACGAAGCCAGCCGCCCGGGCGCGCCGGGCAGTGAAGAAAAAGGCAGTTCGGTGTTTGTCGCGCCGGCTTTCCTCGGTGCGAAGAACTGGATGCCCATGGCCTACAACCAGGACACCGGGCTGTTCTATGTGCCGTCCAACGAATGGGGCATGGACATCTGGAACGAAGGCATCGCCTACAAGAAAGGCGCGGCGTTCCTCGGCGCCGGTTTCACCATCAAACCGTTGAATGAAGACTACATCGGCGTGCTACGCGCCATTGACCCGAAAACCGGCAAGGAAGTCTGGCGGCACAAGAACTACGCGCCGCTCTGGGGCGGGGTGCTGACCACCAAGGGCAACCTGGTGTTTACCGGCACGCCGGAAGGCTTCCTGCAGGCCTTCAACGCCAAGACCGGGGAAAAGGTCTGGGAGTTCCAGACCGGCTCCGGCGTGCTCGGCTCGCCGATTACCTGGGAGATGGATGGCGAGCAGTACGTCTCGGTGCTGTCCGGCTGGGGCGGTGCCGTCCCGTTGTGGGGCGGCGAAGTGGCCAAGCGGATCAAGGACTTCAACCAGGGCGGCATGCTCTGGACCTTCAAACTGCCCAAGGACCTGGTGGCCAAGCATTGATCTGAACCGAGGGGGCTGAATACCCCCAGGGCAAAACTACGACCAAATGACGAGAGTCCCCCTGCCAACGGCGCATTCGTCCGGGCTGTGGGGCTCTCTACTATCGGTCTATCGCCTGTTGACCGACAGGCCTCGACCCAGCAGAGGTTCATCATGATCTACGCTCAACCCGGAACACCCGGCGCCGTCGTTTCCTTCAAGGCGCGCTACGGCAATTTCATCGGCGGTGAGTTTGTCGCCCCGGTCAAAGGCCAGTACTTCACCACGACTTCACCGGTCAACGGCCAGCCGATCGCCGAGTTCCCGCGCTCCACCGCCGAAGACATCGACAAGGCCCTGGACGCCGCCCATGCGGCTGCCGACGCCTGGGGCAAGACCTCGGCTCAGGATCGCTCCCTGGTGCTGCTGAAAATCGCCGACCGCATCGAGCAGAACCTCGAAGTGCTCGCGGTGACCGAAACCTGGGACAACGGCAAGGCTGTGCGCGAAACCCTCAACGCCGATGTACCGCTGGCGGCCGATCATTTCCGTTATTTCGCCGGCTGCATCCGCGCCCAGGAAGGTGGCGCCGCCGAGATCAACGAATTGACCACTGCCTACCATTTCCACGAACCGCTGGGCGTGGTCGGGCAGATCATCCCGTGGAACTTCCCGCTGCTGATGGCCGCCTGGAAACTCGCCCCGGCCCTGGCCGCCGGTAACTGCGTGGTGCTCAAACCGGCCGAGCAGACGCCGCTGTCGATCATGGTCTTCGCCGAGTTGATCGCTGACTTGCTGCCGCCGGGCGTGCTGAATATCGTCCAGGGCTTTGGTCGCGAGGCCGGCGAGGCCCTGGCCACCAGCAAGCGTATCGCCAAGATTGCTTTCACCGGCTCGACTCCGGTGGGTTCGCACATCATGAAATGCGCTGCCGAGAACATCATCCCGTCCACCGTGGAGCTGGGCGGCAAGTCGCCGAACATCTTCTTCGCCGACATCATGCAGGCAGAGCCCGAGTTCATCGAAAAAGCCGCTGAAGGCCTGGTGCTGGCGTTCTTCAACCAGGGCGAAGTCTGCACCTGTCCGTCCCGTGCGCTGGTGCAGGAGTCGATCTACGAACCGTTCATGGCCGAGGTCATGAAGAAGATCGTCAAGATCAAACGCGGCAACCCGCTGGACACCGAGACCATGGTCGGCGCCCAGGCGTCCGAGCAGCAATACGACAAGATCCTCTCGTACCTGAAAATCGCTCAGGAGGAGGGCGCCGAGCTGCTGACCGGCGGTGCGGCTGAACGTCTTGAAGGCGACCTGTCGAGCGGCTATTACATCCAGCCGACCCTGCTCAAGGGCCACAACAAAATGCGTGTGTTCCAGGAAGAAATCTTTGGTCCGGTGGTGGGCGTGACCACCTTCAAGGACGAAGCCGAAGCCCTGGCCATTGCCAACGACAGCGAATTCGGCCTGGGTGCCGGCCTCTGGACCCGCGATATCAACCGCGCCTACCGCATGGGCCGGGCGATCAAGGCCGGTCGCGTGTGGACCAACTGCTATCACCTGTACCCGGCCCACGCCGCGTTCGGTGGTTACAAGAAGTCCGGCGTCGGTCGTGAAACCCACAAAATGATGCTCGACCACTACCAGCAAACCAAAAACCTGCTGGTGAGCTACGACATCAACCCGCTGGGTTTCTTCTAACCCGCAAAAACGCCACAAACCCTGTGGGAGCGAGCCTGCTCGCGATGAGGCCAGTACAGTCGATATTGATGTTGACTGTTAGTCCGCTATCGCGAGCAGGCTCGCTCCCACATTGGTTTTGTATGGTTCCAATATCTGCGCGACACCCCCTACCAAGGCACCCCGCCACCTCCTTCGAAAGTAGCATTCGGGCGCCAGTCCTCGCGTGTGTTAATGCCTCTACCGGAATGCCCCGGCACAAGAAGAGGATTGACCTATGTGGACTAAACCCGCGTTTACCGACCTGCGTATTGGCTTCGAAGTGACGATGTATTTCGCCAATCGTTGATGCTTCGTCCGGCCATCGGCACGGTGGCCGGGCCTCTTGTCGGGAGCACTGCCCATGCATATCCGCGTTCTCGGTTCCGCCGCTGGCGGTGGTTTTCCGCAATGGAACTGCAACTGTCGCCAGTGCAGCGGCGTGCGTAATGGCCGCCTGAGGGCGCAGCGCCGTACCCAGTCGTCGATTGCCTTGAGTGACAATGGCGTGGACTGGATCTTGTGCAATGCCTCACCGGACATCCGCACCCAGCTCGAGAGCTTCGCACTCCTGCAACCGGCACGCCGCTTGCGCGATACGGCGATTGCCGGGGTCGTGCTGCTGGACAGCCAGATCGACCATTGCACCGGTTTGCTCAGCCTGCGCGAAGGCTGCCCGCATCAGGTCTGGTGCACCGAGCGGGTCCATCAGGACCTGAGCAGCGGTTTCCCCTTGTTCAACATGCTTAGCCACTGGAACGGCGGTTTGCAGTGGCAGCCCGTCGGGCTGGACAGTCAGCCGTTCCGTATCGCGGCCTGCCAGAGTCTGCAATGGCGGGCGATCCCGTTGCGCAGCAACGCGCCCCCGTATTCGCCCAATCGTGGCAACCCGCAACCGGGCGACACCATCGGCCTGTTCATCGAGGACCTGCGCAGCGGCGCGAGCCTGTTCTATGCCCCGGGCCTGGGCGAGGTCGATGCCGACGTGCTGGGCTGGATGCAGCGCGCCGACTGTCTGCTGCTCGATGGCACGCTGTGGCGCGACGATGAAATGCGCCGGTGCGAAGTCGGCCAGAGTCTGGGCAGCGAGATGGGCCACCTGTCACAAAGCGGCCCCGGCGGCATGCTCGACGTGCTGGAAGGGTTTGCCCGTCAACGCAAGATTCTCATCCATATCAACAACACCAACCCGATCCTCGACGAAGACTCGGCCGAACGCGCCGAACTGGTACGGCGCAACGTTGAAGTGGCCTATGACGGCATGAGTATTTTGCTGTAGCGGATGCCCTCATCGCGAGCAAGCTCGCTCCCACAGGGGTTCGAGTCGGACCCGATTTTCTGCGCACAGCAGGTCTATTGTGGGAGCGAGCTTGCTCGCGATGAGGCCAGAGCAAACACCACAGAATCCAACGGTTATTTCCCGGAGAACCGAGATGACTGACACACCACTGCCGCCCGCCGAGTTCGAACAGGCACTGCGCGCCAAGGGCGCCTATTACCACATTCACCATCCGTTCCATCAGGCGATGTACGCCGGGAGCGCCACGCGTGAACAGATCCAGGGCTGGGTCGCCAATCGTTTCTATTATCAGCTCAACATCCCGCTCAAGGATGCGGCGATTCTGGCCAACTGCCCGGATCGCGACGTGCGTCGGGAATGGCTGCAACGCATTGTCGATCACGACGGCGTGCCCGGCAGCGAGGGCGGGATCGAGGCCTGGCTGAGGCTGGGGGAGGCGGTGGGGATTGCGCGTGAGCGGATGCTGTCCCAGGAAATGGTCCTGCCGGGGGTGCGCTTTGCGGTGGATGCCTACGTCAATTTTGCCCGTCGCGCCTGTTGGCAGGAGGCGGCCAGCAGCTCGCTCACCGAACTCTTTGCACCGCAGATCCATCAATCCCGACTCGACGCCTGGCCGCAGCACTACCCGTGGATCGACCCGGCCGGTTACGAGTACTTCCGCACACGTCTGAGCCAGGCGCGGCGTGATGTCGAACATGGCTTGCGCATTACCCTGGCGCATTACATCACGCTTGAGGGTCAGCAGCGGATGCTGGAGATTCTGCAATTCAAGCTCGACGTACTGTGGAGCATGCTCGATGCCATGAGCATGGCCTATGAACTGGAGCGCCCGCCGTACCACAGCGTCACCCTCGAGGCGGTCTGGCATCAGGGGATCGTCCTGTGAACGGCATCGAACGTCACCTGTCACTGGCGCTGCGCCGTGGCTTTCGCCTGCAGTGGGAAGCACGTCAGGATTGCCATGTGCTGCTCTACCCGGAAGGCATGATCAAACTCAACCGCAGTGCCGGCGAGATCCTCGGCCTGGTGGACGGTCAGCGCAATGTGGCGTCGATCATCGAGCAGTTGTCGGCGCGTTTTCCCGGGGTGCCGGGAATCGATGAAGATGTGCTGGCGTTTCTGGAGGTGGCCCATGCTCAATTCTGGATCGAATGATCCGCGTCCGGGCCCGCCGCTGTGGCTGCTGGCGGAACTGACCTATCGCTGCCCGTTGCAGTGCCCGTATTGCGCCAACCCGCTGGACTTCTCCCGGCACGGCGAGGAACTGAGCACCGCCGAGTGGATCCGCGTGTTCCGCGAGGCACGGGACATGGGCGCTGCGCAGCTGGGATTTTCCGGTGGCGAGCCGTTGGTCCGACAGGACCTGGCCGAGCTGATCAAGGCCGCCCGGGACATGGGCTATTACACCAACCTCATCACCTCGGGGATCGGCCTGACCGAGCACAAGGTGCGCCAGTTCAAGGAGGCCGGGCTGGACCATATCCAGATCAGCTTCCAGGCTGCCGACGAGGCGGTCAACAACATGCTCGCCGGCTCGCGCAAGGCGTTCGTCCAGAAGCTGGCGATGGCCAGGGCGGTAAAAGCCCAGGGCTACCCGATGGTGCTGAACTTCGTCACCCATCGGCACAACATCGACCAGATCGGACAGATCATCGAGCTGTGCCTGGAGCTGGAGGCGGATTTCGTCGAATTGGCCACCTGTCAGTTCTACGGTTGGGCCGAACTCAATCGCGTCGGCCTGTTGCCGACCCGTGAGCAGTTGCAGCGTGCCGAACGCATCACCAACGAGTATCGCCAGCGTCTGGAGCAGCAGGGCCACCCCTGCAAGCTGATCTTCGTCACCCCGGACTATTACGAAGAACGCCCCAAGACCTGTATGAACGGCTGGGCCAACCTGTTTCTCGATATCACCCCGGACGGCACTGCGTTGCCGTGCCACAGTGCCCGCCAGTTGCCGGTGCAGTTTCCCAACGTGCGCGAACACAGCATCGAGCACATCTGGAACGACTCCTTCGGTTTCAATCGCTTTCGCGGCGATGAGTGGATGACCGAGCCCTGTCGCTCCTGCGATGAGAAACACCAGGATCTGGGTGGCTGCCGTTGCCAGGCGTTCATGCTCACCGGCGATGCCGCCAATGCCGATCCTGTGTGCAGCAAGTCACCGCACCATGGCAAGATCCTCGAGGCCCGCCGGCAAGCCGAAGCGCCGGGGAAGGGGATCGAACAGCTGACCTTGCGCAACGAGAAGGCGTCGCAGTTGATCTTTCGTGGCTGAGGCGGGGGCTACCCTTTGGTCTGATTGCATTCGCAGCGGGATGCTTTAGGCTGGACATTACCTTCCAAAACAATAAGAACAGGCTTTCCAATGAGCCAGAGTCTCAGCCAGCTGCGTAAATTCGTTTCGCCTGAAATCATTTTCGGTGTCGGCTGCCGGCATAACGTCGGCAACTATGCCAAGACCTTCGGTGCGCGCAAGGTGTTGGTGGTCAGCGACCCCGGCGTGATCGCCGCCGGCTGGGTCGCCGATGTCGAGGCCAGCCTGCAGGCCTTGGGCATCGACTACTGCCTGTACAGCGCCGTGTCGCCCAACCCCCGGGTCGAAGAGGTCATGCGGGGGGCCGAAATCTACCGTGAAAACCACTGCGATGTGATCGTCGCCGTGGGCGGCGGCAGCCCCATGGACTGTGGCAAGGGCATCGGCATCGTCGTCGCCCATGGTCGCAGCATTCTCGAGTTCGAAGGGGTGGACATGATCCGCGTACCGAGCCCGCCGCTGATCCTGATTCCCACCACCGCCGGCACCTCGGCGGATGTTTCACAGTTCGTGATCATTTCCAACCAGCAGGAGCGGATGAAGTTCTCCATCGTCAGCAAGGCCGTGGTGCCAGACGTGTCGTTGATCGACCCGGAAACCACCCTGAGCATGGACCCGTTTCTGTCGGCCTGTACCGGCATCGATGCCCTGGTGCACGCTATCGAGGCATTCGTCTCCACCGGTCATGGCCCGCTGACCGACCCCCATGCGCTGGAGGCCATGCGGCTGATCAACGGCAATCTGGTACAGATGATCGCCAACCCGAACGACATCGCCCTGCGCGAGAAAATCATGCTCGGCAGCATGCAGGCCGGCCTGGCATTCTCCAACGCGATTCTCGGCGCGGTGCACGCCATGTCCCACAGCCTGGGCGGTTTCCTCGATCTGCCCCATGGCTTGTGCAACGCGGTGCTGGTGGAGCATGTCGTGGCGTTCAATTACAGCTCGGCACCGGAGCGTTTCAAAGTGATCGCCGAGACCTTCGGCATCGACTGCCGTGGCCTCAATCATCGGCAGATCTGTGGGCGTCTGGTGGAGCACCTGATCGCTTTGAAACACGCCATCGGCTTCCACGAAACCCTGGGCCTGCACGGCGTCGGCACGTCCGACATTCCATTCCTGTCCCAGCATGCGATGGATGATCCGTGCATTCTCACCAACCCCCGCGAGTCGAGCCAGCGTGATGTCGAGGTCGTTTATGGCGAAGCCCTCTGACGAGCAACAACGGGCGCTGACCGGTTTACTTGGGCTGGGCAATCATTCGGCGCGCAAGAGTCACTACCCGGAGCTGGCGACCCGTCTCGACGAGCTGGAAGCCGAACGCAACCGCTACAAATGGTTGTTCGAAAACGCTGTCCACGGAATTTTCCAGGCCAGCCTGCAACAGGGCATGCGCGCCGCCAACCCGGCGCTGGCGCACATGCTGGGTTACGAGACCCCTCAGGAGGTGCTGTTCTCCCTGGCCGATCTGGCAAGCCAGTTGTTCGTCGGCGGGGTGCAGGAAATGCAGGACATCGGTGAGGCCCTGCAAGGTCAACGCAGCCTGCTGGGCTATGAAACCCAACTGCGACGCAAGGACGGCAGCCACATCGATGTGTTGATGAACCTGCTGCTCAAGCCGGATCAGGAGGGACTGGTGGAAGGTTTCGTCGCCGATATCACTGAGCGCAAACTGGCCCAGCAACGCTTGCAGACGCTCAACGATGAACTGGAACAACGGGTCACTGCGCGCACCGATGAACTGCTCGAAGCCAACCGCAACCTGCAACAGCAGATCGCCCAGCGCGAGCAGGTCGAACAGGCCTTGCGCGATGCCCGGGATGCGGCGCAGGCGGCCAACAACAGCAAGGACAAATACCTGGCCGCCGCCAGCCACGACCTGCTGCAACCGTTGAACGCGGCCCGCTTGCTGATCGCCACCTTGCGCGAACGCCCGTTGCCCAGCGTTGAACAGGTGCTGGTCGAACGCACCCATCAGGCGCTGGAAGGTGCCGAAGACCTGCTCACCGATCTGCTGGATATTTCCCGGCTCGATCAGGCAGCGGTCAAACCGGATATTGCCCTGTATCGTCTCGATGAACTGCTTGGCCCGCTAGTCTCGGAGTTCCAGTCGGTGGCCGGAGCGGCCGGGTTGAACCTGCGGGTACACATGGGCAATTTCGCCATCCACACCGACCTGCGGCTGATGTCGCGGATCATGCGCAACTTGCTCAGCAATGCCTGTCGCTATACCGAGCAGGGCAGCATCCTGTTGGGGGCCAGGCGACGTGGCAAGAGCCTGCGCCTGGAAGTCTGGGACACCGGTTGCGGTATTCCGGCCGACCGCCTGGACTCGATCTTCCTGGAGTTCAACCAGCTGGACGTCGGACGTGCCGCCGACCGCAAGGGCGTGGGGTTGGGGCTGGCCATCGTCGAGCGTATCGCGAGAATTCTCGACCACAAGGTCGAGGTCCACTCATGGCCGGGACGCGGTTCGATGTTCAGCATTCAGGTGCCGCTCGGCGAGCACGTGCCGCTGCCCATCCATCAGGCGGTGCCGCAGCCGAGCACCGGCAACCCTTTGCCGGGCCGTCGTCTGCTGGTGCTGGACAACGAAGTGAGCATCCTCGACAGCATGAGCGCATTGCTCGGCCAGTGGGGCTGCGAGGTGGTGACGGCAACCGACGAGAGCGGTGCGCTGCAGGCCTTGCAGGGGCGGGTACCGGAATTGATTCTGGCGGATTTCCACCTGGACCATGGGGTCATCGGCTGCGACGTGATTCGGCACCTGCGCGAGCATTTCGCCGCCGCCATTCCCGCCGTGATCATCACCGCAGACCGCAGTGATCAGTGTCGACGCGCCTTGCAACGACTCGGCGCGCCGCTGCTGAACAAGCCGGTCAAACCCGGAAAACTGCGTGCGGTGTTGAGTCAGTTGCTCGGGTAGCGCCCGCGAAACACCCGAATGACCCATACAACCCGGGCTGACTCACCGTATGGGTTTTTTATTGTCGCCTCGGTGTGACGGTCCGACAAAGGCCAGGTGGTCGGCGTTATCAGCGAACGCAACACCGCCAGGCGCATCCGGGATTTGCGAGTTTCTTGATTGATGTCAACCGTATGGGACGACCGGCTCTGTATTCTCGGGAGAAACCGACAGCTTGAAGGGCGGGGCTGTTTTCCCGAACGTGTCCAGCCCTCTAGTGCGAAGTACAAGGCTTATTGCTCATGGGTGAAGTTACGCTGACCCACCTCGACTCACTGGGATGCGCGCGGATGGTTGATGTCACGGATAAAAGCGTGACGTCGCGAGAAGCGCTGACCGCCGTCAGTGTGGCCGCCTTGACGCTTTACGACATGTGCAAGGCAGTGGACCGGGGCATGAGTATCGAATCTGTGCGGTTGTTGGAGAAGCGAGGCGGCAAGAGCGGTTGTTATCAGGCTCAGGAACAATGAAGCTGAATGTTTTGTGTTTTTCGCGGTACCGCGAAACGCTCAGGCAGCTTCGACCCCAGCGCCGAAATCAACACCCTGCACGCGTTGAGCCTGAGTGTTGGCGTCGTGGTGAGTTTTGTCGGGTATGTGCGTGACTTCAACGTCGGAATTGAGGTTTAACTCGCTGTGAGTGAATCGTGTTCAGCTGAATTGAGGGCAAGAATCCCATGCTCTATCCGCTGTTTCTGACATTGCATCTGTTTGCCGCTTTGATTTTTATCGGCACGGTGTTCTTTGAAGTCCTGTTCCTGGAAAACATCCGTAAACAGATGCCCGTAAAGATAATGCTGCTGGTCGAGCAGGGCATCGGTCGACGAGCCCGCACCCTGATTCCATGGGTTCTGCTGGTGCTGTTCGGTGCGGGGCTGGGCATGGTCTGGCTACGCTATCTGCCAAACCTTGCGTCACCACTGGCCTCACCGTTCGGCACATTGCTGATGGTGAAAATCCTTGTCGCCGTTAGCGTACTGCTGCATTTTCTGGTCGCCATGTTTTTGTTCAAAAGCGGCCGAATGAGCGCTCGATACCTGCATTTCATCCATGGCAGTCTGTTCTGCCATATGGTCGTCATCGTACTGCTGGCCAAGGGTATGTTTTACCTGACGTGGTGACCGGCCATGACCGAAGGCTTGTCCTGCAAGCACTTGGCTGGTGCTTGATACAAATCAAGGAGCATTGATCATCAATCCCGGACACTGTTGATCCGCAGCCCGTCTCGGAGACCCGTCATGCTCGATTTATTTCACAACCCCGGCGAGCTGAGCGTTCGGCACGATCAAGGTGTGCTAGACCCCAACGGCCATGTCGACACTCAAAAGTTTCATGACGCAATTGGCTCTCTGGATTTGCTTCGTGCATTGCGCGTCAGTCGGCAGAAGCGACGTCCGCTGTCCCTGAACGTGCAGTTACCCTTTAACCTCAAGCCTTCCTTTTGTTCCCCTCGCGATATTGCATGCAAGCACAGCGGTATCGAACACTATCTTCAGCATCTGGAACATGAGATCGACCTCGTCGGTTGCCACCTGAGTACGGAACAACGGGTCGAGCAGTTTCATCTGGGGGGCGGAACACCCGCCATCGCCCATCTGAAGCGGCTGATGAATCATCTGCGTGATCGGTTCAACTTTCTCGAGCATGAGTGCGGCGACTACAGTGTTGAGGTGGACCTTCACCATACCGATTGGTCGACCATGGGCGTGCTGCGAGACCAGGGATTCAACCGTGTCAGCATCGGTGTTCCGGACATCGGTGCGGACAGAGAAATATCAGTGGCCTGCTACCAGAACCCGGCACCGATCCATTCGCTTATCGATGCCGCTCGAACCTTTGGCTATCGATCCATCAATGTTGATCTGGGGTTTGGTCGTGCCTGGCAGACGCCAGAGAGTTTCGCGCTGAAACTGACGACGATTATCGAACTGGAACCGGACAGGCTACTGGTGTTTGACTACGCTCGGCCACCACAACGCTATCGACCGGTGACTGGGGACAAAATCAGCGAGCTGTGCTGCCAGGATGACAAAGGCGCGATGCGCCAGATCAGCTTTGATCAGTTGATTTCAGCGGGTTATCACTACATCGGCCTAGGGCAGTTTGTCCGGCCCGATGATGATCTGGCGATGGCTCAAGAGCGAGGTCGGTTACGCCGCAACTGTCAGGGGTTTACCAGTCATGGGTATTGCGATCATGTCGGGTTCGGTCTGGGTGGTATCAGTCAGATCGACAATTTGTATACACAGAATACCGACGCACTTGAACGCTATCAGCAGCAGCTCGACATGGGTCAACTGCCGACGTGTCGTGGCTGGCGCTGTGAGTCGGGGGATCAGGTCAGGCAAATGGTCGCGGAGCGACTGGCGTGCGATCTGGAACTGGATATCCATGCCATCGAGATGCGCTATGGACTGATTTTTCTCCAGTACTTCTCATCCGTCTGGCCGTTGCTGGAGCAATTGAGTCGTGATGGGTTGATTGAGCTATCGGACCGTTTCATCAGCATTCTTCCCGCCGGTCGGCCGAAAGTAGATGCCATTTGCAACCTGTTTGAAAAGGATTTGAGCGGTGCGAGGCATTAACCCAACTGCGAGTTGATTGATCATGAAGCCTGCATTCGATTTCAATCGCGCCCTGGTCGAAAAGTATGACCGCCCGGGGCCGCGCTATACCTCTTACCCAACCGCGCCGCAGTTTCATCAGGCGTTTGCCGTCGATGACTATCAACATGCCGCCTCCGACAGCAACCTGGCGGCTGTGCCCAAGCCACTGTCGGTGTATATCCACATTCCGTTCTGCAAGAGCCTTTGTTACTACTGCGCCTGCAACAAAATCATTACCCGGAAAACCCATCGTGCCGTCGAGTATCTGGGGTACCTCAAGCGTGAAATCGTCATGCAGGCCGCCTTGTTCGACAGCACGCGCAAACTTACGCAACTGCACCTGGGCGGTGGCACGCCCACCTATTTGACCCGCGAGCAACTGGCTGACCTGATGGACTGCCTGCACCAGGCGTTTGACATGGATGACAGCGATGATCATGAATTTTCCATCGAGGTCGATCCCCGTACCATCACCACCGAGCAGATCCAATCGCTACGCCAATTGGGCTTCAATCGTCTGAGCTTTGGCGTACAGGACTTCGATCCCGACGTGCAGGCCGCGGTCAATCGCCAGCAAAGTGAAGAGCAAATTTATGCGTTGGTCGCTGCGGCGCGCCAGGCGCAATTCAAGTCGGTCAGCGTCGATCTTATTTACGGTTTGCCACTGCAAACCGTGAACAGTTTCGACGTCACCCTCGGCAAAATCATCGCGCTGCGTCCGGACCGGATTGCGGCGTACAGCTACGCCCATTTGCCGGAGCTGGTGCGCGCGCAACGGCTGATTCGTCCGGCAGACATGCCGCCACCGGAGCGCAAACTGGAATTGCTTGAACTGACCATCCGCCGTCTGACCGAGGCCGGTTATGTCTATATCGGCATGGACCATTTCGCCTTGCCGGACGATGAGCTGGCGTTGGCTCGCACCAATGGCACGTTGCAACGCAATTTTCAGGGGTATTCAACCCATGCCGACTGCGACTTGATCGGCCTTGGCGTGTCCTCGATCGGCAAGGTCGGCGACAGCTACAGCCAGAGCGTCAAGGAGCTTTCGCAGTACTACGCCCGTCTGGATCAAGGCTTGTTGCCGGTGCATCGAGGTTATCGCTTGAGCGCCGACGACCTGCTGCGACGTGAAGTGATCAGCGATCTGATGTGCCATGGTCGAATCGATTTCGGCAAGTTCGAAGCACGTCATGGCATTCGCTTTACCGAGTATTTTGCCGATGCGCTGGCGCAACTGGAGGAGCATGTTCGAGATGGATTGCTGCAGATTCACCACGACGAATTGGTGCTGTTGCCCCAAGGGCATTTGATGATGCGCAGTGCGGCCATGGCGTTTGACGCCTATCTGGGGGATGAACAAAAAGGCCAGTTTTCACGCACTGTTTGAGGCGTTGGTGTGTGCCTCGCCGGCATGCCCCATTCCGGTGATCTGTAGCGCTTGGTGCCGTCGCTTGACGGCGATCAAGTTTGCCGGTCGTGTGACTTGCCTGGGTATCACAGGCACCCGTAGCGTGTTCCTTGAATCCGCTCTTGAATCAGGTAGCCCATGGACCGTACCCAGTCTTGCGAACACAACGCCGAACCCTTTTACCAACCACTGAATAATGAGCAGGTGCTGTTCGAACAAGCCTGGCGACACGGCATGCCGGTGCTGATCAAAGGCCCGACGGGATGCGGCAAAACCCGTTTCGTCCAGCACATGGCCCATCGGCTGAAACTGCCGCTGTATACCGTGGCCTGCCACGACGATCTGAGCGCCGCCGACCTGATCGGCCGTCATTTGATCGGTACCCAGGGCACCTGGTGGCAGGATGGTCCGCTGACCCGTGCGGTGCGTGAAGGCGGCATCTGTTACCTCGACGAAGTGGTCGAGGCGCGCCAGGACACCGTGGTGGTGCTGCATCCGCTGGCCGATGACCGTCGGGAACTGTTCCTGGAACGCACCGGTGAAGTGTTGCAGGCGCCGCGGTCATTCATGCTGGTGGTGTCTTACAACCCCGGTTATCAGAACCTGCTCAAAGGCATGAAACCCAGTACCCGACAACGTTTCGTGGCGATGCGTTTCGGCTATCCGCCAGTGGCCGATGAAGAGCGCATTGTCGCCAGGGAGGCTCAGGTGGACAGCGCACTCGCGGCGCAAGTGGTCAGGCTGGGGCAGGCCCTGCGGCGACTGGATCAACACGATCTGGAAGAGGTCGCATCGACGCGGCTGCTGATTTTCACGGCGCGCATGATTCGCGCCGGCATGAGCCCGCGTGAGGCATGCATGGCTTGTCTGGCCGAGCCGTTAAGCGATGATCCGCTGACCGTTGCGGCGCTGATGGACGTGGTTGATGTCCACTTCGGCTGAAACCCGGGGCATTTCGCGTGGCCACCTGCCAGGCGATCTGGCGATGTGGTTTTTCATTCTGGCCGAGCTATCGGTGTTCGCCATCCTGATTCTGGCGTTCGCCGTGACCCAGGCGCTCAAACCCCAAATGTTCGGCGAAAGCCGTCAGTTGCTCAACACCTCTACCGGTCTGGCGATGACCCTGAGTCTGCTTACCGCAGGGTTGTTTGCCGCGCTGGCTCAGGAACGGGTCAGGCAATCACGACCCCGCCATGGCGCGATCTTTCTGCTCGCGGCGTTGCTCGCCGCCAGTGTCTACGTGGTGCTGAAACTCACTGAATACCGACATTTGCTGGGTTCCGGGTTGGGTATGGAGCACAACACGTTTTTCACCCTCTACTGGATTCTCACCGGTTTTCATTTTCTCCATGTATTGCTCGGCATGTTCATCCTCGGATGGCTGGCCGAGCGTTGCCGTCGTGGCCTGTACAACGCCGCCAACTGCAGCGGGCTTGAATCGGGTGTGCTGTATTGGCACATGGTCGATCTGATCTGGGTCGTGCTTTTTCCGCTGGTCTACGTTTTGAATTGACCAAGGGTGTCTTATGTCAGCTTCCAGGTTTTTGCTCGTCTGCTGGGCAGCGCTAGCAACCTTAAGTGTCTGCACGGTGGTGCTGGCACAGGTGGGCGCGACATGGCGGCTTTCCATTGCCATCTTGCTGGTGGCGGTCGGCAAGGCCTGGCTGATCACCGATGGATTCATGGAGCTGCGCCGGGCGCCGCGACTGTGGCGACGGTTGATGCTGAGCTGGGCGCTGGCGCTGGCCGTGTTGGTGGGCTTGACCCTGGTCCTGTGACGCCGCTGCCGGTCTGGACGAATACTTGACTAAAACCATCGGAGTTTCTTGATCGCCATCAAGCAGGATTCAACCCTGCGCTTCCTAGAATGGACAGGCCAAGCAAAGAGGAAGCGACCATGTCAGAGACCTTCACCAAAGGCATGGCCAGGAATATCTACTTCGGGGGAAGCGTGTTCTTCTTCCTGATATTCCTGGCCTTGACCTATCACACGGAACAGACCTTTCCCGCCCGCAGCAATGAAGCGCAGCTAAGCGAATCAGTGGTGCGCGGCAAGTTGGTCTGGGAGCAAAACAACTGCGTCGGCTGCCACACATTGCTGGGCGAGGGCGCCT
This sequence comes from Pseudomonas sp. GW822-FHT02D10, assembly GCF_058802345.1. Taxonomy (NCBI): domain Bacteria; kingdom Pseudomonadati; phylum Pseudomonadota; class Gammaproteobacteria; order Pseudomonadales; family Pseudomonadaceae; genus Pseudomonas; species Pseudomonas sp. GW822-FHT02D10. Next base: position 253,183 of record NZ_JBXAOB010000005.1, read on the forward strand.
ACTTTGCGCCTGAACTGGGCAATGTGTTCCAACGTCGCGGCGGGGAGGAGGGGTTCAAACCCTTTCTGCATGCCTGGATGAAGATGCAGCCCCTGAACGTACCAGGCCGGCGAGCCATGCCTCAGTTCAACCTGAGCGACCAGGAAGTCGACGACATCGCCGAGTTCCTCAAGTGGAGTTCGAAAATCAATACCAATGGCTGGCCGCCAAACAGGGAGGGCTGAGAAATGAGTGTTGCCAATCCACATCTGAAATTCGCCTCGCAAGCCGTGGCTAAACCTTACTTCGTGTTTGCCCTGATCCTGTTCCTCGGCCAGGTGCTGTTCGGTTTGATCATGGGCTTGCAATACGTGGTCGGGGACTTTCTGTTCCCGGCCATTCCCTTCAACGTGTCGCGGATAGTGCACACCAACCTGCTAATCGTATGGCTACTGTTCGGCTTCATGGGGGCCGCGTATTACCTGATTCCGGAAGAGGCCGACCGTGAACTGCACAGTCCGAAGCTGGCACTCATCCTGTTTTGGGTATTCGCCGCCGCTGGCGTGCTGACCATCCTGGGCTACCTGCTGGTGCCTTATGCGGGGCTGGCCAGACTGACCCACAACGAGCTGCTGCCGACCATGGGCCGCGTTTATCTGGAACAGCCGACCATCGCCAAGATGGGCATCGTGGTGGTGTGTCTGGGCTTCCTCTACAACATTGGCATGACCCTGCTCAAAGGTCGCAAGACCACGGTGAGCATGGTCATGATGACCGGGCTGATCGGGCTCGCCGTGTTCTTTCTGTTTTCCTTCTATAACCCCGGAAATCTGGCCCGCGACAAGTTCTACTGGTGGTGGGTGGTGCATCTTTGGGTGGAAGGTGTATGGGAGCTGATCATGGGCTCGATGCTGGCTTTCGTGCTGATCAAGATCACTGGGGTAGACCGGGAAGTGGTCGAAAAATGGCTCTATGTGATCATCGCCATGGCGCTGATTACCGGGATCATCGGCACGGGTCACCACTACTTCTGGATCGGTGCGCCTGAGGTCTGGATATGGGTGGGTTCGATCTTCTCCGCACTGGAGCCGCTGCCCTTCCTGGCCATGGTGATATTCGCCTTCAGCATGGTGAAAAACCGCCGTCGGCAACACCCGAACCGCGCCGCCACGCTGTGGGCCAAGGGCACCACGGTGACCGCCTTTTTCGGCGCTGGCGTCTGGGGGTTTCTGCATACCCTGGCTCCGGTCAACTACTACACCCATGGCACGCAGTTGACGAACGCTCACGCCCACCTGTCGTTCTACGGTGCTTACGCGATGATCGTGATGACCTTGATCAGCTACGCCATGCCGCGCTTGCGCGGGCTGGGTGAAGCCGCCGACGAGCGCTCGCAGACCCTCGAGATCTGGGGCTTCTGGTTGATGACCCTGTCGATGGTGATGATCACGCTGTTCCTCACCGCTGCCGGTGTCGTACAGATCTATCTGCAACGCTGGCAGGCCGACGGGATTGCCTTGCCGTTCATGGCCACGGTTGAACATTTGACGGTGCTGTTCTGGGCCCGTCTGGCCAGTGGCGTCGGTTTCCTTGCAGGGCTGCTTTGTTACTTGCTCAGCTTCAGGCAGCGGGGGCGGGCAGCCTTGCGTGCCCCGGCCGCGGTTGTTCCTTCATGAGCCGTTGCTACGGTTAGAAAAGGTCGGCCCGGCTGATACAGCGGGCCGTTTTTTGGTTTCCCCAAAGGGCAAAAGCGATGGCCTTTACCGTTGAGCTGGAAGAGTGGGTAGGCAGTGTCTGGCATCGCTTCATCACCCGGCGCGCCAGCCCGGATTTCCCTGAAGCGCGCGTCGAACTGGTCAACCAGCAACGCCCGCTGGCGCTGTTGTTCCGCGCCATGGGCGGTGCCAACGGCATCGGTGTGGAAGCGGCCAGCGACCGTGATCTGCTGCTGCGTCGCAACGTACTGCAGCAGATCGCCGGCACCTGCAAACAAGTGCCGTTGGCGTGGTGTGACGAGAATAGCCTCAGGCTGCCGTCGAGCCTCGCGGTTTTCCCTGAAGTAGCACTCAATGAGGAACTCTACCGTTGGCTTGCGTTGCTGGCAGCGCAGGCCGGTCAGATGCGTCACTGGGGTCGTGACAATCAACGCTGGACGCAACTGCTGTTGCGGCGCTATCCAGCGCTGCGTACCCGCTATAAACGCCTGGTCGATGCCCATCTGCAATTGCGCCCGGATCCGGCATCGTTGAACAGCAATGAAGCGGCACTGGAACGGGCGTTATGCCAGGCGCTACGCGAGCCGGGCAGTGTCGAACATTTTCCCCGTAGCGAACGGGCGGCCTGGCCGCTGCCGCTATGGTTGTACCCGCCGCAAAACCTCGCCAGCCCACAGGCTGCCGATCTGGGTGAAGAGTCGGAAGAGTCTCTGGCTACGCCGCCCGGCGAGCAGAAAGACGGGCGCAAGCGCGCCCGCCGGATTGACGAAAGCACCCGCGCAGGCGGGCTGTTGGTGGTGCGTCTGGAGAACCTGTTCAGCTGGACCGAACACATGGACCTGGATCGCTGGTCAGACGACAGCGAAGACCCGGACGCCGCCAGGGTCGCCGATGATCTGGACGAATTGACCCTGTCGCGCACACGGCTGCGCAAGGGCGGCGGTCTGAAGCTGCACCTGGATTTACCGCCCGCCGATGTCGACGATATTCCCCTGGGCGAGGGCATCAGGTTGCCGGAGTGGGATTATCGCAAACAGCAGATGCAGGACGCGTTCGTCAATCTGCAAATGATGATACCCCGTGACTGCGTGGCGCAGCCGTTGCCGCCACGGCTGAAGGCCTCGGCGCACCGATTGCGGCGTCAGTTCGAGCACCTGCGCAATGACCGTCAGTGGTTGCGCCAGCAACCCCAGGGATCAGAGCTGGACATGCAGGCCTGGCTGGACTTTCACGTTGAGCGCGAGCATGGACAGTGCGCTGAGCGAGGCCTGTTCATGGAGCAACGGCAGACTCGCCGCGACCTGGCGTGCCTGTTGCTGGCCGACGTGTCGATGTCCACCGATGCCCACCTGAACGATGAGCATCGCATCATTGATGTCATCCGGGACAGCCTGCTGCTGTTCGGCGAAACCCTGTCGGTGCTCGGTGATGATTTCGCCCTGTACGGGTTTTCCTCGCTGCGTCGTCAGCAAGTGCGCATGCAGGAACTCAAATCATTCACCCAGCGTTATGACGACACCACCCGAGGTCGTATCCAGGGGCTCAAGCCGGGTTATTACACACGCATGGGCGCCGCCATTCGCCAGGCCACGCAACTATTGGGCACGAGCAAGCGGCGCAGCAAACTGTTGCTGCTGCTGACGGATGGCAAGCCCAATGATCTGGATCTGTATGAGGGACGCTACGGTGTTGAAGACACTCGCGAGGCTGTGCTGGAGGCGCGGCGTCAAGGGCTGACGCCATTCTGTATCACGATTGATCGCGAGGCCGGGGATTACCTGCCGTACATGTTCGGCGCCAATGGCTACACATTGATCCGCCAGCCCGAACAACTACCCCTGCGTTTGCCGCAGTTGTACCGCCAACTGACTCAGCCTTGAGCTCGGGTTTGAATAGCGCAGCATCAGCTGATGCTGCGCGGCAGCCAGAAAAACATCGCGACGCAAAAGATCGTCAGGCCGATGCAGAACCACATGAATCGGCGCTGCCGACGTTCATCTGCGCGTTCGGCCAGTATCGGCAGGGGCATGCCGCATTGGCAGCACTCGGACGCTTGTGATGGGTTAGCGTGTTGGCAATACAGGCAGACGGGCATGGCGCTCACTCGAACTGTTCCAGGCGCAGACGATCAAGAATGGCGATCTGGCGGCCGTCCTGTGTGATGATTTTTTCATCGATCAGACGGCGGATGATTCGCGAAAACGTTTCTGGCTGAATCGACAGATGTCCGGCAATCAGTTGCTTGGCCATCGGCAGTTCGAATTGGCTGTCAATGGTTTGCAAACGCACCAGTTGCGTCAGTAGATAACGCACGACCCGGTGGGTGGCGTTTTTCAGTGACAGGGTTTCGATTTCGTTGACCCGTTGATGCAAGCGAACGCAGAGCTTGCCGAGCAGCGCAAAGGTCAGCCGGCTGTTGCTCTGAAGCAGGTGCATGTAGGTGCTGTTGGATATCCGATAGAGCTGAGTGGGGCAGATCGCCTCCGCCGAGGCCACATAGTTCGGGGTGTCCATCAACATCATTGCCTCGGCGAAGGTTTGCCGATCGCCGATGACTTCAAACACTTTCTCCTGCCCATCAGGTGTCAGACGGTAGATTTTCACCGCCCCGGCAATCACGAAATAGAACGAGTCGGCAGGTTCGCCCTGACGAAACAGCGGTTCGCCTTTGTCGATGTTCAGCAGGTGACTGGTACTCATCAATTCATCCAGCTGTTCTTCGTTTAACGGCTCGAACAAATGATGACTGCGCAAAATTTGGTGATGGACGCGATGAAGCACCATAAAAATTCATCCTGAGGGTTGAGGAGGGAATGGCTATCCAGTCAAACGAGGCCCAGAGAGACGCCGCTGGCCAGGGCCAGAATTGAGCTCAACACCACAAACCAGGCCAGTGGCTGGATGACTTTTTTCATGACGGCTCCGGGTAGTCGAGAGGGATCAACGTTTTTTTGATTTCCAGACGCATGAGCAAGACGCGGGCCATGCCTGCAAGCCTTGATTTACAGGAGGTTTGAGAACGCAGGGTTAAAAAGACCATGTGATATAGGGTTTAAATAACCATTAAGTGGTCATTTTTACCCTTGGTAGGAGCACTTTGTGGCGCTCGGCCAGGGATCGGCTTCGGGCACGTCCCTTGCACACTTGATCTGCGACAAATGCGTTTGATCGCAAATCCCCGATCATTGCCCCACGGATGTACCTCGACACTTGCATGTGAGTGTCAGGTCCGCAACAAGGCAGAGGAGTGGCTTTATGCAAGTGCTTGAGCGCCGTAAAGCGATGGCGATTCCACCGCTGTTACGGCTGGCCTTTCGGCCATTTTTCCTCGCGGGCTGCCTGTTGGCGGTGCTGGCCATACCGCTTTGGCTGGCAGCCTTCAGTGGTGGGATTTCCGGCTGGCAACCGGCAGGCGGTTGGCTGGGCTGGCATCGGCATGAGCTGTTGTTCGGCTTCGGGCTGGCGATTATCGCAGGCTTTCTGCTAACGGCCGTGCAGACCTGGACCGGTCGACCCGGAATCAGCGGGACACCGCTGGCGGCTCTGGCGCTGCTGTGGTTGTGCGCGCGCGTGGCCTGGCTGGCCAATGTGCCGGTGCCGTTGCTCGCGGTGCTGGAACTGGCGTTTCCGTTGGCGGTGGCGGTTCTCATGGGCTTCACCCTGTGGAAGGTGCGGCAGAAACGTAACTACCCGATTGTGGTGGTCCTGCTGTTGTTGGCTGTGGCCGACGGGCTGTCCATGTATGGCCTGGTTGAAGGTCATGAAGGTTGGCAGCGCCAGGGCGTGTTGACCGGTATCTGGCTGGTGGCAGCGATGATGGGGTTGATCGGCGGACGGGTCATCCCGTTCTTCACCCAGCGCGGCCTCGGCCGGGTCGATGGCGTTGCCCCTTGGCCCTGGCTGGATTGGCTGCTGTTGGTGGGCTCGCCGCTCGTGGCGTTGTTGTATGCCGCAGGACCTGCACTTACCCCCAACGTCTGGGTTGGCCTGCTGTTCGCCGTGTTGGCCGCAGGACATCTGGTGCGCCTGGTTCGCTGGCATGATCGGGGACTCTGGCGCGTGCCGTTGCTGTGGTCGTTGCACCTGGCTTATGGCTGGTTGGCGGTGGCGTGTTTCGGAATGGCGCTGTGGCATTTCGGCGTGCCGGTGAACCCGAGTCTGGCGGTGCATTGCCTGACAATAGGTGCGATAGGCGGCCTGGTTCTGGCGATGATCGCGCGGGTCAGCCTGGGGCATACCGGCCGTGCGTTGGAGCCGCCGTCGGGCATGACCCTGGCGTTCACTTTGCTCAACCTGGCGTGTTTCAGTCGGGTCGTGTTGATCATCTTCTTTCCCTTGCCGGCGTTGTGGCTGGCCGGTCTGTGCTGGGCGCTGGCGTTCGCGCTGTACGCCTGGCGTTATGGGCCGATGCTGCTGCGAACCCGGGTTGATGGTCATCCGGGATGAGCCAGCGAACTGATGGAGGCTACCGGTGATGTATCCCTTTTTACTGGTGACACACCTGCTGGCGGCGATTGCCTTCATCGGGACGCTGTTTTTCGAGGTAGTGATCTGGCATCGCACCCGCCAGCAGTTGACGGACGCGACGCAATTGACGGCGGATCAGGCTATTGCGGTGCGTTCGCGCAAAGTGCTGCATGGCGTGGTGTTGCTGTTGTATGGCGCCGGCATCGGCCTGGCGTGGCAATACCGAGGTGCATTGAGTCAGCCGCTGGCCAGCCGTTTTGGCACGTTGCTAAGCCTGAAAATCCTGTTGGCCCTGAGCATCATTGGCCATTACTTGTTGTTGGCGTATTGGCTGAAAAGCGCGCGACTGACCACGACCCGCGCGAGCTGGATTCGCCGTAGCATCCTCGGCCACATGGTGTTGATCGTGATCCTCGCCAAGGCCATGTTCTATTGGCATGGCTGATCGCAAGTAGTCTCTTGCAAACAAAACCCGCGTCAACCGGTCGGCTGGCACGGGTTTGGTGTGAGCGGCAATCGATCAATGGCGAGGGATCAGGGCGTTAATGAACAACACGTTGTTTTCCAGATGGATGTGCTGCATCAGGTCGTCTCGAAACTCCAGCAGCCCGCGATAAAGGGCACGCCAGGTGTTACAGGCATCGGCTGGCGGGGTGATGTGGTTGGTCAGTGCGAGCATCTTCTCCAGCGCTTCGCCATGTTGATCGTGTTCGAAGCGCAGCACCTGGATCGGTGGTGCGGCCTGGGGGCCGATGCCTTGTTGCAGCATCGGGAAGAGCACTTGTTCTTCCTTGAGCATGTGGCCTTCGAGTTCTTGTTGCATGTCTGTCAGGAGGTCGGCCAAGCCGTTGGGGCAGCTGCTGCGCGCCCCGTGGACTTGCTCGACACGGCGGGCCAGGCGGATCAGTTCCGGCAGTTGCTCGCGGTGGCGGGCGTGATAGCGCGCCAGCAGGTGGGCGATCAACAGTTCCGAAGGTTCGTTGCGCCAATCGTGCTGGGTTTCGCCGGCGTCTTGCAGAGTGTGCAGGGCATCGGCAATCAGTAGCGGGTCGAGTCCTTTGCCAAGGGCCGCTTCACGCAGGCTTTTGTGCCCGCCGCAGCAGAAGTCCAGTTTGAAGGTGTGAAAAATCCGCGTGGCACCGGGTATGTCACAGGCCAGTTGGCCGAGGCTTTGTTCCAGTAGGGTCTGGCTCATCAGGGTTCCTTGATTGGATTTCAACGGTTCCCCAGGCTCATTGCATCCGGCATGCCATAGTTAAATGATTGATAAATATTGATTAATTTTTAGTTGTGGTGATAAGCACCCTGACGCTTTAGGGTGAATCCAACCATAGAGGGTAATTACTACCATGCTGCGTGAAAGCCTGGCAGCCGACCTGATCGTCGAGTTGCCCAACGCCGTACGTTTGCAACGACTTGTCCAGACCTTGCGCGAATACTTCAACAGTGGCGCCGTGGGATTGCTGCGTCTGGATGACGACAGTCTCAGACCTGTCGCGACAGTGGGGCTGGTTCATGAGGCGTTGGGGCGCCGGTTTGTCATTGCTCAGCATCCTCGGCTGGCAGCGATCATGGCGTCGCGCGAGCCGACCTGGTTCGAGCCTGACAGCCGCCTGCCGGACCCCTATGACGGCTTGCTCGACAACCATGTCGGCGAACCGTTGCCGGTGCACGACTGCATGGGCGTGAGCCTGTATGTGGAGGGGCGGATCTGGGGCGCGATCACGCTCGATGCGCTGCACGCCGGAACCTTCGACAGCCGTGCGCGGGAGGAACTCAAACGTAGTACCTTGCAGATCGAAGCCGCTGTGCGAGTCACCCGACTTGAACAGGAAATCCGCAGCTTGCGTATGTCCCGCAGCGATCTTCAAGAGCTGCGGATGCCCGCTGATGAAGGCGAAATACTGGGGCAGAGTGAGGTGTTGCACCAGTTGCTCAATGAGCTGGATGTACTGGCCGACGCCGATCTGCCGGTTTTGCTGTTGGGCGAAACTGGCGTCGGCAAAGAGCTGTTCGCCCGACGGCTGCATCGTCTTTCACGGCGCAGCCACAAGCCGCTGGTGCAGGTCAACTGCGCTGCCTTGCCGGAGTCTCTGGCAGAGAGTGAGTTGTTCGGTCATGTCAAAGGCGCCTTTTCCGGCGCCACGAGTGACCGTGCCGGACGTTTCGATGCCGCCAATGGCGGAACGCTGTTTCTCGACGAAGTGGGTGAATTACCGTTAAGCGTTCAAGCGAAGCTGCTGCGCACCCTGCAAAACGGCGAGATCCAGCGACTGGGAGCCGACAAGCCATTGCATGTCGATGTGCGAATCATTGCCGCGACCAACCGGCATCTGCCAGACAGTATCCGCGACGGCTTGTTTCGTGCCGATCTGTATCACCGGCTCTCGGTGTACCCGGTGCCCATTCCGGCCCTGCGTGAGCGCGGTCACGATGTGTTGATGCTGGCCGGGCATTTCCTTGAACTCAATCGGGCACGGCTTGGTCTGCGCGGTTTGCGTTTGTCACCAGCGGCCGAGCGGGCCTTGCTGGCGTATACCTGGCCGGGCAATGTGCGCGAACTGGAGCATGTGATCAGTCGAGCCGCGTTGAAGCAGCTCAGTCGCGGTACGAGTCGCACGCTGATCATGACGCTGGAGCCTGACATCCTGGATCTCGACAGTGCGATGGGCGCGCCGGGGGCGATCGTCGAGCGGCCACTGGACGCCACGTCTGATGTGCCGTTCCAGGCGATGGGCGACGCCGTCGACGATTGTCAGCGACAAAAAATTCTCCATGCCCTGAGTCTTTCCGGGGAGAACTGGGCCAGCGCCGCACGGCTGCTGGAAGTCGACCCCAGCAATCTGCACAAACTGGCCCGGCGTTTACGGCTCAAGTAAAACGGGCGCGCCTCTTCAATGCTCGGTGTTGATGGTGGTCAAGGTTGTGTAGCGCAGTGTCTCGCACACTGCGCAGAACCTTCCGGAGATCACCCTCATGCCCCTTTCCCTGGCTCAAATGCGTCGTCACTACACCCTTAATGGCCTGCAGGATGATGCTGCACTGGACGATCCCCTGGCCATGTTCCGACAGTGGATGCAACACGCACGGGATACCGAGTGCGCACCTGTCGAGGCCAACAGCATGATCCTGGCGACGGTCGACAGTGACGGGCGCCCGCACGCTCGGGTTCTGCTGCTCAAGGGCTTGAGCGACGACGGCTTTACGTTTTTCGGCAATTACCTGAGCGACAAAGGTTTGCAGCTGGCCGCCAACCCGAATGCCGCCATGACTTTTTTCTGGCCGGGGCTGGAGCGTCAGGTTCGTATTGAAGGCCAGGTGTCCAGGCTCGACCCGCAGCTCTCGGATGCGTACTTCGATTCCCGCTCGGTGGCCAGTCGCTTGGGCGCCTGGGCTTCACCGCAGAGCCGGCCGCTTGCCAGTCGGGCAGTGCTTGAATCGCTGTTGGCAGAAACCATCAAGCGTTTCGTTGGCCAGACTGTGCCGCGACCCGAGCATTGGGGTGGCTACTGCCTGCACCCTGAACGTCTGGAGTTCTGGCAGGGGCGTGCCGATCGCTTGCATGACCGTCTCGATTACCGCCTGCAGAACGGCGTGTGGTGTCGCAGCCGTATCGCGCCTTGAGGATCCATTCGCTCCGTCGAGGTACCTCCTTGGAGGAATAGGCCAGGCCGGAATTCCGGTTCAGGCTTGGCCTACCCTCATCTACGGGAAGGCTTGGATATGGCCCATCTGGCGCAACGCACTTTTGAATCCCTTCACATCGCCGTGCTGACCATCAGCGATACGCGCACCTTTGAGACCGACACCTCGGGACAGACACTGACTGATTTGCTGCAAACGGCCGGGCATGTGTTGATCGATCGTGATCTGGTCAAGGACGATATTTATCAGATCCGCGCAAAGGTATCCCACTGGATCGCCGACCCTGAAGTGCAAGTTGTATTGATGACCGGCGGCACCGGCTTCACCGCTCGCGACAACACACCGCAAGCGGTCTTGCCATTGCTGGACAAACATGTGGAAGGCTTCGGCGAACTGTTCCGTCAGGTGTCCCTGGCGGAAATCGGCATGTCCAGTCTGCAGTCACGGGCATTGGCCGGGATGAGCAACGGTGTGCTGGTGTGTTGCGTTCCGGGCTCGCCGGGAGCCTGCCGAACAGCCTGGAACATGATCCTGCTCGAACAACTGGACAGTCGCACCGGTCCGTGCAATTTCGCCCCGCATTTGAAACCCCAGGCGCAGCGAATCAGTGACGCTTGTGAGGCACGCTCATGACCGGCAGGGTGTGTGACAGCGGTAACCTGATGCCCGTGGACGAGGCCATCGGCCGTCTGCTGGACCAGGCTCCGCCGCCGCCCCTGGTGCAAATGATCCGTCTGGATCAAGCCATGGGGCGGGTTCTGGCGGCGGACATTCATTCCCCGGTGAACCTGCCGGCCTGGGACAACAGTGCCATGGATGGTTATGCCCTCAGAGCGGTTGACCTGCCGCTGGCGGGTGGCTGTTTGTCGATTGGCGGACGAATCGCGGCGGGGGATCAGGCGCGCGCGCCCTTGCTCGCGCAGCAGGCGGTGCAGATCTTTACCGGCGCACCGTTGCCTCCGGGTGCCGATACGGTGGTGCCACAAGAGCAATGCCGAATCGAGGGCGAGTACGTCTGGTTCCCGCCCGTGCGCGGCGGCGATCATGTGCGCAAGGAGGGCGAGGAAGTTCGCCGGGGGCACCTGTTGCTCAAGGCTGGCAAGCGCCTGCGCGCACAAGAACTGGGGTTGCTCGCCGGCGCAGGCGTGGCGCGGGTCGAGGTCTATCGACCGTTGCAGGTGTGCTTGCTCAGCAGCGGCAATGAACTGCGTGAGCCGGGCGATCCATTGGCGCCAGGACAGATTTACAACAGCAATCGCTATTGCCTCTCGGCGTTGTTGCGCGGCTGGGGCGTCGAGGTACACGACTATGGCGTCATGGCCGATGAGCTGGCGGCCAGTCGGCATGCCTTGAGTCTGGCGTCTTCGGAGTGCGACATGCTGCTGAGCTCTGGTGGCGTCTCGGTGGGCGAGGAGGACCACCTCAAACAGGCGATCGAGGAACTGGGCAGCGTGGATTTCTGGCGGTTGGCGATCCAGCCCGGTAAACCGCTGGCCTTCGGCGAAGTGCTCGGTAAGCCCTGGATCGGCATGCCGGGAAATCCTTCGGCGGCGTTGATTACCGCGTTGGTGGTGGTGCGTCCGTTCCTGCTCAGGGCCCAGGGCGTGAGAGACGTGATGCCGGTGCCGTTGGCCGTCCCGGCCGGGTTCGACTGGTTGCAACGCAACAAGAAGCGCCGGCAGTACCTGCGGGCAAGGTTGACGCCTGGTGCCAATGGCCAGTTGAGCGTGGAACTGCACCCTCAGCAAAGCTCGGCGATGTTGACCGCTGCCTGCTGGGCCGACGGGCTGGCGGTGATCGAGTGCGAGCAGCAAGTGCTCAAGCACGACAACGTGATGTTCCTGTCCTTCGCCGACCTGATGCATTGATGGCAATTGATTGCCGTCAAGGCCGTGCCTGCCGGTCTCGCTAGACTGGCAGCGCCTTTTTCGATCGCCCCGGACCCTTGCGTCACGGGCATCAGACGACGGTCGAAACGCTTTTTTTCATGAGGACTTCCCATGCAACTGGTCTGCCCGGCAGGGAACCTGCCTGCGCTTAAAGCGGCGGTGCGCCAAGGCGCCGATGCTGTCTATGTCGGATTTCGCGATGACACCAATGCCCGACATTTCGCGGGGCTGAACATGGACGACAAGCAGTTCGACGCAGCGGTCGCCCACATCCGCCAGCATCAGCGCAAACTCTATGTCGCGGTCAACACCTACCCTCAGCCCAAGGGGTGGGAGCGCTGGCAGCGAGCGGTGGATCGTGCCGCCGATTTCGGCGTGGATGCGCTGATCGCCGCCGACCCCGGGGTGCTCAACTATGCCAGCCAGCGACATCCGCAACTGGCGTTGCACCTGTCAGTCCAGGGCTCGGCGACCCATGCTGCGGCGCTGGAGTTTTATGCCCAGCGCTACGGCATTCGGCGTGCGGTGCTGCCACGGGTGTTGTCGTTGGCGCAGGTCCGTCAGGTCGCCGCGAGCAGCCCGGTGCCCATCGAAGTGTTTGGCTTTGGCAGCTTATGCATCATGGCTGAAGGGCGTTGCCACTTGTCTTCCTACATTACCGGCGAGTCGCCGAACCTGTGCGGTGTCTGTTCGCCGGCCAAGGCCGTGCGCTGGAGCGAGGACGCCCAAGGCTTGAACGCGCGACTCAGCGAAGTGCTGATCGACCGCTACAGCCCTGACGAACCGGCTGGTTACCCGACCTTGTGCAAGGGCCGCTTCCTGGTCGACGGCAAACGCTTTCATGCGCTGGAGGAACCCACCAGCCTCGACACCCTGGACTTGCTGCCGGAATTGACGGCCATCGGCGTCGAAGCGGTAAAAATCGAGGGCCGACAACGTAGCCCGGCCTATGTCGAACAAGTCACCCGCGTCTGGCGGGCGGCGCTGGATGCCCATCGTGGTTCACCGGGCAGTTTTCGGGTCAAGGATGAATGGCGTCAGGTGCTGGCCAGCTTGTCCGAAGGCAGCCAGACCACCCTGGGTGCTTATCATCGATCATGGCAATGAGGGACGGAACATGAAACTCAGCCTGGGACCGGTCCTGTTTTACTGGGACAAAGAGCAACTCAGTCACTTTTACGCCGAGATGTCGGCCTTGCCCCTGGATGTGATTTATCTGGGGGAAACCGTGTGTTCTAAACGCCGGGCATTTTCATTGGATCAATGGCTGGGTCTGGGGCGCGAATTGCACGAGTGCAGCCAGGCGCAGGTGGTGCTTTCCAGCCTGACGCTGATCGAAGCCGCCTCCGAACTCTCCAGCCTGCGCCGACTCTGCGATAACGGCCAATTGCTGGTGGAGGCCAACGACATGGGAGCGGTGCAGTACCTGGCCGAGCGCAAATTGCCTTTCGTTGCAGGTCCCGCTCTCAATCTGTACAACGGGCATGCGCTGGCGCAATTGCTGGACTGCGGAATGACCCGCTGGGTGCCGCCGGTTGAGTGTTCGGCGGCGCTGATTGGCGATGTGCTCGAGCAAGTGCGCGAACTCGGTCAAAAGGTGCCGGAGGTGGAAATTTTCGCCTATGGGCATTTGCCGTTGGCCTATTCCGCCCGCTGCTTTACGGCCCGGGCGGAGAACCGGCCCAAGGACGACTGCCAGTTTTGTTGCATCAACTACCCCGATGGCCTGGCACTGACCAGCCAGGAAGGGCAACCGTTGTTCACCCTCAACGGTATTCAAACGATGTCGGCCGAGGTGACCAATCTATTGGCTGACTATTCCGGGCTGGTGGCCTGCGGTGCTGACTTGTTGCGTTTGAGCCCTCGCGCTCAGGGCATGGCCGAGGTGGTTGCCGCCTATCAACGGGTTCGTCTGGGCGAGACACCACCGCTGTTCGTCGAAGGTTGCAATGGCTACTGGCATGGCCAGGCCGGCATGTTGCGCGTCGAGGAGGCCGGCCTGTGTTGAATCGAAAAAAGTGGCTGTTGAAAGGTGCCGATCGATTACTGCCGTTGGTACGCCGGGTGCCTTTTGCCGTGCAGCGACTGGCGTTGCAGCAGGCGCTCAATCGCTGCCTCGCCGAGCCGTTGCGCGAGGGTGAGTTCGAAGTGTTACGCGGGCGTTGGCTGTGCCTGCGTATTCCGGACCTGGGCTTGTCCTGGTACCTGACCTTCAGTTGTGAGGGGTTGCGAATTGCCGCGCAGGCCAAAGCGCACGTGACCATCAGCGGCAACTGGCGAGAGTTTCTACTCCTGGCCAGCCGTCAGGAAGATCCGGACACGCTGTTTTTTCGCAGACGCCTGGTCATCGAGGGCGATACCGAACTGGGGCTGGCGCTGAAGAACCTGATCGACAGCCTCGACCCCGACGTCTTGCCTGTCTGGCTGTGGCGCAATCTGGAGCGGGCGGGGAAGGGCTTGGCGGCGGTGTGAGAATCCTGCGAAGGCGGCCTGACAGCCGGCCTGTCTCCTGCGGATGTACACAGATCTCCTGTGGATCTGCCGCAGGCTGCGATCTTTTGGTCTTGCTCTTCGGCATCTCCGAAACCGCCAAAAGATCACAGGCTGCGCCAACTCACCGACCGCGTATCCCGCAATAACCTTGTAAACGCGAAGCCCGTTGGAGGAGGTATGCGCTCCACGAACGCCCCCTACCGAACGATGCAATTCCCGTTTGCCATGACATCTCTGGCTCAGCGGTATCGATCAACGTCATGCCCAGTTCGATGTCTTGGCGCAGGGCCGCGACTTCCCGCTTGTGGGCCGAGCGATCTTCGCCCATGCGCCAGGTGCCCTGGCCAATGACCGGGACAGTGACGCCCGCCAGTTCGCGGGTACGCCTGAAAGCCTGAAGGTGTTCTATGGTTTACGTGTGGCAGCGTAAGCGCTTGTGGGTTCATTATCGCTGGGCGTGAGGGAAACACTCGGTGACAATCGGGCTAGCGCCCGTCGAAAACCTTCCACTTTGGACACATCTCCCCGGGTTCTGTGGGTAATGACGCCATAGGCGTAAGGGAGTAAACCCTCCAGCCAGTCTCGTGGGTGGATCTCGACGCTGTTCTCCAGTGTCGCGACGACCCAGTCGGGGAGCCATGACATATCGCGGTCCGAGAAGTTGACTTCGCCTGCGATCAGCAACGCTAGGGTGGTACGCAGCGACGACTTGTCCTTCAATAATCGCTCTTGCAGCGCTTGGCAAGCGTCCGGGTCATCCAGTAACACACGAAGATCGTTGGGCTTGCTCAGCTTCAGCGAGGCCGGAAGCAGTGCAGACAAGGCCGGTAACGAGTCCATCCAGCGTTTTTGCACCTCCAGATCAATCCCGACGAAGTCCAGCGCCGGGGGCACAAGCGGTGCGTGACGGATAACCGTGGGTGTCAGGTAGCGCAGGCGAAGGCTCATGATGTCCATAAAGAGCCGGTCACTGGCGCATAAACACTCCACGGCTGGTGAGGTGCCCAGTATGGTTGATGGCGGTGGGCCGATAATGAACGTCGCATTGCGTCGGTGGGGCAGGTAATGAATGTCGCCCCAGCTGTCGTTCAGGCAGTGGGCGAGCCAAGCCTGGGGCGTAGGGCCGTTGAACGGGTCCAGGTTCATGGGAACGCCAAAACCGTTGAACACCACGTGACCGAGGGGATTGAGGCGGCTCTTCAATAGTTGGTGGAATCCGTGATCAAACACGATCGGGGCATAAGCGCTCTGGGTGTAGAGGTCGACAATAATGACGTCGTACCGGTCAGGAGTGACGACCAGGAAGTGCGCGGCATCGGCGACCACGCTGTCAAAGTCGATATGCTCTGCAAGTCGGTTCCGGTTGTCGAGGCTGCGCACGAGTGCGGTCTCGTCCAGATCAACGGCCAACAGACTGGCCACTCTGGTGCTGGCTGCGATCGGCGCCAGCGCCACACCGTCCGAAAGCCCCAGCATCAGAACCGAGATTCGATCCTTGGACGGGTCCCCCAGAAAACCGGTACAGCTCATGTCGTCATAATATTGGCCGCAGAAGATCTGTTCATGTCGAGCAGATTCAGGTCGATCCTTGAAGTCCGGCATGGTGAAAGGCAACTCCGTTTGTAAGAGGCGGGGTACGGCGAGGCACGTCAGTGCGCAAACGCTTTGGGATATTTGTCCAGATAGGCATCATTGAGCTGCGTATCCTGGGAACGCATGAAAGTTTTGAAGTCGGGTACCAGAAAGACCAGCAGAGACAACAGCAGCACCATGACGCCCAGCAGGGTGATTGTCAGTGCGACCCCCAGATAGGCGATCAGGGTGTTCATCGCGAAACTGCCCAAGGGGCTGGCCGCTGCAGACAGAAATGAAACCGTGGCAAAAATCCGGTTGCGATGGAGTTTTGGCGTTGCCAGCAACCTCACAGCAGAGGTGGGGATGTTGATCAACATCAGGCCGACGCCGCCGCAGAAAAAGGCCGCGGGCACGATGAACGACGATGAAACGGTCCCGACCACCACCAGGTTGCACCCCAGTAATGCAAAACCTGCGGATACACACATGTCACGGGGGACCCGGTCGGATAACCAGCCGATGATCTTGTAACTGCCCGCCAGAATGCCCAGCCCGAAGCACGAATCCAGAAGACCGATGTAAGTGACCGGGTACTGGATGACGTCCTTTACGTACAGTGGGATCAGGATGGTGAAGAACGGAAACAGGGCAAAGTTGATCAGCATTGCAATGATGGCCAGGTAAAACTCGACTTTCACTCCGTAAACCACTTTGAAGCCGGAATAGATCATGCTGAAGCCGCTGGCACCCGGGGCTTTTTCGCCTTGGCCAGTGGCACCGATGCGGCTCGGGATGGTCGCGATCAACGCCCCGGCGATGAGAATCGCAAAAAAATCGGCGGCAAAGGCGAATGTGATACCGAACCCGTAAATCAACCCGCTAGCCAGTACCGGCCCCAGCAGAATGGAAAAGGACGACATCACGCTTTTGGTCCGAAAGGCCAGGGAGACTTTATCGTCGTCTGCAAACAAAGGAATGATCGACGCCTGGAGAGGGTCGCGTACGCCGACGATCGCACTGCTGATCATCATCAGCGCGCCCACCGTCCAGGGGTTGAACGACCCCGTGGCGGACAGCACCACCATCAACAGTGCTGTCAGCAGGCTGATCCATGAGGCCAGCTTGATGATCAGGATTTTGTTGTACTTGTCCCCCAGCCATCCCAGCAGAGGTTTGGCTAACACTTCCGCCGCGATGGAACAGGCAATCATGTTGGCGAAATAGAGCGCAGAGCCTGTTTCCTGCAAGGCCCACCAGGCCACCGCCAGTTGATTGCACCGTCCCCCCAGAACCATCAGTAAAAAGCTGAATTGCACTTTCAGCAGACGTCGGTCGATGCCGGGAAAGCCCCACGTAATGCCTGAAAAATTTGCACTCATTGACGTACCTTTGATCCGAATAGGGTGACTGCACAATCAGGGGGGTTCAAGAAACGACGGGGTGACGCTCATCAGGGTAAATCGCCAGATATCGCTCGATGCCACCCTCAAGGCTATAGAGTTCCGCTTCCTGGCTGACGCTGCGAACTGCCAGCAGGGCCGCCTTGCTCCTGACGCCGGATTTGCAATAGAAAACGATACGGCGGGTGGTATCGAGTTCTTCCTGGCGCTTGATGATGTCTTTGAGCGGAATCAGTTTGCCGCCCAGCGAGCCTTGCTGATGCTCGCTGACGTCGCGCACATCGACCAATTGGAATGGCGCTTGTGTCGCTATCCAGTCATGCAGTGTGTTGGGTGACAGCCAGTCGCTGTCGCGCCACGCAGACGTGGTCGTAGCGCCAAGCGTTTTCGCAGGGGGCCGGTCCCGTGTTTTTTTGTT
This sequence comes from Pseudomonas sp. GW822-FHT02D10, assembly GCF_058802345.1. NCBI lineage: Bacteria > Pseudomonadati > Pseudomonadota > Gammaproteobacteria > Pseudomonadales > Pseudomonadaceae > Pseudomonas > Pseudomonas sp. GW822-FHT02D10. The sequence continues at coordinate 270,764 of NZ_JBXAOB010000005.1, forward strand.
GATGTTCAACAGGTGGAAAGTGTTGTCCAGGCAATCAATAGACAACAAATGCCCGCTCAAGGGCTCCCCGGCACGGAGGATGAGCTTGAGTACTTCATTGGCCTGAAAGCAACCAAGCAAGCCAGGTATGACGCCAAGAACGCCCGCTCCCGAGCAGTTTTGTGTCAAGTGCGGTGGCGGCGGTGTTTCGAACAGATCCCGGAAGCACGGCCCCCGTTGTTGGGTGTCCCGGTTGTAATAGTTAAATACCGACACCTGTCCCTCGAACTGACTGATCGAGGCATAGACCATCGGTTTTTCACACTCGATACAGGCGTCACTGATGAGGTATTTGGCGTCGAAGTTATCAGTGGCGTCGACGATGATGTCGTATTCCGCCAGCAGCGACAGGACGTTGTCCGGGTTCAGCGTCGTGGCAACGGTGTGGACGACGATGTCGGGGTTCAACTGATTGATGCGACGTTTGGCTGCCAACACTTTCAGGTCGCCTACATCGGCAATCGCATAGAGAATTTGTCGGTGCAGATTGCTCACGTCGACGATGTCGTTATCAACGATGCCGATCGTCCCGACGCCAGCACCTGCCAGGTACAGGAGTACCGGGCAGCCCAGCCCCCCGGCGCCGACCACCAGCACCTTGCTGTCGTTGAGGCGCTGCTGCCCCTGAGCGCCGACCTCGCTGAGGATGATTTGGCGGGCGTAACGGGAGGTGTCCGTTTTCAGGTTGCATTGCATGTCAGCCACCTGCCACTGCGTTGATCAGAATCAATTGCGCATTACTGTCCAGGGGACAACGGCGGTCATGCTCACTGGTCACGGGCATGCCGTCGACGAACAACCCCACGAACGGCAGCGGGTACAGGTCCTCAGAGAAGACCGGGCCAATCAGGTCGGGAAACCGTGCGGTCAGATTGTTCAGTACATCGCTGACACACAAGCCCTCAATGGCGTGTGTTTTATGCTGATCGGTGTAGGACATGAACTGCCGGGGAAAATGTACGACTGCCATGGGTCATCCTTGAACGGCGTCAGTTGTCAGGTCGCTGGAAAACGCATCCAGCCTGGAGGTGATCAGTTTTCCGATTTCGGACAGTTCGGCCGAAGCCTGGAGAGTGGCCAGACTTTTGAGGAAGTACTGGTGCAAGTAGTCAAGTCGTTCGGGACGAGCTCGCACGGAACCGCTGGCCAGCAACCGCTGGTGGTAGTTCACGGCGCTGACCGCAAACAGGCAAGCCAGCAAGACACCCCTAGGGTTCTTGCCGCCGGTTCCTGATGGCAGTATGTAGTCGTTCGAACTGTCCTTGAGCTGGAAGTCGTAAATCTCAGCGATCAAACTGGACCAGATATGGGACAGTTCATGCACCAGTAACTCTTCAAGGTCCGTCATGCTGGTAAACGCGGCTTCGCCCAGAAACATTTGTTGCGGCAGTACGGGATTGGTCAGGCTGACTTGTTGAGTCAGCAACTTATGTATATTAACCGGCAGGTCCAATAATCTGGTCCATTCCGGCAGCAAGGCTTTGAGGTTGCTCTTCGCTTCGGCCAACATGATCTGCTCGGCGTTACCGAGCGCTTGATGGGGCGGAAATGCGGGCGCACCTTCGACGTGCCGGTTATACAGGGTAGTGGCAAAGTCTGGTTGCAAATAGGTGGTTAAAGGTAACTCGCCTCCCTCGATATTTTTACGTACAACGGCGACGAGCGTTAAAAGTTTTTTGCTATTGAACATGGGGTTCACAAAGGGCAAACCATTTATTTCACACAGTATCTCTGATGGCGACATTCTGTTTACCGTCCTCGTCCATGGTTGCAGTTTGAGAAAGTCGATCAAGTCCAGGCTCTTTATTCTGTAGGCGGAAAAGTTGGCCAGGGCGTTGTCTATTTGTTTCTCCGCGACAGGGAGTGCCAGCAAGGCTTCTCTCAAACAATTTAGTGTTCGATGTCCGTACCACATGTTTTTCAGGTAGTGAAGTAGGTGTTGTTCTTGTGCTGACGTAATGATCTGTTCAGTCGTCCACTGTCTTAAAAACTGCCTGATATGAATAAGTGGTTCGCTGAGTGAAAGAAAGGGCTCTTGTGCTTGATGTATCAGGGTCACTTCGTCGTCGGACATGTCCGGATCGCTGGCGAATTGTCGATACACTTCACCAAAGCCTGTCATTCCCAGCGTATCCATTTCACAAGCGCGAATGGCACCCATGGACGACAATCCCCAAATACGCCAACCCGCGCCCAGGGCGTCGAGTATCTCGGCATGGCCGACGGCAGGGTGTGCATGGAACACGCCATCGACAATGGCGAGGTTCGAAGGGGGCGATTGCGCCACCAGGCGTTCGATATCGCCGCGTTTGACGGGCGGGCGTAACACCAGGCCATCACCGCACAGTAATTGACTGTCTATTCCTTGCAGGGAGGGGCCCGCAAACAGCGTGCATGCCTCAAGCGCTTTGTTTGACATACGTAAGTAACCTCGGACCGACCCTTTTCAAACCGGGTTCAAAGGCTTCAAGCCCCGGAATAATGATTCTGACCACGGTGATGTCGTCCGTCGCTTTACTGAGCAAAACCCTTAGCACGGTACTGAGCCCGACGCGCTGCAACCGCTCAATGAGCAACTCCCAGGCCGATTCGATCGTGGGGATCGCGGCTTCCTGGCAGTCGATGGAGGAGTAATCGATCATCTGGTCCTGGGAGGTGGCCACGGTACGCAAGCGTGAGATGGCCTGAAGTTCGGCCGAACGGCCCTTCTTCTCGAAGTATTTGACGCGCTCGATGATGTCGTCCCGGCCTCCGTGGATGTGGCTTAAACGGCTTTGGGCCGCCTCGCAGATGGCCCGGATCAAGGCGATTTCCTTGATGGGATGCAACCCTGAACCGGTGGCCACAGAGATGGGCGCCTGGGAGGACTCTTCCATGATAAAAGCCTGAAAGTAGGCCAGGCCAAAACAGTTCTCGGTGTAACGAACCGACAGGCTCAACCCCGCGTCATTGATTTTATTGATCAGGGCGTCGGTTTCTGCGCTGTAGCGGTCCAGATTGACGAGGCAGGAGCGGTCATGCAGGTGATTAAAGGCTTGAACATCGCGCTCCATGAGTTCGCAAACAGCGTGTACCGAGGCTTCCACCAAGTCATTGCCTGAAGCCAGGCCACTGGAGCTTTCCCCGAAGAGTCGTTGCCCAGGGTTTTCGGGGTAGGGAATGAACACCAGTTCGGCGGGTGCAAGCACCTTTTGCTTGCGCAATACATCTTCAACTTCGATGGCCATGATGGGCGAGTCGGCGTCGGCAGAGAAGCCGTACAACATGCAGAACTGATTGAACGCTATTCGTCCTTCGTGGCTTTCAATGAGTTGTCTCGGCGTGGTCTTTAACAGTTTCAGTTGCGCGGTGTTGTATTGCGCAAGGCTGAACTCGATGGCTTCCATGTACGCGCCTATCTTGGCTTCTGCTGATCTGAGGCCTTTGCCAGCGTTTACGCACAGCGAACCCTTCAATGCATCAGGTCGTATGCTGGCAAACACAGGAATGCCTATGCGGTCCAGCCAGGTTGTGTCGGTCACCCGGGTAATACCCAATCGCGGGGCTATATCGTTGACGATAATCTTTAATGTTTCTTCGGCACTGCGGCGACGAAGGCTCGAACTAAGCCTTTTCATAAGGGGTTACCTTTGACTGATGAAAGGTATAAGCAAGCATCATGTTCGACACAATAGAAAACGGGAGGGAATTACTTCCCTCCCGTTTTTTCAGGCTGCGATTTTTACGTCTTCAGCCAGAGCCAGCGTCAACACGTTGTTGTTCGACTGATGCGCCACAAAACCGGCGTGCATCAGGCTTTCATCGTTCAAAATGACGGAGAACTTCTCCGCGGTTTCTGCGTCCAGTTCAAGCTCAAAGGTTACATCATTAACTAGAAAGTCCATTTTATTTATCCTGCCAATAGTATTGCGTTTGAGAAAGTTTGTTGCGCAACGCCTATAAGGTTTTGCAGATGATGGAGCTCACGTCAAATCAATGCTAGTTTCAAAATGTTGCGATTTTATATGTCCGCGAAGTGCTAGAAAGTTGCTTGAAACATTAGTCGCAATGGTTGTAGGAATGGGCTTACAGATTCTTTGGATAAGTATCTTGCTGTCCTAGGATCGACCTTCGAAATTTCCGTAAGTAATTTCTGAAATTTTTTAAGTTCTTGACGCATTGTCTAAGCCAAGACTAGGTTTGCAGTGTCGGTTGAGCTGACTTCAAAAAAATCCGAATGAAGAATGGCAGTCCCTTCGGTCATTTATAAAGCGGTATGCATTCAGAAGAGTTTCCGAAGGGGCGCGAACATGGGGAATGATCAATTCAGGCCGAAATGGCAAAGTATATGGGCCAAAAATAATGTTTTTGTCGAAGCTGGTTTATTACGTTGCCGCCACCATGGATGGCTACATCGCCACTCAACAGCACAAGCTGGACTGGTTAGAAAGTTTCACGCTGGGTGATGACGCCACACCGATTGTCAACGCCAACACCCGTGCGAGCTTTTGTTTTCGAGCATCGTTGAGCTGATGGCCCTTGTCTCATTGGGCTTATGCCCTTCACTGCATGCCGCTGCGAGGCTGATGGATGACTTTCCGGTCAGCTTGGCAGCGCTCCATGACAAGGTCAGTCGGACCGAACCTGCTTTGCTTCGAGTGTTAGTCGCTGGCAGTGCAGAGCGTCTGACCCCGACCATAAAAGCGCTGAGGCAAGCGACAAGCGAAGCGTTGCGCGTCCTCGAGAGTGCGTGATCAGCCGCTACCTTCTGGGAGCGTGGCTTGCCCGCTATCGGGTCGGGCTGCGTTCGGACGAAGCAGTCGTAAACCGGCTCATGCTTTCTAACGGACATACCGCGGATACCGGTTTTAGGACCGCTTCGCGGTCCAACGGGGGCAAGCCCCCTCGCCACAGTTTCGGTGTTTGACACTAGGACCTGCTCGTCTTCTCAAGCCGTTTCGGTAACCTCGATCAGGCAGTTCTCTTCCTGAAGATCCCCTCCACCAAGCAACCGTCTAACCTCCTCAAACAACTCATCACTCTGCTCCTCAGTGCAGTCCTCGCCATAGCGTTTGCGCAGGCCGTGATGGCTGAGGATCAGGTGCACATCGGCGTGCAGGCCATGCTGTTTCAGGCAGTTTTCGACGCATTGCAACGGGCAGCCGTCCAGCGCCAGGATCCGCCGTCCCGAGCGCGCTTTGTTGACCAGTGCAGCGACATGCCCGCCGACACCGACGATGCAGGACATTTCGGCCAGGCCTGCGCGATCCAGGCGCAAGGCCAGGCTGTTGGCCAGTTGGGCGACATTGGAACAACCGGAGCAGGAGTAGACCAAAGGCAGGGTTGAATCGGGCATGAGGGTTCTCCACTGATGGACTCTGCCAGTGTGCAAGGCTGGCAGTATTGCGCCTTGACCATGGTCAAATCCGAGACTGGCCCGGCTACTGTTGGTACGTGGCCAGATCCTCTTCAGCGAGGATGCAGATATGGCGTCGCTCCATTGCAATCAGGCCGCACTCCACCAACCGATGCAAAATCCGCGAAAAGGTTTCTGGCTGGATCCCCAGTTTCGACGCCACCAGGCGTTTGGACACCTGCAAGACAATCTGGCCGGTGACCGGGTTGCGCTCCTGGAACAGGAAATTAATGACCCGACGGCTCGCACTTACCATGGTCAAGGTATCGATGTCCCGCAGACGCTGGTGCAGGTGAATGCTCATGCTCGTCAGGATTGCCAGGCAGACTTTTGGCTGGTCTTCCAGGGCTTTGCGGTAATGGCTGCCCTCGATACTCACCAGCACGCTGTCCTTCAGGGCGGTCGCGCTCACCGGGTAGAGTCGGGCCTGGCTGAACAGCAAGGCTTCGGCAAAGGTTTGGCCAGGCTGAATGATCTCCACCACATTCTCCTGACCTTCGCCGGTGAGCCTGTACAGTTTGATCTGACCGCTGACCAGCAGGAAAAAACGCTTGGCCGGATCCCCTTGATGCAGGAGTGTGCTGTGACAATTCAGGCGCTTGAGCATGGCCAGGCTACAGACGTCCTCAAAGACCTTCTCAGGCAATTGGCTGAACAAATGATGACGGCGCAAGATTAAAACGATGGAAGGGTGGGTCAGCATGGCGTACCTCCGCTGACGCTTATAGTAGAGAGCGCAGGCCGGATGACCTATGCCTCTGCTGGCCTACCTCCAAAGAGGGATGCCCGTCAGCCCGCACTGCGCAGATGCTCCATGGCCCACACCGCCGCCTCGACCCGCGAGCGTAATCCGAGTTTGTGCAGCAGGTTCTTGACGTGAACCTTGACCGTCCCTTCGGTAATGCCCAGCTTGTGCCCGATGACCTTGTTGCTGAAGCCGCTGGCGATGGTTTTCAACACCTGACGCTCACGCTCGGTCAGTTCCACCACGGCCTGGCGTGGCGGTGAGCGCAGCGCCTGCGCCATGACTTGAGTCAGCCCCGGGCTGATCACCAACGCGCCGTTCAGTGCATCACGGATGTACTGAATCAACAGTTCGGGCTCCATGTCCTTGAGCAGGTAACCGTCAGCATCCAGACGCAGTGCGTCGCGAATATCGTCTTCGGCGTCCGACACAGTGAACAGCAACACTTTCCCGGTGTAGTGCATTGCCCGTAATCGGCGCAGGGTTTCGATGCCATTCATCTGCGGCATGTTGTTATCGAGCAAAACCAGATCCGGTTGCAGCGGTTCAATGAGGCTGAGAGCTTCTTCGCCGTTGCCAGCTTCGCCGACGATCTCGAAATCATCTTCGAGCTCAAGCATCTGGCGGATGCCGTGACGCATCATCGGATGGTCGTCTACCAGCAGGATCGTGTGTTGCAGGGATGGATTCATGTGACGCTACCTTCTGTGTGCTGTCCGAGAAATTCCGGTTGGAATTCCAGTTGGACGCGGGTGCCTTGCGGCTCCCTGGAAAATATCTGCAGTTGGCCGCGCAAGCTGCGCGCACGTTCATCCATGATGTTCAGGCCGTGGTGTTCGCGCTGGTTGACGTTGCCGCTGAACCCACGCCCGTCGTCTTCGACGATGAGCCTGACGGTTTCGCCGTCCTGGCGTAGTTGCAGCCAGGCGTTTTGCGCATGGGCGTGGCGCAGGCAATTGGAAAGCGCCTCGCGGGTGATCTGCAAAATGTGGATCTGCTCGCTGGCCGAGAGCTGAAAGGCCAGCGTGTCGACGTGCAGGTGCACTTGAAATTCCCCACGACGGGAGAACTCCTCAGCCGTGTCCTTGAGCTCCTGCACCAGGCCCGCATCGTGAATTTGCAAGCGAAAGGTGGTCAGCAGTTCGCGTAACTGGCGGTAGGCATTGTTCAGCCCCTCGCGCAATTCGGCGGTGACGGTTTCCAGGGTTTCGACCGGTTCGCCACGGCGCATCAGGGTCTGCATGCGGCTGACTTGCAGCTTCATATAGGACAGGGCCTGGGCCAGTGAATCGTGCAGCTCGCGGGCAATGATCGTGCGCTCTTCGAGCAGCAACAGGCGATGATCCTGTTCCCGTTGGCGTTTGAGCGAGAGCGAGGTGCCAATCAGGTTGGCCAGGGCCTGGATCAACTGGGTTTCCCAGGCTTGCGTTGGATGCCCGTCGACAAAGTGCGCCTTGAGCTCACCCAGTTCGCTGCCCTGGTTGCTGATGCTGAAGGTTTGCGGGTTGGCCTTATGGTGCTTCTGGCAAGTAGCGCAATCGCTGCTGGCGCAGACATCCCGGACGTTTGCGCCATGCAGGGCGAGCAACTGCTGGGCAGGCGCCTGCAAGTGTCCTTGTAGACACAGCGACAGACTCAAGCCGGGCAGGCGTTGCTGGAAACGCCGGATCAACTCATCCAGCCCTTCGGCATTGGCCAGGCGTGTGGCCAGGCTTCGGCTGCTTTGGTACAGCAGCTCCAGGGCGGCATTGGCTTGTTGCAGGTTCAGGGTTTTTTGCTGGACCTGACTCTCCAGGGTGCGATGCGACTCTTCGATCGTCTCGGCCATGGCGTTGAAGCTCATGGCCAATTGGCCCAGTTCGTCCTGGGACTGATGGTTGACCCGCACCTTGAATTCGCCGCGACGAAAGCGCTGGGTGGCGTCCACCAACTCTTTCAAGGGCGTGACAACGCCGTACTGCAGTTCGTATAGCCCAACCAGCAGGACGATCAGGGTGGTGAACAAGGCCAGGCCCTGGATCGCCTGTTGCCAGCCTTGCTTTTGTTCGCTTTGGTGTTGCAACAGGCTGACGAAGTGGTTCAGTTGTTCAATGAACGGCTGGGTCTCGGCTTGGAAAGCGGTGGTATCGCCGCGCTGCAGAGTCGGGAGCAAATCCTCGTTCCAGTATTGCTGGATTTGCCCATAGCTGATTTGCAGAGCGGTGGTCGGCCCATCTTCCAGTACTGCTTTGAGTGACTGGCTGTTCAGGCGGGTTTGCAGGCTGTCGGTGATGCTGGCGATTTCTTCGCCGGTTGCGCCAGCGGCCAGTTTCCAGCTCAGGTGGTAAGTCTCCATGCGCACCGAGCCGGCGGTGTTGATAGCGGCAGCATCGCCCTGGCTGAACCAGGCGATCAGTCCGGCGCTCAATGAACTGGCGAGGGCGAGTACGGCGATCAGGATCACCGCCAGCCCGGCGCGGGCGGGCAGGGAGCTGCGCAACCAGCGCATCATCGGTGCTGATCCGGGGAGAAGGCAGGAAAACTGAGCATGCGGCGCCCCAGAATGCGGTTTTGCATCCCGTCCCGGGTGCGCTACCTCTAAAGAGTTGTCGACGTCTCCCTGTCAGCAATGGCGTTGCTGGAAAACCTTAAGAGGCTGATAAATAAATGGTTTTTAGGTTTTCCTGAACTACCTCCTTAGAGGTAGACCGCATAAGCATAGGCCTATGCCCCCATGGGCTTCGTTGACATGAATCAAGTTTTTGCGGGGTTTGTCTCTCTAGTCTGCCGCCATGGCTAACTGACTGGAGAGCATTGTGACCCAACCGCGTGTAAGACAAGGCTTGGTGCTGGGCATGAGCACGCTGGCCTTCACTGTGTGTTTCATGGTCTGGATGATGTTTGCCGTGCTCGGGGTGCCGATCAAGGAACTGCTCCAGCTCAACGAAACCCAGTTCGGCCTGTTGGCCGCGACCCCGGTGCTGACCGGCTCGCTGATACGTTTGCCGCTGGGCCTGCTGACTGACCGCTTTGGCGGACGCAGCGTGTTCTTCCTGCTGATGCTGGCCTGCGTGACACCGCTGTACCTGATCAGCCACGCCACCGCCTACTGGCAGTTCCTGGTGCTGGGTTTGTTCGTCGGCCTGGCCGGTGGTTCGTTTTCAGTGGGGATTGCCTACGTCGCCAAATGGTTCGACAAGGAGAATCAGGGTTTTGCGATGGGCATCTTCGGTGCGGGCAACGCCGGGGCCGCGGTGACCAAGTTTCTCGCGCCGGCACTGATCGCTGCCGGCAGTTGGCAGCTGGTACCAAAAGTCTTCAGCGCCATCCTTTTCATCACCGCGCTGTTGTTCTGGTTCCTGAGCGCCGAGAACCAGGACCACCGCAGTGCCACGGGCGCCAGTTTGCGTGAGCAACTACGAGCGCTGGAGGACCCTGCAGTGTGGCGCTACTGCCAGTACTACTCGATCGTCTTCGGTGGCTACGTCGCCCTCGCATTGTGGATGACCAAGTACTACGTGCAGGAATACGGTTTCAGCTTGCAAAGCGCGGCGCTGCTGGCGGCCTGTTTTTCCCTGCCCGGCGGTGTACTGCGTGCCGTCGGCGGCTGGATGTCGGATCGTTGGGGCGCGCAAAGCGTGACCTGGTGGGTGTTGTGGGTCAGCTGGATCTGCCTGTTCCTGCTCTCGTATCCCCAGACCCAACTGCAAGTGCAGACCCTCAACGGTCCATTGAATTTCCACATCGGCCTGAATCCCGCGCTGTTCACCGTGCTGCTGTTCGTCATGGGCATCGCCTTCGCGTTCGGCAAGGCCTCGGTTTTCAAATACATCGCCAATGACTACCCGAAAAACATGGGCGCCGTGTCCGGCATCGTCGGCTTGGCGGGCGGCCTGGGTGGTTTCGTGCTGCCGATCCTGTTCGGCGCCCTGGTGGACCTCACCGGCGTGCGCTCTTCCTGCTTCATGTTGATGTACGGCGTGGTCTGGGTCTCCCTCACCTGGATGTACTTCAGCGAAATACGCAAGAGCCCGGTGTTTGGTAAAGCGCTGCCGGTGACCGCTTCCCCGTTTTCCAGCATTGCCCAAGGAGAAGAATATGTCCGTTCTGCAAAAGCCTGACAAAGGCCCGGTCATTCATGACTGGCGCCCCGAGGACCCCGCGTTCTGGGGTCGTAGTGGCAAACAGACCGCCACTCGCAACCTGTGGATTTCCATTCCTGCGCTGCTGTTGGCCTTTGCGGTGTGGATGGTCTGGAGCACGGTGATCGTGCGTTTGAACGCCATCGGCTTCAGTTTCACCACTGACCAACTGTTCTGGCTGGCGGCGTTGCCGGGGGTGTCCGGTGCGACCCTGCGCGTCTTCTACTCGTTCATGGTGCCGATATTCGGTGGCCGGCGCTGGACCGCCCTGAGTACCGCATCGCTGCTATTGCCCTCGATCTGGATGGGTTTCGCCGTGCAGAACCCGAGCACCTCTTACAGCGTGTTCGTATTGATTGCCTTGCTCTGCGGTTTTGGTGGCGGCAATTTTGCCTCGAGCATGTCCAATATCAGCTTCTTTTATCCCAAATCCCAGCAAGGTACCGCCCTTGGCCTCAACGCCGGGCTGGGTAACCTGGGTGTCTCGGTGATGCAGTTCTGCGTGCCGCTGGTGATTACCTTCGGTGTGTTCGGTTTCATGGGTGGTCAACCGCAAGCGCTGCCGGACGGTGGCCAGTTGTGGCTGCAAAACGCCGGGTTCATCTGGGTGCCGTTCATTGTGTTGGTGACGGTACTGGCTTGGTTCGGCATGAATGATCTGTCCAGTGCTCGCGCTTCGTTCAGCGACCAGGCCGTGATCTTCAAGCGCAAGCACAACTGGCTGATGTGCTGGCTGTACCTGGCGACTTTCGGTTCGTTCATCGGCTTTTCCGCGGCGTTTCCGTTGCTGATCAAGACCTCCTTCCCGGACGTCATCGCCTTGAAATTCGCCTTCCTCGGTCCGTTGGTGGGTGCGCTGGTACGCCCATTGGGCGGCTGGCTGGCGGACAAACTCGGTGGCGCGAAAGTGACCTTGTGGAACTTCATGCTGATGATCGTGATGGTCTTCGGCGTATTGCACTTCCTCCCTCAGAACGGTTCGGGCGGCAACTTCTACGGCTTCCTTGGCATGTTCATGCTGCTGTTCATCACCACGGGTGTCGGCAATGGCTCCACCTTCCGGATGATCCCGGTGATCTTCCGCACCCTGCATGAAAAAGCCTCCGTCGGAAAACCACCCACCGTGCGCGAACAAGCGCTCAAGGATGCCGGCAAAGAGTCGGCCGCCGTCCTCGGCTTCAGTTCGGCCATCGGCGCCTTCGGTGCGTTCTTCATTCCCAAATCCTTCGGCACTTCGATGGCCCAGACCGGAGGGCCGGAGATGGCCTTCTACATGTTCGTCGGTTTTTACCTGAGCTGCATCGTGGTGACCTGGTGGTGGTACGCACGTAAAGGCGCCGCGACCCCCTGCTGAGACGACCCGAATCCAACCATTGCGTGGGCGGGGCACAGAACCCCGCAGCAAGCCTGAGAGGACTACACCGTGAGTCATTTACTGGATCAACTGCGGTTTTTCAACCGCAAGCAAAACGAGTTTTCCGACGGTCACGGAGAGACCCGCAAAGAGTCTCGCGACTGGGAGAACGTCTACCGTTCGCGCTGGCAGTACGACAAGATCGTGCGTTCCACCCACGGGGTGAACTGCACCGGGTCCTGCTCCTGGAAAATCTACGTCAAGAACGGCCTGATCACCTGGGAAACCCAGCAGACCGACTACCCGCGCACCCGCAACGACCTGCCCAACCATGAACCGCGCGGCTGTCCGCGTGGCGCCAGCTACAGCTGGTACATCTACAGCGCCAACCGGCTCAAGTACCCGAAAATCCGCAAGCCGTTGCTCAAGCTCTGGCGCGATGCACGGCAGACTATGGCACCGGTCGAAGCCTGGGCCAGCATCGTCGAGGACAAGGTCAAGGCCGACTCCTATAAAAGCAAACGCGGCATGGGTGGCTTCATTCGCTCCAGTTGGGAAGAAGTCAACGAGATCATTGCCGCGGCCAACGTCTACACCATCAAGCAATACGGCCCTGACCGAATCGTCGGTTTCTCACCGATTCCGGCCATGTCGATGGTCAGCTATGCCGCGGGTGCCCGTTATCTGTCGCTGATCGGCGGCGCCTGTCTGAGCTTCTATGACTGGTACTGCGACTTGCCACCGGCCTCGCCGATGGTCTGGGGCGAGCAGACCGACGTGCCGGAATCGGCCGACTGGTACAACTCCAACTACATCATTGCCTGGGGCTCCAACGTCCCGCAGACCCGTACCCCGGATGCGCACTTCTTTACAGAGGTCCGTTACAAGGGCACCAAGACCGTGGCGATCACCCCGGATTACTCGGAAGTGGCCAAACTCACCGATCTGTGGCTCAACCCCAAGCAGGGCACCGATGCGGCGCTGGCGCAGGCGTTCAACCATGTGATCTTCAAAGAATTTCACCTGGACAAACCGAGCGCCTATTTCACTGAATACGCCAAGCGTTTCACTGATTTGCCGGTGTTGGTGCTGCTCAAACAAATGGCGGATGTGGCGCCGGGCGCCGGCTACCAGCCCGACCGCTTCTTGCGCGCCAGTGACCTGACCGACAACCTCGGCCAGGAGAACAACCCGGAATGGAAAACCATCGCCCTGGATGTCAGCGGTGAACTGGTCTCCCCCCAAGGCTCCATCGGCTATCGCTGGGGAGAGAAGGGCAAGTGGAACATCCTTGCTCGTGAAGGCGGCGAAGGACGTGAGATCGACCTGAAACTCAGCCTGATCGGCGATGACGTCGCCGAAGTGGCGTTCCCGTATTTTGCCGGCGAGTCCCACGAGCACTTCCAGCACGTGGCCGGCGATGCCGTGCAATACCGCCGTGTGCCGGTGCATAGCATCGTTCTGGCGGACGGCAGCGTGGCCAAAGTCGCCACCGTGTTCGACCTGTCGGCCGCCAATCTGGCGATCGATCGCGGTTTGGGTGGCGCCAACGTTGCCAAGGATTATGACGACGCTTCGGTGCCCGGCACCCCGGCCTGGCAGGAGCAGATCACCGGCGTGAGTCGTGAGAAAGCGATCCAGATTGCCCGTGAGTTTGCCGACAACGCCGACAAGACCAAGGGCCGCTCGATGATCATCGTCGGCGCGGCGATGAATCACTGGTACCACATGGACATGAACTACCGCGGGCTGATCAACATGCTCATGCTTTGCGGGTGTGTCGGTCAGACCGGTGGCGGTTGGGCGCACTACGTCGGTCAGGAAAAACTCCGCCCGCAATGCGGCTGGTTGCCACTGGCGTTCGGTCTGGACTGGAACCGTCCGCCACGTCAAATGAACGGCACCAGCTTCTTCTACGCCCACAGTTCGCAATGGCGTCACGAGAAAATGAGCATGCACGACGTGCTCTCGCCGCTGGCCGATAAGTCGCAATTTCCCGAGCATGCGCTGGACTACAACATCCGCGCCGAACGCGCCGGCTGGCTGCCCAGCGCGCCGCAACTCAACACCAACCCGCTGCATATCTGCCGCGATGCCGCCGCGGCCGGCATGGACCCGAAAGACTACGTGGTCAAGTCGTTGCAGGACGGCTCGCTGCGGTTCTCCTGCGAACAGCCGGACAGCCCGGTGAACTTCCCGCGCAACATGTTCATCTGGCGTTCCAACCTGTTGGGCTCTTCGGGCAAGGGCCACGAGTACATGCTCAAGTACCTGCTCGGCACCAGGAACGGCGTGATGAACGAAGACATCGGCCAGGTCGGCGATTGCAAACCCGAAGAAGCCGAATGGGTGGACGAGGGCGCGATCGGCAAGCTTGATCTGGTCACCACACTGGACTTCCGCATGTCCTCGACCTGTGTCTATTCGGACATCGTGTTGCCGACCGCAACCTGGTACGAAAAAGACGACATGAACACCTCGGACATGCACCCGTTCATTCACCCGTTGTCGGCGGCCATCGACCCGGCATGGGAATCGCGTTCCGACTGGGAAATCTACAAAGGCATCGCCAAGGCGTTTTCCAGCATGGCGGTCGGGCACCTGGGGGTTGAAAAGGATCTGGTGACCATCCCGTTGATGCACGACAGCGTCGGCGAACTGGCCCAGCCATTTGGCGGCACCGACTGGAAAAGCGCCGGCGTGGCACCGGAGCCGGGCAAGAACGCGCCGAACCTGCATGTGGTGGAGCGTGACTACCCGAACATCTACAAGCAGTTCTCCTCACTGGGTCCATTGCTGGAAAAACACGGCAATGGCGGCAAGGGCATTAACTGGAACACCGAAGACGAAGTGAAATTCCTCGGTGAACTCAATCACCACGAAGGTGACGCCGGGATCAGCCACGGTCGGCCGAAAATCGATACGGCGATTGATGCCGCTGAAGTGATTCTGTCCCTGGCACCGGAAACCAACGGTCATGTAGCCGTCAAGGCCTGGGCCGCGCTGTCGGAATTCACCGGCATCGATCACAGCCACCTGGCGCTGTCCAAGGCCCACGAGGCGATTCGTTTCCGCGACATTCAGGCCCAGCCGCGCAAGATCATTTCCAGCCCGACCTGGTCGGGTCTCGAAGACGATCACGTCAGCTACAACGCCGGCTACACCAACGTTCATGAAGCGATTCCATGGCGCACCATCACCGGTCGCCAGCAGTTCTATCAGGATCACCCCTGGATGCAGGCGTTCGGCGAGCAACTGATGAGTTATCGGCCGCCGGTCAACACCCGCACCATCGAAGGGGTGAAAGGCAAGCGTAGCAACGGTGAGACCGAAATCGTCCTGAACTGGATCACTCCGCACCAGAAATGGGGCATTCACAGCACCTACAGCGACAACTTGCTGATGCTGACCCTCAGCCGTGGCGGACCGATTGTCTGGCTCTCGGAGATCGACGCGAAACGTGCCGGCATTGAAGACAACGACTGGATCGAGTGCTTCAACGTCAACGGTGCGTTGACCGCCCGGGCGGTGGTCAGTCAGCGAGTCAAGGAAGGCATGGTGATGATGTACCACGCACAGGAACGGATCGTGAACGTGCCCGGTTCGGAAACCACCAAAACCCGTGGCGGCCACCACAACTCGGTCACCCGGGTGGTGCTCAAGCCAACCCACATGATCGGCGGCTACGCCCAGCAAGCTTACGGTTTCAACTATTACGGCACGGTCGGTTGCAACCGCGATGAATTCGTCGTAGTGCGCAAGATGGCCAAAGTCGACTGGCTCGATGGTTCGTCCGGCGATGACCTGCCGCGTCCCCTGCCGACCGATATCGAGGAGAACTGAGATGAAGATTCGCTCACAAATCGGCATGGTTCTGAACCTGGACAAATGTATCGGTTGCCACACGTGCTCGATCACCTGCAAGAACGTCTGGACCAGCCGCGAAGGCATGGAATACGCCTGGTTCAACAACGTTGAATCGAAACCCGGCATCGGCTATCCCAAAGAATGGGAAAACCAGGACAAATGGAAGGGCGGCTGGATTCGTAACGCCAACGGCACGATCAACCCGCGCATCGGCGGTAAATTCCGTGTGTTGGCGAATATTTTCGCCAACCCGGACCTGCCGAGCCTCGACGACTACTACGAACCTTTCGACTTCGATTACCAGCACCTGCACACAGCACCTCTGGGCGAGCACCAGCCGACGGCACGTCCCCGTTCGCTGATCTCCGGCAAACGCATGGAGAAAATCGAGTGGGGCCCGAACTGGGAGGAAATTCTCGGTACCGAATTCGCCAAGCGCCGCAAGGACAAGAACTTCGACAAGATTCAGGCGGACATTTACGGCGAGTACGAAAACACTTTCATGATGTATTTGCCGCGCCTGTGCGAGCACTGCCTCAACCCTACGTGCGCGGCGTCCTGCCCGAGCGGGGCGATCTACAAGCGTGAGGAAGACGGGATTGTCCTGATTGACCAGGAGAAATGCCGCGGCTGGCGGATGTGCATCAGTGGCTGCCCGTACAAGAAGATCTATTTCAACTGGAAAAGCGGCAAGTCCGAGAAGTGCATCTTCTGCTACCCGCGTATCGAAGCCGGGATGCCAACGGTCTGTGCCGAAACCTGCGTCGGGCGTATCCGTTACCTCGGTGTGCTGCTGTATGACGCCGACCGCATCAGCGAAGTGGCGAGCACCGCCAATGAGCAGGATCTGTACGAGAAACAACTGGAGATCTTCCTCGATCCGAACGATCCGGCGGTAATCCGTCAGGCCTTGGCCGATGGTGTGCCGCAGTCGGTGATCGATTCCGCCCAACGTTCGCCGGTCTATAAAATGGCCGTGGACTGGAAACTTGCGCTGCCGCTGCACCCGGAATATCGCACCCTGCCGATGGTCTGGTACGTACCGCCGCTGTCACCGATCCAGAACGCGGCGACCGCCGGAACCGTCGGTATGAACGGGGTGATCCCGGATGTCGACAGCCTGCGCATTCCGCTGCGTTACCTGGCCAACCTGCTGACCGCTGGCGATGAAAGGCCAGTCAAACGTGCGCTCAAACGCTTGCTGGCGATGCGTGCCTACAAACGTTCCGAGCAAGTCGATGGCGTTCAGGACCTGCAAGTGCTGGCGGATGTCGGCTTGAGCGTGACTCAAGTAGAAGAGATGTATCGCTACCTGGCGATCGCCAACTACGAAGACCGTTTCGTGGTGCCCAGCGCACACCGTGAAGACGCGATGAGTGACGCCTTTGCCGAACGCTCCGGTTGCGGCTTCAGTTTCGGCAGCGGCTGTAGCGGCAGCTCCGACACCAACATGTTCGGCGCCAAGAAAGCCAACCGCCGCGACATTCTGAAAACCGTCCAGTTGTGGGAGGAATGAGCATGCAAATTCTCAAAGTGATTTCGCTGCTGCTCGACTACCCGACCGAGATATTGATTGGCGGTCGCGACGAACTGGAGCAGGCGATTATCCAGTCACGAGAAATCAGCCCCAAGCAGCGTGGTGCGTTGTTCGAGCTGTTGGAGCTGATCTGCGCCAATGACCTAATGGACGGACAAGAGCACTACGGTGCGCTGTTCGGTCGGGGTCGCTCACTGTCGCTGCTGTTATTCGAACATGTGCACGGTGAATCCCGCGACCGCGGTCAGGCGATGGTCGACATGATGGCGCAGTACGAAGCCGCCGGCTTTGCCATCGGCGTCAAAGAGCTGCCGGATTATATCCCGTTGTATCTGGAGTTCCTTTCCACCCGCGAAGACATCGAGGCCCGCGAGGGCCTGGCGGATGTTTCGCACTTGCTGGCCTTGCTCGCGGCGCGCCTGGAGGAGCGTGAGAGCGCGTATGCCAGTTGTTTCCGGGCACTGCTGCAAATTGCCGGAGCCGAGCCCCATCAGGCGGTCGCCGACCTGCGGGCGCAGGTCGCCGCGGAACCTCGCGATGACTCCCTCGAAGCCCTCGACAAGATCTGGGAAGAGGAGGCCGTGGACTTTCTTCAGGCCGAACAGCAGGACCGTTGCAGTTCGCTGCCAAGCGCACCGGGCAAGGCCCGGGAGGAAAGCGCGGTGCCGTTGCACTGGGTGGATTTTCAGCATGAAGGGCTGGCCGCCGTGCCGGCCGGGGAGGTGGGTAATGTCTAAATGGAATCTGTTGTTGTTTGGGATCTATCCCTATGTCGCCCTGGCGATTTGCCTGATTGGCAGTTGGGCACGCTTCGATCTGTCGCAGTACACCTGGAAGGCGGGCTCCAGTCAGATGCTCAATCAGCGCGGCATGCGCATGGCGAGCAACTTCTTCCATATCGGTGTGTTGTTCGTGTTGGCCGGGCATTTCGTCGGCCTGCTGACCCCAGCGTCGGTTTATCACCATGTGATCAGCACTGAAAACAAGCAGTTACTGGCGATGGTCTCCGGTGGGCTTTTCGGCCTGTTGTGCCTGGTCGGTCTACTGATGCTGGTCAATCGGCGACTGAGCGATCCACGGGTTCGCGCCACCTCCAGTGTTTCGGACATCTTGATTCTGCTGGTGCTGTTGGCGCAATTGCTGCTCGGTCTGCTGACAATCGTCGCGTCCACCGAACACATGGACGGCTCGGTGATGGTGATGCTCGCCGATTGGGCGCAGAACACCGTGCTGTTGCGTCCGATGGAAGCGGCAGCGTCCATTGCGCCGGTCGGCTTGACCTACAAACTGCATGTGTTTCTCGGTTTGACCCTGTTTGTGTTGTTCCCCTTCACCCGTCTCGTACACATGGTCAGTGCACCGATCTGGTACCTGGGACGCCGTTATCAAATCGTTCGGCAGAAAATCTGAGGAGACAATCATGTCAGGTGGATGTGGATGTGGTGGCGGTAAAGGGGGCAGCGGTGGCTGCGGTTCTTCCAAGCAAGCGGAACCCGATGTTGTCGACATCGCGCCGGCCGGGGCGCTGCAGTTTGAAGCACTCCCGGTTGAACCGGCTGCCAATGACGCCCCGGCGCAGTTGATCGCCAGTAGCGAACAGGAGTGGCCGATCATCAGCGTCAACGAGGTGTCGATCACCCCGGAAGCGATGGCTCAGGAGCTGCAATATCATCCGGCCGAGAGCCGTGAGGAGGCGGTCTATCTGGCCGCCAGGGCGTTGGTGATCCGCGAATTGTTGCAGCAGCGCATTGCCGAGCTCGGCGTGTCGCTGGAGGTCGGTGCCGGTGAGAACGAAGAAGAAGCGGCCACGCGCTTGTTGCTCGAACGTGAGGTGCAGGTGCCTCAGTGCGACGAGCAGACCAGCCTTCGTTACTACGAAAACAATCGCGGGCGCTTTCACAGCGCGCCGTTGCTGGCGGTGCGGCACATCCTGCTTGAGTGTGCGCCGGACGATGCCGAGGCCCGCGCCCTTGCGCATGTCCAGGCCGAAATCCTGCTGCAGCGGCTGACGGATTTCCCCGGCAGTTTCGCCGAGCTGGCAGTGAAATATTCGGCTTGTCCGTCGAAGGCTCAAGGCGGTTCCCTGGGGCAGATCAGCAAGGGCCAGACTGTGCCGGAACTCGAGCGTCAGCTGTTCACCCTGGCACCGGGGCTGGCCAGTAAACCACTGGAAAGTCGCTACGGTTGGCATGTGGTCAGTGTCGATCAGCGGATCGAAGGCATGCCATTGCCCTATGAGGTGGTGTCAACGGCAATCCGCACGCAGTTGCAGCAAGGCGTTTGGCAAAAAGCCTTGGTGCAATACCTGCAAACCCTGATCGGTGCCGCCGATATCCGCGGCATCCATTTGCAGGGCGCCGACTCACCGCTGGTGCAGTAACCACTTGGCCAACCGGGAGATGTGATGAACGCTGTAATGCAGGATGGCTTTGGACGGCAGATTGACTATCTGCGGATGTCGGTGACAGACCGTTGTGATTTTCGCTGTGTGTATTGCATGGCGAAAAACATGACGTTCCTGCCGCGTCAGCAGGTCCTGACGCTGGAAGAACTACAGCGCCTGGCAACCCTGTTCGTCGGTTTGGGCGTGCGCAAGATCCGCCTGACCGGTGGCGAGCCGCTGATCCGTCCCGGCATTGTTGGACTGTGCCGCAACATCGCCGCCTTGCCCGGTTTGCGCGAGCTGGTGATGACCAGCAACGGCTCGCAACTGGGCCGTTTGGCGCGGCCGCTGGCGGAGGCGGGGGTCAAGCGGATGAACATCAGCCTCGATAGCCTGGACGGGCAGAAATTTCGCGCAATCACTCGCAACGGCGATCTCGATCAGGTGCTCAACGGCATTGAAGCGGCGCGGAGCGCGGGGTTCGAACGAATCAAACTCAACTGCGTAGTGATGAAGGGGCGCAACTTCGATGAAGTCCTGGGGTTGGTGCAATACGCCATCGATCAACACATCGATATCAGTTTCATCGAAGAAATGCCCTTGGGCGACGTCGGCCGTTCGCGAGGCGAGTCGTTTTGTTCCAGCGACGAAGTCCGAGCGCTGATCGCCAGCCGTCATCGCTTGCTCGACAGCACCGAAAACAGCGGCGGACCGGCGCGCTACGTGCGCCTGGAGCGCCATCCCGATACCCGGATCGGTTTCATTTCACCCAATAGTCACAACTTCTGTGGCAGCTGCAACCGGGTGCGGATGACCGTTGAAGGGCGGTTGTTGCTTTGTCTGGGGCAGGACGACGCGCTGGATTTGCGTGGTTTGCTGCGGCGTTATCCGCTGGATGATCAACCGCTGATCGACGCGGTGCAAAAAGCCTTGCGCGGCAAGCCATTGCGCCACGATTTCAATCCCGGAGGGGAGGTGCAGATTGTGCGTTTCATGAATATGAGTGGTGGTTGATCCATCGTTTTTTCGGCCGCCGAGGGCGGCCTTTTTTTGCCGGCGATTCTTGATGTCGATCAATTGCAGAGCAGCACTTTGTCCGTACCATCCACTGCATGTTGTGTTTTGTTTTATTTGAATATCTATATGTTGTGTCTGGAGGCCGAATGCAGAGCACGCTGATCTCAGTAGGATGTAACCGCTTGCACAAACGCGATGGCAATCTGGTTGCCTTCGATGCCGACAAAATCCGTCGGGCGTTGATCGCCGCTGGCAAGGCAACCGGGGAATACACCGAGGTTGAAGTCGAAGGCTTGCTCCAGGCCGTACTGGCCCGGCTGGAAGGATTGCCAAGGCTGCACGTCGAGCAAATCCAGGATCGTGTTGAACGCGTGTTGATGGACGCCGGTTTTTTCCTCGCCATGCGCGCCTATATCGTCTACCGCGAACAGCACGGGCGTTTGCGTCGCGACCGCCGGACCATGGTCGAAGTGGCGACCTCGATGAACGAATACCTGAACCGTGAAGATTGGCGGGTTCAAGCCAACGCCAACCAGGGCTACTCCTTGGGCGGGTTGGTGCTGAACGTGTCGGGCAAGGTCACGGCCAACTACTGGCTGGATGAGGTGTACAGCGAAGCCATCGGTCAGGCTCACCGCGAGGCGGATTTGCATGTGCACGACCTGGACATGCTCGCCGGTTATTGCGCTGGCTGGTCGCTGCGTACCCTGTTGCATGAGGGCCTCAATGGTGTGCCCGGGCGTGTTGAAGCCGGTCCGCCGAAGCACTTGAGCAGTGCCCTGGGGCAGATGGTGAACTTCCTCGGCACCCTGCAAAACGAATGGGCCGGCGCCCAGGCATTCAGCTCGTTCGATACCTACCTGGCGCCCTATGTGCGCAAGGACCGGCTGAGTTTTCACGAGGTGCGCCAGGCGATTCAGGAGTTCATCTATAACCTCAACGTTCCCTCTCGCTGGGGCACGCAGACGCCTTTCACCAACCTGACCTTTGACTGGGTTTGCCCGGAGGATTTGCGTGAGCAGATACCCGTCATCGGCGGTGAGGAAATGCCGTTTGCCTATGGCGACTTGCAGGTCGAAATGGATCTGCTCAACCGCGCCTACATCGAGGTGATGCAGGCCGGCGATGCGAAAGGGCGGGTGTTCACCTTTCCGATACCGACCTACAACATCACCCACGACTTTCCATGGGGCAGTGAAAACGCCGACCGCCTGTTCGAGATGACCGCGCGTTACGGCCTGCCGTATTTCCAGAATTTCCTCAACTCGGATCTGCAGCCCAATCAGGTGCGCTCGATGTGCTGCCGGTTGCAGCTGGATGTCCGCGAGTTGCTCAAGCGTGGTGGCGGCTTGTTCGGCTCGGCGGAGCAGACGGGATCGCTGGGGGTCGTGACGATCAACTGTGCGCGTCTGGGCTATGTGTTCAAGGGCGATACCAGCGGTTTGCTGAAGCGTCTGGACACGCTGATGGAACTGGCGATGGAGAGCCTGGAGGTCAAGCGAAAAGTTATTCAACACCATATGGATGCCGGTTTGTATCCCTACACCAGGCGTTACCTGGGCACCTTGCGCAACCATTTTTCCACCATCGGCCTCAACGGCCTGCATGAAATGCTGCGCAATTTCACGGGCGACGAGGAGGGCATGCACACCGCGCATGGCCGGCAGTTTGCCCTGAATATGCTCGATCATGTGCGCGCTACGTTACTGCGTTTCCAGGAGGAAACCGGCCATCTCTACAACCTCGAAGCGACACCAGCAGAAGGCACCACCTATCGCTTCGCCAAGGAAGACCTCAAGCGCTACCCCGACATTCTCCAGGCGGGCAACCCGCAGGCACCGTATTACACCAACTCCTCGCAACTGCCGGTGGGCTACACCGACGACCCTTTCGAAGCCCTGGAACTGCAAGACGAACTGCAATGCAAATACACCGGTGGCACGGTCTTGCATCTGTACATGGCCGAGCGGATTTCCTCGACCGAGGCCTGCAAGCAACTGGTGCGCAAAGCCCTTGGACGCTTCCGCCTGCCGTACCTGACCGTGACCCCGACGTTCTCTATCTGCCCGGTGCACGGCTACCTCGATGGCGAGCATGAATTCTGCCCCAAATGCGACGAGGCACTGCTGCTGCAAGAACAGAAGACCGGCACCGTTCATTGATTTCGATCCACTCAACCGCAAGGAGCTTCACCATGACTGCATCGCAAACACTGCCCCAGGCTCAACGTCAACGCTGCGAAGTCTGGACTCGGGTGATGGGCTATCACCGGCCGGTATCGGCGTTCAATCCAGGCAAACAGTCCGAGCACCGCGAGCGGGTGCACTTCACTGAAAGCGCAGCGCTGGTCGGGCGCCAATGAGTCGAACGCTTCGGGTTGGGGGCATGGTGCCCCTGACCACTATCGACTATCCGGGACAGCTCGCCTGCGTGTTGTTTTGCCAGGGTTGCGCCTGGCGCTGCCGCTACTGTCATAACCCGCAGTTGATCCCGCCTCGTGGCACTGACGAAGTGGATTGGCGTCGGGTGCTGGCGTTTCTGCAACGTCGTCAGGACCTGCTCGATGCCGTGGTGTTCAGCGGTGGCGAGCCGACTTTGCAAGACGGCTTGCTCGGCGCCATGGACGAGGTGCGGGAGATGGGGTTTCGCATCGGTTTGCACAGTGCCGGCATCAAACCGACCGCGTTTGCCAAGGCACTGAAAGGTGCCGATTGGGTCGGCTTCGATGTCAAGGCGTTGCCTGAAGATTGCCAGGCCATCACCCGGGTCGAAGGGAGTGGAGCGGCTAACTGGCGCAGCCTTGAGCATCTGTTGGCCAGCGGTGTCGACTACGAATGTCGCACCACCGTGCATTGGCATCTGTTCAAACCGGAACGTCTATTGATCCTGGCGCAGCGCTTGAATGAGCTGGGGGTCAAACGCTTCGCCGTGCAACTGGTTCGCACCGAGAGGATGTTCGATCTGCTGTTGCCGAGCGTTTCGGCACAAGCCTTGCTGCCAGAGTTGTGGGAGGCCATGCGCGAGTTGTTCCCAGTCTTCGTGCTACGGGGGTAACGGGGGGGTGGGAGAATTCAAGCCCAGCCCCAGAACTGCAACCACCAGCCATGCCCGATCAGGCCGTTGGCGAGTAACAGGCAAACGCCCCCCGACACGCGCCGAGCCAGGGAAATACCTTCGTGTTTCAGCCGCTTCCAACCCAGTAGCAGGCTCCACCCCATGGCGGCCAATAACAGACAGGCCCTGGCAGGTTGTACCCACTCCAGCAGCAGACCTTCATAACGCAGTAATTTGACGGTGGTGGCCGACAGCCCGAGAAACAGTCCGGCACCACCTAGAGGCGTGAGTGTCAGCGCCAGAGGCCAATACAGTGCGCGATCTCGCGCCAGTCGGGCCGTCAGTCGCAGGAGTAGCATCAGCGCTGTGCCGAGCACGATCGAACTCAAACTCAAGTAAACGACGATGCTGAAGCCGTCGAGCCAACTGAAGCTGTCGTTGAGTTGCGGGTAATGGGTGAGCAACCACCACGGGGCATTGTCCTGCAGGGCCCAGAGCTGGTTGTGTTCGACCAGCCATTGGGCGAGGTGTTGTTTGAGGGCGACGAACCATGGGCTGACCGTCCACTGAAACGCGCCCATGGCCAGGCCGATTACGCCGAACAGCAGCAAACGTGCGTCCCAGGGGGAGAGCGTACGAGCCGTTGCGTGAAGAATCTCCTGATTGCTGGAACGGGCGATCAGTTGAACTGCGCCGCGTTGCCCGCTGCAGCGTCCGCAGGCATGGCAGTCACTGGCGCCTTGCAGGCGACGGATATCGAGCAAGGGCGCGCAGTTGGGCGGTGGCTGGCGGGGCGCGGCATTTTCCATCCAGCGTTGCTCATTCACCTGAAAATGCACGGGGGCCAGCCGTGCGAGCAGGGCGAAGACTCCGCTGACCGGGCACAGGTAACGGCACCAGACCCGCTTGCCCCGAGCGAACAGTAGCCCGACGACGACCGCCGCCACGGTGGAGCCGCCAAGAATCAACAACGCCGCCTGGGCGTAGTCATAAACGCTGATCAACTGACCGTAGAGGGTCGTCAGGCAGAACGCCAAGGTTGGCCAGCCACCCCAGCGTAACCAGCGCGGCACACCCAGGCCTTTACCGTAATGGCTGGCCCATTCGCTGAGTGAACCTTCCGGGCACAGTACGCCACACCAGAGTCGGCCGAACAACACCATCGACAGCAGCACGAACGGCCACCAGATACCCCAGAATAAAAACTGCGCCAGCAAGGTCAGGTTGTCGAGCATCCGCGCCTGGCTGTCCGGTAGTGGCAACATCGCCGGTATCACCAACAGCAGCGCATAGAAAAGTACAACGGCCCACTGCACCGCGCGAATGACGGGCGCATGACGACGCATCCCGTCACCCAGGCGCTGGAGCCATCGATTGCGGCGGCTCAGGTCGGGCATGGGAGGTTTTCCGCAGTCCGTTGCCGTAGCCAGCCGCCGACGGCCAGCCAGTAACCGATCCACACCAGCAAGGTCATCCCGCTGGGGGTCGCGCGATAACCGGCAAAACCGGCAAGAAAGCTACCCAATCCATGGCTGTCGCTCAACACTGCGCCGCTGTCCCAAAGGGCTTCACCAACGCTGCTATAAACCCTCTCCGGCAAATCCAGTGCGAGCAGTTGGCCGCCGATTCGCTCGGTGCCGCTGACCAGCAACGCCGCGCCGAGCATGAGCAAAATAACTTCGCTGATTGCAAAAAAGCGGCGCCACGAAATGAACCGGCGACTGCTGTGTAGCAGAGCAATGGTTAGCGCCGACAGCACCAGTCCCAATACGCCGCCGACCGCAAACAAACCGAGTTGCGGGCCTCGCAACCGAGCACCGGCACCATAGAGAAAGACCACGGTTTCGCTGCCTTCGCGGCTGACGGCGAGCATGGCCAGCAGCAACAGCCCCAGGCCTCCTCGCTTGGCCAGGTGGCTATCGGCGTGTCGTCGCAAGTCATGCTTGAGCGAGCGCCCGTTGCGATGCATCCAGCCGACCATTTGCACCATCAGCAGGCTGGCAATCAGCGCCAACGCGGCCTGGAACCATTCACTGGCTGAGCCGCTCATGGCCTCGCCGGCAAACAGAATCAGCACCGCGAGCAGGCCCGAGAGCATCAACCCCAGCATCACACCGGCCCACAGGAATTTGACCAGGCGATTACCTCGGCCTTGCTGGCTGGCCCAAGCCTGGAGAATGCCGATTACCAGCAGCGCCTCGACGCTTTCGCGCCAGATGATGAACATTGATTGATTCATGGGAACTCCGTGCACGCGCAGGTTATTTCGCGAGGATGCCGCCCTCGGGCAGTTGCGGATTGAACTCGTCGAAAAAGGGGTAGTGGCCGGGCCTGAGCGAGTGAATCACGACGAAGGTGGTCACGCCCGGCGACAGTACTTTTTCAACCCGCAACGGTGTGCTCTCGAACTCGGCCGGCCCCTGACCGCTGTTTTTCAGGACGATTTTGAAGCGCTGTCCGGCCGGGACCTCGAGCAAGGCAGGGGTGAAGTGGCCATCGCGCAGGATCAGTTCGTAGCTCGGCAACTCCGCATGGGCCGTCAACGGCGCAACTGCTGCGGCCACCATCAGGCAGGCAAGAGGCAGGCGCTTCATTCAATAGCCACCTTTTTTACCGATGCCGGCGTAGACGAACTCGTAGTGCAGTTCGCAGCGTTCGAACCAGGGCGCTACACCGGTTTCCTTATCGATATGGCGCCCGAGGGAACCGTGGCCGCTGGGTGGCGTGACAGTGAAGGTCAGCCGGTATTTACCCGGCCCCAGCAGCTTCACATTGTCGCCATAGTGCGGGCCGTCATTGGCGACCATGGCATGGAAGTCGCCCTTGATTTCGTCCGGGTTGCCCGCTCTGCTCAAGTTGAACGAGACATTGAGGTAAGGCACGAAACTGCCTTCCTGAAAGCCCTGTCGATTGTCCGCAGTGGCCCGAATGTCGGCTTCCAGGTGAACATCGGAATCGGCAGTGGCCCGCATCATGCCCGCCGGTGCCATCTCGATCGGTTGCAAATATACGGCTCCGACTTCAAGTCCCGGACACAGCTGTGGTTCCCCGATCGGGTATTCCTTTGCTTGAGCCAGCGGTACGAGCAAGAGCAGGGCGAGTGAGAGGTGGGTACGCATAATGTCTTCCTGAGCACTGACGAGTAGGAACCCGAGTCTAGGAAGCTTTGCTGCGAACAATAATGATTGTTATCAAGTTTCGAGCAATTAAACCGACGCCTCGTCACGCTCGTGAAATTGCTGAGCACAGTCGCTTGATGTCGATTCTTGATATCCATCAAGGATTGCTTTGCACAAAGGCAGTAGGTTGGAAAAACGCCTATCAATGATCGGAGATCGGCATGGCCAAGAACTTCCCCATCAACCCCAAACACCCTGAGCGGATCTGTTGGGGATGCGATCGGTATTGTCCGGCCAAGTCCCTGGCGTGCGGCAATGGCTCCGACCGTACGATGCATCCGGCAGAGCTGTTCGGAGAGGATTGGTGCGCGCCTCGCGAGTGGGGCCTGGAGAAACTCATCACAACAGACAAGGCGCCGGATGAAGGGGTCTAGCGCACGCCCACCGGGAAGTGATCGCCGAACATGGGATGGCCGCCGGCGGAGCTTTCGCGCGTTGCCTCGTCCTGGATGACGTCCCAATGTTCGACCATCACGCCGTCCTCGAGGCGGAGGATGTCGACCACGACCCAGTTCGTCGGCTGGCCGAGGCCAGAGAACTGGTCTTGCGATTGAACAGGGTTTCGAAGCCTTCGAGAACGATTGCCTTGTTCTCGGCGGGTGTGTGTGCGGTCATAGTCTTGATCCTGCTGGCAATGTGAGGGGCAGGCGACCGCTGGGGCCGCCCGGCCGGTCAGCCCAAAGTTGGCCCGGCTGCGATCATGTCGTTGAACTGATTGACCCACGCATGTTCGTTCGGGCCGGGGTTGGCACGCATAGCCTCGGCTGGAGAGACGAGGATTTCGTCCACGCCGCTCTCGAACTGCGTCATCGCTTCAGTAATGAACTGGCCGAGAGGAATAGCGCGCTCTTCCTCGCTGCTATCGAGCAGCTCGGTGCGTACCCAGGGCGGCGCGATTTCGACCAGTTGGATGCCATGTCCCCGCAGCAGGTAGCGCTGCGACAACGTGTAGGAATGGAGTGCTGCCTTGGTCGCCGAATAGACCGCCGTCACTGCCATCGGCACGAAGCCGAGAACGGAGGAGACGTTGACGATCACCGCATCAGGCCGTGCCTTCAGATGCTCGACCAGCGCCGAGGTCATGCGAATCGGGCCGAGCAGGTTAGTGGTGACGGTCGACAGCGCGAGCGCATCGTCCACTGGCCTGTCTGCGTGATCCAGCATCATGATGCCGGCATTATTGATCAGCACATTCACGTCCGGATAATTGGCGATGAGCGTCTGCGCTGCCGCCTGGATGCTGCCCGGATCGGTAATGTCGAGCTCAATGGCGGCCATGCCAGGGTTGGCGTCGAGCGTCTCCTGCAGCCGCTCCTTGCGCCGGCCAGAGATGATCACCTTATTGCCGAGCGTGTGGAAGGCTTCGGCCAAGCCGCGGCCAATGCCGGAGCCGCCGCCGGTGATGAAGATAGTATTGCCGGTCATACGCATGACACTTCTCCTCGATTGATGAAGTCAGGGCGTCCAGCGCGCCGCTCGGCTGAAAAGGTCGACCGATGCGTCGTGCAGGATGACGGCACTAAATTGGCAGGTGCGGGGGGATCAGAGTAGCCACTCTGGCTTGCTATCTTCTATGTATGGGATGCATAGGTATTGCCGCGATGTGTTCCGAGCGCGTCGCAGCCCTCGCCAAGAAGGCTGGATACAAGATGCTCGATCAAGGCACGGCCGGCACTCCGGGTACGCGAGCCATGGGGGAAGTAGGCATGGACAGGTACGGATTCGGTCTCCCAATCGGTGAGCAGTGTGACGAGTTCACCACTTTCAAGCTCACGCCGGCACGCCCAGGCCGTTGTCGACGTGATCCCCAACCCAGCGGCTGCGGCTGCGACAGCCCCCTCATTTTCGTCGGTCGAGAAGTGAGCCTCGAGCTGAATTGTCCTGGTCTCTCCATTGCGTGTGAACATCCAGCCGCTCGGGACAGTCGAGGCTGGACCTGCAATGATTCGATGTGCTTGCAGGTCTTCCGGTGTAGTCGGCTCTCCAGCGGCGCGCAAGTAGGAGGGGGAGGCGAGAATGAACCTGGAGATTGTCATGATCTGACGGCTTGTTGCACTGGAGTCCAATAGCCGCCCCAGCCTTATCGCAACATCGATATTTTCGCGGACCAGATCTTGCCAGTGATCAGCGAGCAGAACCTGGATATGCAGGTTGGGATGTATTGCCGCGAACGGAGCTATACGCGGAATGATTTCCCTTACGCCGATGCTCGTTGGCATGCTGATCCGGACGACGCCACGCAGCTCTCCTCCTGCGCGAACGCTCTGCTCAGCTTCTTCCACCGCCGCAAGGATGGGCTCCATGCGCGACAGGAAATCCGCCCCCGCCTCAGTGGGTACCACTGCGCGTGTCGATCTCGCCAAAAGCAGGGTGCCAAGATCGGCTTCGAGTTCGGCAACAATCCTGGAGACCTGGGATTGAGAAAGACCCATTTCGCGTGCCGCGGCCGAAAAACTGCCCAGTCGCGCCACCCTTGTGAAAAGCCTGTAGGTGAAAAGGTCCTTCATATAGGCACCTCTTTGGAAACGAAATAGGTGTCCATGGGCAACTGAGGGCAGCTATGGCCCCCAGTTGCCGGCGGTGCAGGGTATCAGGCCGCTTCAGTGTAGAAAGGATAGTCCGTGTAACCCACCTCCGTGCCACCGAAGAAAGCCTCGCGGTCGTACGGGTTCAGCGGCCAGCCGTTGCGCAGGCGCTCTGGCAAGTCAGGGTTGGCAATGAAGTGGCGGCCAAAAGCGACCAGGTCGGCATCGCCGGCCTCAAGGATTGCCTTGGCCGACTCACCGGAAAAGCCGCCCGCTGCGATAAGGGTGCCCTTGTAGTGCTTGCGCAGGAGCTGGGATGCCACCGGATTCTGGTCCCGGCGCTCGTCCTCGGCGACACCTAAGATGCGCGGCTCGATCAGATGCAGATAGGCGAGGTCCAGCTTGTCCAGCTCGCCCGCGACATAGGTGAACAGGCCAACGGGGTCGCTGTCGGACATATCGCCGAAATTGCCGCTCGGCCCCAGACGCACCGCCACCCGATTGCTGCCCCAGACGGAGATCACAGCCTCTACCGCTTCCAGCAGGAACCGGCTGCGGTTCTCGAACGAGCCACCGTAGATATCTGTACGTTTGTTGCTGCC
The DNA here is from genome assembly GCF_058802345.1 of Pseudomonas sp. GW822-FHT02D10. NCBI lineage: Bacteria > Pseudomonadati > Pseudomonadota > Gammaproteobacteria > Pseudomonadales > Pseudomonadaceae > Pseudomonas > Pseudomonas sp. GW822-FHT02D10. The sequence goes on from NZ_JBXAOB010000005.1 coordinate 300,582, forward strand.
GTCCTGCAGGAATTGATCGAACAGGTAGCCGTTGGCCGAGTGCAGCTCCACGCCGTCGAAGCCGGCAGCGATACCGCGTTCGGCCGCGGCGCGGAAGCTTTCTACCAGCTCGCGGATTTCAGCGATGGTCAGTTCGCGCGGTGGGCTGCCGGGGGTCCAGCCGGTCTCGGTGAAGGCGAGGCCGCCGTGGTCCACGACGGACGGGGCCACTGGCTGGGCGCCGTCCGGCTGCAGCAGGCTATTGGACTGGCGCCCCGCATGATAGAGCTGCAGAAAGATTTTGCCACCCTTGGCATGGACGGCGTCGGTCACGAGCTTCCAGCCGGCAATCTGGCTGTCGTCATACAGACCGGGAGCACCGAGGTATCCATTACCATTGGGTGCGGCGATAGTGGCTTCGCCGATCAGCAGCCCACCCGCGGTGGTACGCTGGGCGTAGTACTCGGCCATCAGCTGGCCGGGAATGGCGCCCGGTTCGGCGCGCATGCGGGTAAGCGGCGCTAAAACGACGCGATGGGAAATTTGGTATGGACCTACTTGGATGCTCGTATGCAGTTTGGACATGACATCGATACCTATCAGTGGTGGGATGGGCGCAATGTAGGCGTAAAATGCGTGGAGAAAAATATCCCGCGATGCCGAACATTTCGGATGGTTTTTCCGTAATCCCGCCTTGTGGGTGGGGCACTACTGGGGCAAGCAGGAAAAGTGATGGAAAGCCTGAGTGGCATTTCAATGTTCGTGCAAGTTGCCGAAACGCGCAGCTTTACTGAGGCCGGCCGGCAGATGGGGGTGTCGTCCTCGACCGTGGGCAAAACCATCGCGCGGATGGAAGAGCGCTTGCGTGTACGGCTGTTTCATCGCAGCACACGCAGTATCACGCTGACTGCCGAGGGGACCCTGTTCCTTGAGCGATGCCGCCGCATCCTCAGCGAGGTCACCGCTGCCGAGTCCGAGCTGTCAGGCCTGGCTGGCAGTCCACGTGGGCGGCTTCGCGTGGGCACTCCTCTATTGGGCGACCTGATGATGCCGGCCTTTGACGGGTTCATGGAGCGGTATCCGGAAGTCGAACTGGATATCGATTTTTGCGACCGCATGGTCGATGTGATCGAGGAGGGGTTCGACGCGGTGATTCGGACCGGCGAGCAAACCGATTCTCGCTTGGCCGCGCGCCGCTTGGGTTCCTGCGCACATGTGCTGGTGGCGTCGCCCACGTATCTCAAGCGGCATGGTGTACCCACTTATCCGCGTGAACTGGAACGCCATTTCTGCCTGCAACACAAGTTTCCCGCAACGGGAAAACTGGAGCGTTGGCCGCTGCGGCTCGAAGCCGCCGAGGCTGAACTGGTGCTGCCCGACACGATGATATCGAACACGATCGAGCCTCTTGCCTATGCCGCAATCCAGGGCAGGGGCATTGCCTTTCTGCCTACCTTCCTGGTGCGCGAAGCGCTGGAAGGCGGCCAGCTGGTCACAGTGCTGGACGACTACATGGACCGCCAGGTCGTCTTCTGGATGCTGTGGCCGGCCAGCCGTTATGCCTCGCCCAAGTTGCGCGTTTTCATTGACTACATGAGTGCGCACTTGCGCATCTGATTGCTCACGCCTGCAGCGTCAGGCGCACGCCTTCGCGGTTGGATTTCTCGATAGCCTCGATCAATTCGTGCATACACAAGGCGTCTGCGAAGGTGGGAGCCTGGTGCGTGCCATCGCGCACATCCTGCGCGTAGGCGGCATACAGGTTGGCTATTTCCTGCTGGCTGTTGTCCAGGTTGTTCTCCGGCAACCAGTTGTAGCGCGGCGGCACATTGAGCAGCCGCATGGGCTGAGCATCTCCCTGGGCTGCCTCGATGGTATAGAACTCGCTGCCGAAGGCGGTGGTGTTACAGATCTTGATATCGCCCTTGGTGCCGGTCAGATCCAGTTGAATGCCGTAGTTGTTGCGTTTTCCCGCCTCGATATGGGCCGTCAGCACCGCGCCGTTGGAGAAGGTACCGTTGAGCACGACCTGGTCGGCCGTCGTATGTTTCAGGACCTCGCCCGTCTCGATCAGCGTCACTTCCGGGAACTGGTTGACGGTAAGCGCGCTAATGCTGTCTGGATGGCCCAGCATGGTGAACACCGCATCGAAATAGTGGCCGCCATAGATGGAGAGCAGACTGGAGAAATTCTCTGGCGGGATGGTGAAGTGCAGGGCGGCCAGGCGTTCCCGCTGGAAGTATTCGACGCTGATGTGCAGCCGCACCGAGCGCAGTTCCCCGATATACCCGTTCTTCAACAGGTCGCGCACGTAGCGATATTCCGGGTTCAGGCGGCGCTGCAATCCGGCGATATGCCGAACGCCGGCTTTTTCCGCAAGCTCCATCAGTTCCTGCGACACGGCCTTGCTGGGTGTCAGCGGCCATTCGCAGTACAGATCCTTGCCGGCTGCGATGGCTGCCCGCACGGTGATCTCGTGCTGCGGCGCCGTGTTAAGCACTACCACCAGGTCCACTTCCGGATGGTTCACCAGAGCTTCCACGGAATCGAGCGCAAAGCGGATGCCGTGGTGCTGCGCCAGTTGGGCAGCTTTGGTTGGGTCGCGACTGTGGACTGCCGTCAGCTCGTAGTCGGGAAGCAGCTTGAGGGCAGGCAAGTGGCCGTACTCGGCCCAATTACCGACGCCAATGAGACCCACTCGAATTTTAGATGGCATGGTCATGGAAAGCTCCTGAGCTTAGTTTGAAGGGTAAGGTTGCGGTACTGATCGGCGGCCGCAGGCATAGGCCAGGGTCAAGGCCGCCGCCGCGCAGAGGGCGCTGACAAAGCCAAGGTTGGCTGTGGAAAATCTGATGGACCCAGTGTAGGAAGAGAAGCTGTCGGGAAAAATACGCTAGAGATCCGAACATTTCGGACGTTGGTGTCCGGAATGCTCCGCGATAGGTCGATTTTCCAAGGTCAACGGCGATGACCAGAAGTTGCTCGTCAACGTGTGGCTCTCGTAGTAGCCCGCCTCACTCGCATAGATTTACGCAACAATTCGAATTCAGGGTGGGCTTGGAAATGTTCTTCTATTTTTCCGGCGTGAAATAGCTCTTTTCAATAGCGTCATATTTGGCATGGACTCAGTTGCCAAGGCTATGCGCGGAGAAAGGGGCGATTGTGGTTTTCAAACCGATGCTATTGGGGGGATTTTTCAAGCAACTGGAAATGCTGTTCTACTCGATCAGAGCGCACAACAATGTCTCCGGGAGAGGCCGGTTGTTTCGATTGCAGGATCTCTCCTGTTTTAAGAAACAAACCGGCCATACGCAGTTCCGATGCAAAACGTTAGACAGTCACCACGATCTTTCCTATCTGTTGGTTAGTTTCAAGAAAGCGGTGCGCCTCTTGAATGTTATCAAGTGTAAAGGTCTTGGCAATGATTGGCCGAAGCGCGCCCGATTCAAGTCCATTCAGGATGAACGCTTTGGCCCGCGACAAGGTAGCCTGGTCGGAAACAATTTCAGAATAGAGGTAGCCCTTGAGGGTCAGGCTTTTACCCAATACGGTGAACAATGGGAATGGTGTGGGCTCCGGGCTCAACGCACCATACTCAAGCAGGATACCGCCCTTGGCCATACTTTGGGTGAGAGGTACGAAGGATGGGCCGCCTACGGGATCGAAAACGACACGGGCACCCAATCCGCCGGTCAGCGCCATTATCGCTTCAACAATATCCTCTTCCTCGCTGACAACGACATGTGCAGCACCTGCATCCAGCAACGCCTGTTTCTTTGCCCGGGTGCGGGTAATGGCGACTGCGGTGGCGCCAACCATTCTGGCAATTTGAAAGGCAGCCAATCCGACGCTGCTTGAAGCAGCGGTAACCAGAACAAAATCACCCTTTTGGAGTTTTGCCTGCTCGACCAATGCGCCCCACGCTGTAACGTACTGCATCCAAGAGGCCGCGGCCTGTTCAAAAGACAGGTTTTTGGGATGTTTAACAGTGAGATTGGCGGGAACGTTCGCCAATTCGCCATAAGTGCCCCAGCGTGCAATGTCTAGCGCCGGAATTACGCTGACAATATCGCCAGCCTTGAAATCAGTGACGCCGGTACCGACCGCAACGACAACGCCGGCGGCTTCATACCCCAGACGGCTTGGAAACTCCGCCTCTTGCAGGTAGGCATTGTTGCGGAACATTACTTCCGCCCGGTTCAATCCTATGGCTTTTACTTCAATTTGCACCTCGTCCGATTCTGGGGCAGGCACATCGACTGCTTCTAGCTTCAAAACGCTTGCGTCACCATACTCGTGGATTCTGACAATGCGGGCCATCGTTACCTCTGTTGTAATCAAGGGGCCGGGGTGTATGCCGACCTGATTTGAGTGAAAGCTGGAACCCGGGCAGTGGTTGGGTTTGTGGGCGTGCCGCAGTACTTGGACTCACGCAAACATTGGCTGCCGAGTGGGGGAAATATCACGTCAACGTTAACGCTATTTGTCCTGGATTTTTCATGACTATAGACCGACTCGAATTTTAGATGGCACTGTCATGTAAAGCTCCTGAGCTTAGTTTGAAGGGTAGGGTTGCGGTGCTGGTCGGCGGCCGCAGGCATAGGCCAAGGTCAAGGCCGCCGCCGCGCAGAGGGCGCTGACAAAGCCAAGGTTGGCCAATGAGCTGTAGCCTAAAGTCAGGGAGCCGAGACCCGCACCCAGTGAGAAACCGAGGTACATGAAGGAGGCATTGAGCGACAACGCCACCGGCGCGGTCGCAACGCCCGCCACACCGACCAGGGTGGTTTGCTGGGCAGGATAAAAAGCCCAGTGCGCCACGCCCCAGGCGGCGATGGCGAGGACAATCGGCACGATTGCGATCTGCTTGCCGAAAAAGTGCGCCGCCAGTGACAGGACGATGAAGACCGTAGTGGAGGTCGCCAACGCCGGCAGGATCACTGCGCGCGGACCTTTGCGGTCTACCGCCGGGCCGCTGATGGCCAGGCCGATTGCCGCCGAAACGCCCCAGCCAAACAGCACGAAACCTATCGCCGGACCATTGATGAGGGTGGTGGCTTCCAAAAGCGGAGCGAGGTAGGTGTAAGTGGTGTAACTGGCCATCGCCCACAACGTGGTGATCAGCAGCGTCAGCAATACCGCTGGCTGAGCCGCGGTTGAAACGCGCTGGCGCAGGCTGGCAGTGGCAAGGCCGGCCCCTATCCCGTGTGGAAGTCCCATTATCAAACCGGCGACTGCCAATGTGGATAAGATCGCGACGCTGCCAAACGTGGCACGCCAGCCCATTGCCGCACCCAGCACGGTGCCCGCTGGCACACCGAGGGCGATGGCGAGCGACAGGCCGCCATTGACGATGGCGATGGCCCGGCCACGCTGCTCGGGTGGCACGACCACGCTGGCCAGTGCATTCGCACCGGGTACATAAACCGCCGCCGCTAGAGCGAGTACCACTCGCGCGGCCATCAACGACCAGTAACCACTGGCCGCAACGGCCAGCAGATTGGCAGCCGCAAATAACGCCATGGCGCCGATCAACAGCCTGCGCCGATTCAGATGCCCTGTCAGCGCGGCCAGCACCGGAGAGCCCAGTGCATAGGCAAGTGCAAATACGGTCACCAATTGGCCAGCCAAGCCGACGCTAACGTCAAGATCCTTCGCCATGCCGGGAAGTAGGCCAGCAATCATGAAGCTTTCGGTACCGACGGCAAAAGTGCCTACGGCCAGCCAATACAGCGGCCGTTTGCCCTTGATGAATTGGGTTGAGTCCATGGTATTCCAGCTGCGGAAAAGTTGATGGACTTAGTGTAGGAATAGAAATGGTCGAGAAAAATGCGCTAGAGGTCCGAACATTTCGGACATCGATGTCCGCAATCGAGCATTTCGGCGCGTTGAGCGAACCAGCAGGTCTGTGCCTGCTCCGCTCGGGCCGGTGAAGGGGGGCCTGTTGTAGTAGCAGCGGTAGAAGGCAGTGCGGCGTTACCCGACGCGCCAGCCTGTCATTTTCTGGCATCCAGTACGACGCGGTAGCGCGCCTTGCCACTGCGTAGGTGATCGATGGCTTCGTTGACCCGGCTCATGGGAAAGTGCTCAACCTGCGGCAGGATCTGATGACGTACGCAGAATTCCAGCATGGTCGCCGTGGTACTGGGCGAACCCACCGGCGAGGCGGACAAAGTCTTCTGTTGGGGGAGCAGGTCGAACACGTGCACTGGAATCGCGCCGGGCACTGCGCCAACAAAATGCAGGCGGCCCTTGCCGCGCAGGGTTCCGAGCATGGCTGGCCAGTCGAGGTCGGCGTTGGCGGTGACCAGGAGAAAATCCAGGGTGCCGGCAATGGACTTCAGCGCGTTGCTGTCGGTCGAGGCAATTACTTTGTGCGCGCCCAGGCGCCTGGCTTCGTCCTGCTTGCTCAACGACGAGGTAAAGGCCGTGACTTCGCAGCCCCAGGCGTTGAGGAAGCGTAGTGCCAGATGACCGAGCCCGCCGATTCCCACCACACCGACCCGGTCAGTGGGCTTGACGTCGAATTCCACAAGCGGGTTGAACACCGTCGAGCCGGCGCAGAACAGGGGGCTGGCCATGGCCGGGTCGAGTCCATCCGGTATCGGAAGAGCCCAGGCCCAGTGCGAACGCAGGCGGTCGGCGAAGCCTCCGTTGCTGCCGACGATGGTGGGTTGGACTGTGCCGCACAGGTGGTGGGAGCCTCCGATACACGAGGAGCAATGCATGCAACTGCCCTTGTACCAACCAATGCCCACCCGTTGTCCCACTTCGAGACCGCGTACCTGTGCGCCCACTCGCACGATACTGCCGACCACCTCGTGGCCGGGGATAAAGGGATAGTGGCTAATGCCCCAGTCGTTATCGATCAGCGACTGGTCGGAGTGACAGACACCGCAATACTCCACGGCGACTTCTACCTCCTCTTCCCCCAATGGACCGGGATCGTAGCTATAGCGCTCCAGTGGAGCGCCGGCCGCCGTAGCGGCCCAGCCGGTGAAAGTCGTGAGTTCGGTACTGTCGCTCATTGGGCACCTCCAGAACAGGAGACAAGGGCTATGGCAGCTCAGGCGCTGCGACGGAACCAGAAAAGTGTAGCGTGCTTTTGCGCTTTGTTTATTCGGCACTTCTCTCATGATGGCTGGAGACGAATTGCCGAAAACGCTCGGTGGGCAAACCTTCGAATAGTTCTGCTGGCGTGCCCTGCACATCGATCAGGCCGCCATGCATGAACACCACCCGATTTGACACGTGCCGGGCAAAGCCCATCTCGTGCGTGACCACAAGCATGGTGCGACCTTCTTCGGCCAGAGAACGCATCACGCGCAACACCTCTCCAACGAGTTCAGGGTCAAGTGCCGAGGTCGGTTCGTCGAACAACATGACTTGTGGGTTCATCGCCAGCGCGCGGGCTATCGCTACGCGTTGCTGCTGGCCACCGGACAGGTGCGCTGGGTAATAGTCGCGGCGATCGTACAGGCCGACCTTGTGCAGCAAGGCCTCTGCTTCCTCGATACATTCGGCACGGGAGCGTTTGAGAACCCGCATCGGGCCCTCAATGATGTTTTGCAGAACAGTCATGTGCGACCAGAGGTTGAAGCTCTGGAACACCATCCCCAGGCAACTGCGCATGCGCTCGACCTGGCGGCTGTTGCTCGGTATCTGGCGGCCGTCGGCATGCTGCTTCATTTCGATCACTTCACCATTGACGCTGATGATGCCTTGATCGGGCGTTTCCAAGAGGTTGATGCAACGCAGGAAGGTACTTTTACCTGATCCACTGGCACCGAGGATTGAGATCACGTCGCCCTTGTGGGCTTCCAGGGAAATGCCCCTGAGGACATGTGCGCTGCCGAAGGACTTCTGAATGTTAGTTACCGACAAGGCTGAAGCGGGCTGAGTGCTCATGGCATGCTCCGTATCAAATCAGGAATGGGTAGTCAGCGAGGGGCTGGCTTTTTTGATGGTGTCAACTGGCCGCTCACGCAAGTGCGGCGAGAGGCGATGCTCGAGCCAGGCGACAGCACGGACGACAAGGAAATTCAGCACCAGATAGATCAAGGCCGCGCAAATGAACACTTCCATCGTGCGATAGGTCCGCTGGATGATCTGTTGCGCGACGCCAGTGACGTCCCAAACAGTCACCAGGCTCGCCAGCGCCGTGGACTTGACCAGCAAAATGGCTTCGGTGGAGTAGGCCGGCAGGGCCTGGCGCAGGGTGACTGGAGCAATGATCCGGCATAGCAGGTCCCAGGGCGACATGCCTACGGCCTTGCCCGCCTCGATCTGCCCCTGTGGCACGCTAAGCAGCCCACCGCGAATAATTTCGGCGGTGTAACCGGCAGTACACAAGGCCAGTGAAACCACCGCGCAGCCATAGGGCGATTTGAGCAGTACCCAGGCGAAGCTTTCGCGAATGGCCGGGAACTGGCCCAACCCGTAGTAAATCAGGAACATTTGAATCAGCAGCGGCGTACCGCGAAACAACATGATGTAGAACCGCGCCGGATAGCTGAAAAACCACCAGCGGCTGACCCGCAGGCTGACAATGCCGACAGACAGGGTCAGGCCGATCACCAATGAGCTGAAAAACAGCGTCAGCGTGGTGGGCAGTGCGGCCAGAAGCTTGAGCATGGTGTCCGCGAGAAACGGAAAATCGATCATAAGTGTCGCTCCCGACTCGAACTAGACTGGGCTGCGCTGCCGCGTGCGACGCACGCGAGCTTCAGCCATGTGGAAAAGCCGACCGGACAGGCCAGTGAGAATGAGGTACACAGCGCCCCCGATGATATAGAACGTGAAATATTGACGAGTGGATCCGGCCGCGACCTGACTGGCACGCATCAATTCCACCAAACCAATGACTGAAATCAGCGCGGAGTCTTTCAGGCTCATTTGCCAGACATTGCCCAGTCCGGGTAGCGCGAATCGCAGCACCTGGGGGACCAGAATCCGTTTGAAGCGCATCGCACGGGTCATGCCGATGGCCAGCCCGGCTTCCAGTTCGCCCCGTGATACCGCGAGAAAAGCGCCCCGGTAGACTTCAGCCTGATAGGAGCCGGAAATCAGCCCGACCGCCAACGCGCCGACCAGAAAAGGCGGCACGTCGATATAGCCTTCACCGCCGAACCAGTGGCCAACCGCTGTTACCACACTGGCTCCGCCAAAGTAGAACAGGTAGATCACCAGCAACTCGGGGATCCCCCTGAACAGTATCGAATACAGATCCCCCAGCCAGCGCAAACTGCGCTGACGGGATAGCTTGGCAGCAGCGACCAGGCTGCCAAATACCGCCCCCACCAGCAGGGCTGCCAGGGTCAATATCACGGTCATGCCCGCTGCCTTGAGCAGCGCCATTCCCCAGCCTGAGTCACCAAAACTGAGTAGCTGCAAGAGGTTCATAGAGGGTCCCACTTATGAGAAGGTTTAAGCAGCCCGGCAACCTTCACGGTGCCGGGCCATTCAGGATCAAGACTTAGGTGTGAGGTCAACCTTGAACCACTTTTCGCTAAGTTTCTTGATCGTACCGTCAGCCATGGCTTCCTTGAGCGCTGCGTCGAACTTGGCTTTGAGCTCAGGGTCTTTCTGACGGAAGCCCAGCGCTTCGCCTTCACCCCAGATCGGGCCTTTGATGACTGGGCCGGTAAAGGCCAGCGGTTTGTTCTCAGGCTTGTCCATGATCGAGTTGAAGAAGGTCACATCATCGAACGCTGCGTCGATGCGGCCTGCCAGCAGATCGAGAATGACTTCGGCTGAGCTGCCGTACTCACGAATGGTCGCCACATCCTTGAAGTTCTGATCAATGAATGACGTGTAAATCGTGCCGGAGGCGATACCAATGGTCTTGCCCTTGAGTGCCTTGCGCATCTCTTCGACGCCGGCGCGTACTTCCTTGGCATCGGTACCCAAAGTGATGGCTGCTTCGGCACCGGTTTTGCCCGGCAACAGGTCGGCTTTCAGTGCGACGAAACTGGCAGGTGTCTGGGCGTAAGGCGTCGAGAAGGCCATGACCTTTTGACGCTCATCGTTGATGACAATGGCGTCCATCAGCACGTCAAATTTACCGGCATTGAGGCTGGCGATCATCCCGTCCCAGTTCTGTACGACGATGTTGCACTTGAGTTTAATACGCGGACAGATGATATCCATCAGCTCCGGTTCGAAGCCCCCGATTTTTCCACCTGGCAGCGTCAGGTTCCAGGGTTCGTAGGCGCCCTCAGTGGCAATATTCACCGAAGTCCATTCTTTGGCCTGCAGTGCCGGAGCACAGGCCAGAACCATTGCACTGAGCGCTACAGAACTCAACCAGCTTGATTTCTTCGACATCTTGATACTTCCTGCCTAATCAATGGAGTGTTGCGAACTGATCCGGCTCAGGCCGAATCTCCTATGCTTGTACGCACCTCTATTTTTGTGCATACAAGACAAAGCACTAAAAGCCGGCTTGTTGCCGCGAGCGGCGCGGATTTCGACGATTGCGAAGAGGTTCCGGTGGCTCTTACGCACACATGCGTACTTGTACATACAAGCATATGCAATCAAGCGGCCAACTTGTTGGATAGCCGCTCAATAAAGCTTCGGATTTGGCTGGAACGCCTTGAGACAAGGGTTTGGCGGGAGGTGATTTTTTTTTGAGAGGTTTTGCGAAGGCGTGACGGCTGTTACTTGAGTGTGGAATTGCGTCACGCTGGGGCGTCCGGTAACAATTTGGTGCATTTTGGAAGCAGCTACAAAACTTTAGAGGTCCCACGGTCGGGAGAGTCAGTCATGTACATCGAACTGTCGGAAGGCGTGGTCACGCTGCTGGTGCGCCACCGGGTCAAAAAGGGCGGGGATGAGGCGTATGAGCGCTGGTTGCGTCGCACCATTGCCAAGGCGCGTACCTATCCGGGGCATCTGGGCATTGATGTGATGCGCGGACAAAGCCAGGGGCTGGCCCAGTTCACCAGTGTGCTGCGCTTCGCCACGACCGAACAATTGCAGCACTGGCTCGACTCCGAGGATCGTCGCACGCTGGTGGAAGAGGCGCAGCCATTGCTCGCCGATGGCGACCAGACCGAGGTCAATGCCGACCGTGAGTTCTGGTTTACCCCGATCGATGCGGCTGCGCCGCCCCCGCCGCGCTGGAAACAAGCCTGCGTGACCTTTTTGGTCATTCTGCCACTGAGCTTTCTGGTGCCAATGCTGTTCAAGCCGCTGTTCGGCTGGATGCCCTGGCTGGGTGGCTACGTGCAAGGCAATGTGCTGATCACGGCAAGCATTGTGCTGCTGGTGGTCTATGTGTTCATGCCGCGGGTGACCCGTTTGTTCGGAAAATGGCTGCAGCCGAAACCCGGCTCATGAGCGAGACCATTGATGAAAGCTCGGCAGCAAGGACAAGGGCAGTTTTAACATCAATCTGCCCCCCTTTTCTCACTGTTTGTAACCGATCTGCCGCAACAAATTCTTGCGCCACAGGATGTCTTCGTCGCCTTCAATGCCCTTGGCGCAGAAGCCATCCACTACGCCCAGGATCGCTCGTCCCTGTTCCGTCTCAGCGAGAATCACTTCAGTTGGATTGGCTGTCGCACAAAAAATATGGCACACCTCTGGAACCATTTTGAGGGTGTTCAACACGTTCAGCGGATAGAAACCGTCGCCGAGGAAAATGATGAAACTATGGCCTGCCGCGATGGCTTCGGCATTTTTCCGGGCCAGTTCGATCATGGCGGTATCGGTGCCAGACCACCTCACCAGGCACTTGCCCGAGGCTTCGCAAAAGGCCACGCCAAACGTGATACCTGGCACGGCATTGACCAACGCTTCGTGAATGTCCTCGACGGACTTGATGAAGTGCGTCTGACCAAAAATGAAGTTCGTCGCTTCCGGCTTATCGATTTTCAACGTGATGAGTTGCATCTCAAACGTCTCCTTTCACGATAGTGCTACCTAGCATAGCTACTGATTTGCCATGGCTCCGTCCACTGACGGCTTCTGGCCGGAAACCACCCTCCATTGTGCATAAGCCTGCGGTAAACACGCTGCACAGGGTCGGTAACCGGCAGCCCGGGCGGTGGCCTCATCGGCAAAGAACACCTGATGCGCGACATAGCCGCCACGGGCAATGGCGCGCAGTGCAGCGGGGCAGTCCAGACGACCGTAGATTCGCGATCGTCGATGACCGCCCAATTGCCCGGGTTCGGCGCTGTCTACCGGCTCGCCCTGAGCGTTGAGCAACACAAAGCGCTTCATGGGTTCGGCTCTCGCCACAAATACCACGCCGCCACGGTGCGGTGAGGGCTCCATGCCTGACTGATATCGACCATCTGCTTGCGGCTCGGCTGTTGCTCCAGACCTTTGAGGCGACGGTAGCCGTCGCGCACGCCAAAGTCGTCGGCGGGCAGGATATCCCTGCGTTCGAGGGTGTAGATCAGCAGCATTTCGACGGTCCAGCGGCCGACGCCGCGCAACTGAGTCAGGCGTTTGATCAGTACGTCATCGCTCATCGACAGTGCGCTTGAACGATCCGGCACCACACCCTCCAGCGCGCCCTGGGCGATACCTTGAAGCGTGGCGATCTTGCTGCCGGAGAAACCACATCCGCGCAGCAGCTCGAACTCGCAGGCCAGCAATTGCTCGGGCGTCGGGAAGGGGGCTTCGGGAAACAGCGCCATCAAACGCCCGAGAATCGCATCGCCGGCCCGGGCATGCAGTTGCTGATAAGCAACGGCCCGAACCAACGCCTCATAGGGATCGCGGGTCGGTTTCGGCTGATGCAGGCACGGGCCGATTGCAGCGATGTGCCGCGCCCAGTCCGAGTCGATGGCGGACAGGCATTGGCTGGCGTGGTGATAGGGCATGGATATTCCGGACAGAAATTCGGGCATTGCGGGCAGATTAAAGGTCTGCCCGCAGGATCGCACCCGGTCTCTTGCGCTCAAACTTTTGCGCAAGTTGCGGCGCCATCACGGCATTCAGCCATCAACGCTCCAGTGGCGTGGAGATCTGCAACGTTTCGCGCTTGCAACTCGGCGTCACCGGGGCTCCATAATCCGCAGTACCGGGTGCCCGTCGATATCCTTGAGCGGAAAATACGAGCGGTGCGTCGAGGTATCGACGGCAACGACGTGCGCATGCGGGCCTACGCTGCCACTGCCGATTTTCGTGACGACTGCGTTCTTGATGTGGAACATCGACACAATGCCGGCCTCTGCGGCCACATAAAGTGTGCTCAGCACTGGATCGAACGCAAGTACATCAGGGGTTCCCCCAGTATCGAACGTCTGGATAACCCGCAGGGTGTGCAAGTCCAGTACGAGGAGCTTGTCGTTGCCTTCGCACGCGATAAAGGCAAGCCGGTCACGTGGACTGATCAATAAGCCATGGTTGCCACGCGCCCCCGGCAGATCAATGCGCGCAACGATTTGGTCGGTTGCGGGATCGATCTCGATCAGTTGCCGACGTGTCTGGATATTGACGAAGATGTGTCGTGATACCGGGTCATATTGTGTATTGCCGACTTTACCTCCCAGCGGAATCGTTGCAACACGCGTGTTGGTGCGCACGTCGATTACCGTTTCGGTCTCGCCGTTTTCGTTCGATACGTAAAGCTTGTGAAAGTCGGGTACATAAGCCATGCCGTCTGGATAGATACCGCCGGGTATACGACTGACAACTGCCAGGGTCGCTTCGTCAATTACAACGATTTCGTTGGTGCCCGTCGCCGAAGCGTAGACACGCGACAATTCAGGAATAGCGAGCACACCGTGTACCGACGAGACGTTCGCAATACGCCCGACGACGCGGGACTCACGCATGTCAAAGACGATGACTTCGCCGTCACCAAGATGTGCGATGAACAACAGCTTGCGCTCTGGATCGTAGCTCTCGTAGTCGAGCCGAGTGGCGCCACCGGGCAATGGAATGTCGGTGACGTGCTTCAGTGGTAGGTCGCTAGTCGGGGGCTTGTCTGCCGCCTGACAGTAACGAAGACTTGCGAAGTCCATAACGGCTAGCGCAGTCAACAGGACAGTGAAGACAGGCAGAGCGAAGTGTCGATTGTGTCGTCTATTCATGAGCCTCTCTTCTGCCTGGGCAAGGCGGGCTCAACCGCCTTGCCCAAGTCCCGGTAATGCTGGATCAGAACGTGCAGTGTTTTACTGATCATGAGCCCGGCTATGGGCCGGGCTTCAGTGTGGACAGACTTCTTCACATCTGCGGAGGCCAGTTATGCGACTCGCCCTGACACTCCTTGCACCAAGCGTACAGCGCGTCATACATGATCAAACCATGGGCAAGCATTTCGTGGTCATCGGCATAACGTTGCGATAGCCCCAATGAAATCGCGTACAGCCCAGCCGATTGCGGCGTCAGATCGAGGCGGGAGGTATCGGCCCCGCGCACGATTTCGGCCAACTGCTGCAAGGCAGGATCACTGAGCTGATACTTCTTCAGGAACGCATCAAAGCTGCACAGCTCGCCTTCGTGGGAGAGCTCAACGCCCGGAATATCGTAAGGCGTTGCGTCTTTCTCAGCGGCAATCTGCAAAACCTCTCTGGCGGGTACGTATAAAAACTCGGCCTCGGCGTCAATAAAACGGGTGATCAGCCAGGGACAGGCAATCCGGTCGATCTTGGGTCGTTCACGGGTAATCCACCTCATGGAACACCTCCTGCCTAACTCAGTAGGCTGGGTGATCTGGCGGGCCCGATGCCCGCCAGAGAACGCTTGATCGCCGCACGCTCGCTAGCGCAGCAGATGCACTGCCAAACCAATGAGCGCACAGGCCATCAGCACTTGAATGACGCCACGCTTGAAACGAAACAAAGCGATAGCGGCTGCGATGGCGATCAGCGCGGAGGGCCAATCGAGGGTGCCGCTGAACCCTTTGGGCCACAGCACGTGATAGCCGAAGAACACCGCCAGATTGAGAATCACCCCAACCACAGCGGCAGTAATCCCGGTAAGCGGCGCAGTGAACTTGAGTTCGTTGTGCGTCGCTTCCACCAGCGGACCACCGGCGAGAATGAACAGAAACGAAGGCAGGAAGGTGAACCAGGTCACCAGAGTCGCCGCGAGGGCACCCGCCAGAAATACCTGATCGGCACCGAACACCTGAGAGACATAGGCGCCGATAAAACCGACGAAAGCCACCACCATGATCAGCGGCCCAGGCGTGGTTTCCCCCAACGCCAGGCCATCGATCATCTGTGTCGGTGTCAGCCAGCCATAGTTGCCGACCGCGCCCTGATAGACATACGGAAGCACGGCATAGGCACCGCCAAACGTCAGCAACGCGGCCTTGGTAAAGAACCAGCCCATCTGGGTCAGCGTGCCGTGCCAGCCAAAGAGCGTGGTCAGGACTCCCATCGGCAATGCCCACAGCGCGACGCCGATGAGTGCCAGCAGCGCCAGTTTCAGCCAACTGAACCGGGCATGCTCGGGGGATGGGGTGTCATCATCGATCAAGGCCGGGCCGTAGGATTTTTTTGCGGCGCTGTGGCCCCCGGTTCTGAACTTCTCGGGCGCCAGGCGTCCGCCGACATAACCGATCAACGCAGCACCCAGCACGATCAGTGGGAACGGCACATTGAACGCAAATATCGCCGCGAACGACGCCGCCGCCATGGCCCACAGCCAATTATTCTTCAGTGCCCGTGAACCAATCCGATGCGCCGCTTGCACCACGATCGCCGTCACGGCGGGCTTGATCCCATAGAACAGACCGGCCACCACCGGCACGTCGCCGAAGGCGATGTACATCCAGGACAAGGCAATCAGGATAAACAGCGAGGGCAGCACAAACAGCCCCCCAGCGATGACGCCCCCCCAGGTTCGATGCATCAGCCAGCCGATGTAGGTCGCCAACTGCTGAGCCTCGGGCCCCGGCAGCAACATGCAGTAGTTGAGTGCGTGCAGAAAGCGCCGTTCGGAAATCCAGCGCCGCCGTTCTACCAACTCTTGATGCATGATCGAGATCTGTCCTGCCGGCCCGCCGAAACTGATGAACCCGAGCTTGAGCCAGAACCAGAACGCTTCGCGCAAACTGATCGCCTCAGGTCTGGGCAGATCCTCTTCAGCGAGTGATGGAGAAACCTTACTCATTGGGTTGTTCCTCTTTCACAAATGCTGCAAGCAGACCGTCGAAGATGGCGCTCGCAGCAGCCAGCAAGTGGTCGTCATGGGTAATGGTTTCACGTAGCCCGGCCAGCACCCGTTCGATGCCGGCAGCTTCCACCGGCTGGATACCCCCGACATCGAGGTAGTGCACCAGGGCAGCCATGCGGCCCAGACCGGGCTCCTGGATTTCAAAACTGGCTTGCAGGGTTTCGAAGGTCACGCGGTTGCCGACATGACTGAAGGTGGCCTCATCGAAGTCGAAGCCCAGGGCATCGGCCGGACAATCCTGTGGACTGCTCAACCAGAGGATCTGAGCGTTTCGGTCAATGAAGCGTCGAATCAGCCACGCGCAGGCTAGTCGGTCAACCCAGGGCCGCTGACGTGTTGCCCATACGCGACCCTGAAAGTCACCACGACTCAGCGGCACTATTGGCTGGTCGCGGCTATGGGGTTCGTCCGTTGACAATGCTCTACTGACAGCGGTCTCAAGTTCCTGCAAAGCCGAGTCGATCTGCTGCTTCGGCTTGCCAGGAAAGTAATCGATAGTGGTCAGCTGTTCGTAGGCTTTGCGCAGTTTTCGAATCTGCTTGGTGGTCGCCAGTGCATTCTCGGTATTGATCTGTGCACGACAGGCGTCGATCTCAGTGCCTAGCTTGCTGTACTCATCATTACGGTCGAACAACTCTACGAAGCGTTCGCCATTGAGGTCGACGACAGGCAGGACATAGGCAGTGCCATTGATCGCCAGAATATCGCGCTCGACAGAGGCCAGCGCATCACGACAGGCGCTGGTATCCGGCAACAGATAGGCGCCATCGCGTAACACCGCCGCCCCAGAGGCTTTTAGGGCACGCCAGGCTCGCATGCGCTCGGTGGCATTTGCGGTCGGTAGGCCAAGGATTAAAGCGAGCCAGTTTTTCATGTAGAGATACATTCAAAATAAGTTTGTTTCTCTACAGTATTCTTTCCTTGACCGATTGAAAAGCCCTGCGGCGCCATCACGGCATTCAGTCATCAAAAAACAGTGGCAGGGTGATCTGCAAAGCATTTCGTCAGCTTGCCTGAACTGAACTCAATGCTTGTGCCGGTGATGAATATCCGGGAAGTGCGGATGGCTGTGACGGATCGCCAGATGCTGGTGAACATGGCTGTGAGGTTCGGTGCCGTCCCATTCGAAGTCGTGTTCGTGCTGGTGGTGTTCATCGTGAACATGCCGATGTCCATGGGTGAGCGGATCATGATGGTGATCGTGTGCATGGCTTTCAGTGAGGTGAATCCAGACGCCAATGCCCATCAACAGGGCGGCGATCCAGAACGTCAGTGACACCGGTTCGCCGAGGATAAGAATCGCAATCGCCGCCCCGAGGAACGGTGCGGTCGAAAAGTACGCGCCGGTGCGCGCCGTACCCAGACCGCGAAGGGCGAGCACGAATAGCACCAGGCTAATGCCGTAGCCCAGAAAGCCGACCAGGAGTGTCGGCGCAAGCGTGGCAATGTTGGGTAGTTTGGCTCCCAGCAAAAGCGCAAGCGTACAGTTGACCGCCCCTGCGACCAGTCCCTTGATACCGGCAATAAATAGTGCATCGGACGCCGAGATCTTGCGGGTCAGGTTATTATCGATGGCCCAGCAGGCGCAGGCCAGCGCCACCGCCAACGGGCCGATCCAGCCCTGCACCTGCGCCGAGTCTTGCGGCCAGGCAAGGAACACCCCGCCAGCGACAATGGCCAACATCCCTGCAACGATTCGCCGATCTGCGTTCTCCTTGAACACCAGCCAGGCCAGCAACGCCGTCAGTACCGATTCCAGATTGAGCATCAGCGATGCCGTTGCACCCGACGTCAGGGTCAAACCGAACATCAATGCCACCGGGCCGAGCACACCGCCGAAGGCGATGGCACCGATCAGCCACGGCCACTCTCCGGCCGACAGGCCGGTTGCCTGCCAGCCGCGGTCGCGGATAAACCTGACAAAGGTCAAACCGATGCCACTGCCCAGATACAGCAACCCGGCCAATAGCACGGGTGAGACATCCACACCCAACAGCTTGGCCAACGGAGTGCTGGCGCCAAACAGTGCGGCTGCGCTCAAGGCGTAGAAAATGCTCAGGTTCATGGGAGTTTCAGTGCCTTGAAATTCAGGGGGGTTCAGGCCCGGCGAGCCATTAGTAATACCGATGCCGCCGATGATATCGCGCTACTCGAACATGATGCTCAGTTAATGTTCATTAGCGCTGCCCATTCCAGGCCGCGGAAAACCAGGTCTGCGTTCAGCTCTTCTTGCTCATTTCTTTACTCCTTGTGGATCAGCTGGGCGAGAAGTACTGCTTCAGGCCATACACGAGGCCGGCGAAGGGCATGCCGAGCGCAGCGTAGACGGCCTCGGCTTCGGGTGCGGCGTTGTCGGCCAGAATCTCAACGGCGACGCTCGAGTAACCGACGGGGATCACGCCGGCCTGCTGCATGCGCGCCACACCCATGGCGACTTGCGTCTGGGTGAAGCCGCCGGAAGCATCGATCACTGCATAACTGTTGTAGCCGTCGGCAATGGCCGAGATCGCCGGGAAGGTGAGGCAAACGTCGGTCGAGATACCCGTCACGATCAGGTTCTTGCGGCCGGTCGCCTTGACCGCATCGACGACGCGACGCTCGTCCCAGGCGTTGACGGTGGTGCGCTCGATGCGTTTCACGCCCGGCAGCGCTTCGGCGAGTTCGGGGATCAGCGGCCCCCACATCCCCTCGGTTGTCGTGGTGACGATGATCGGCACCTTCAGCGCCAGCGCTGCCTTGGCCAGGCCGACGACGTTGTGCTTGAGGGTCAGCGTGTCGATGTCGCGCACGCCGGTGTAAAGGCCGACCTGATGGTCGACCAGTAGCAGGATGGCATTTTCGCGGGTCAGGCGTTCGTAGAGAAGGGGCGAGTTCATGGCAAAGCCCTCCGGGACAGGTTGGGGTGCCTTAACATTATAATCTGAGAACAATTAGGCGGATGGGACTCCAGGGAGCGTGCTGTGGACGTTCGATGAAGGTCAACCGGGGGAGGGGCGCTTCGCGACGATGCTGAGGCGAGGGGCGTCTGGGCCGGTTTGAAAGCCGGCCTGAGGCTCTTGCTGATCCCGCATGGGGAACAACAGCTCGAAACAGGTCACGCCATTCTCGCTGGTGACGCTGTAGCGGCCACAATGCAGCTGCATGATAGTGGCTACGATCGAAAGCCCCAGGCCATTGGACAGGGCGGAGCGCTCGCGTGATTGATCAACGCGGTAGAAGCGCTCGAATAATCTTGGAAGGTGTTCCGCCGGGATGGTTGTTCCGTAGTTGCGCACGCGCAGAGTGATGCCATCCTCGGACGGCGTGGCCTGGATCAACAGTTCGGAATGCGGTGCACCATATTTAATCGCATTGGCACACAGGTTAGCCAAGGCGCGGCGTAGCAGCGTTGGCTCGGCCCAGATAAGGCCGTCGCCCTCCACGCGGATGGTGATATCGACGTCCGCGGCCAGACCTTCAAAGTAATCGGCTACGCGTTCCAGTTCGTCGGCGGCGTCCAGTTCCTGGCGTTGATCACGAGCGCTACCGGGGTCAGTACGCGCGAGGAACAGCATGTTGTCGAGCATGCGTGTCAGGCGTTCGAGTTCTTCGACGTTGGAGGCGAGCAACTGCTGGTAATGTTCCATGCTGCGGTTCTGTTGCATGGCGACCTGGGTTTCACCCAGCAAGTTGTTGATGGGCGTGCGCAGTTCGTGGGCCATGTCAGTCGAGACCTGGCTCAGTTGCGCAAAACCCTTGGCGAGTCGCTCAAGCATGGTGTTGAAAGAGTCGATCATCGGGAGCAACTCCTTCGGGGCGCCTCGGCCGTCGAGTCGCTCTGTCAGATTGCCAATGCCGATACCGTGGGCTTGATGCGCCAGGCGTCTGAGGGGCAACAAACCGCGGTGAACCATTAGATATCCAGCCAGCGCCAGGACAATGGCCGCGAGACCGGCGAGGACGTATACGCTGAGACGATAGCTGGCGAGCACCGCGGTTCGCTCGGTCATCAGACAGCCAATGGTCATTTTCAGCTTGCCCGAGTCGATACTCGCGGAGATGGCCGCGAAGGGGGTACCGTTCACGGCGGGTAGATGCTGTACATCGGTCAGTGCCAGGGAGTGGTCCATTGCCACGGGAGTGAGGTCGGGAATATCGATATTTCGGGGATTGACCTGCAGTAACGGGGCTTCCCCTGTAACACCAATAGTGAGTATGTACTCGCGATTGCCCAGCATGTTCTGAAACAGCACAGGTTTGGTCCTGATCAGTTCCAGCGTATTGCTGCCATTGAGAAAATTACGCAGCTGATCTACGCGGTAGACCAGAGTGGACTCGTCGCGTTGTATCAGTTCGCGTTCAAGATCGCGGTACAGCGCGACGCCGGTGGTTGCCAGCAGGGCGAAGGCCAGCAAGGCAAACACCACAGCCAGGCGCAGCGTCAGGGAGTAATGGCGACGGTTCATGGTTGCGTATCAAAGCGGTAGCCAATGCCCCGCACACTGTGGATCAGCTTCAGATGGAAAGGGTCGTCGATTTTCAGCCGCAGGCGTCGCACGGCCACGTCCACCACGTTGGTGTCGCTGTCAAAGTTCATGTCCCAGACCCGGGAGGCGATCAGCGAACGAGACAGCACCTGATCCTGATGCGTGGCGAGCAGGTGCAACAATGCAAACTCCTTGTTTGTCAGCGTCACTCGCACGCCGGCGCGGGTGACGCGGCGTTTGACTACATCAATCTGCAGGTCAGCGATCTGCAGTTGCTCTTCTTCCCGGGTCGGACCTCGGCGGGTCAGGGTGCGCAGGCGTGCGACCAGCTCGGCGAAAGAAAAGGGTTTGATCAGGTAGTCGTCGGCCCCCAGCTCCAGGCCTTTGATTCGGTCGGCGATGTCATCCCGCGCGGTCAGGAACAGTACCGGCGTGTCGGCTTCCTTGCGCAGGCGGCGCAGTACTTCCCAGCCGTCCATCTTCGGCATCATCACATCCAGCACGATGACGTCGAAAGACGTTTCCAGGGCCTGGTGTAAACCATCAACGCCATCGCGGGCCAGGCTGACGGAGTATCCCTGCTCCTGCAGACCATTGAGTAAGTAATTGCCCGCCTTGGGCTCGTCTTCCACGACAAGGATGTTCATGAGAATGACCTGGGTTCGGTTACAGTATTCGATCCACAAAAAGCGGACCTGGACGCCGCGAGCAGGTAGCGCAAGTATAGCCCTGTCATCAGGTGCTGTTGCGTATTGCCTGCTCGCGGACAGTCATGTGCATAAAGCACTCCATCAGTTTTCGTTTGTGCAGTGTCCTTCAACCGAATAGTCCAGCACATGTTCCCGACCTTGATGATCCAGGTAGTCGAGACGGGCCGGAATGACGCCGCATTGGTCCGAGAGGTCAGTCATGGAGATGACTTTCGCAACGTCCATGTGGACGAAGAAACCGGTCTTGTCGTGGATCACCGCCGAGGTGTCGGTGGTGCCGGTAGTATCGGTGGTGTCGGTGGTGTCGGCGAAGGCTGAACCGGTGGCGAGGAGGGTGGCGAACCCGAGCATGAACAGTTTCATGGCAGTAACTCCTTATCTAACGTGGGCTGCCTGTTGTTTGGCAGTGAGTTCACGGTAACAAGGCAACTCAAACAGCTGACGAACAGAACAATTACAAAGTTGTAATGCAATCTTGTCCGAGGCTAAGGCTGATGTGTTCCAGCGCGCTGAGGTGATCAAGTCTGCTTTGCAGCGCTGGATTAATCAGCACCGGTAGGTGCGAAATGGCGTTACCTCGTCGAGCAACGCGCTGATAGGGGCGAGTCCATAAGCGTGGTGTGTGGAAGATTTTGGAAATCAACACGTGAACTGGGCAATATTCCAAATAACTCAGGCCAGCTTATCCCCATGAAAATATTGATATTTGGTGCATCTGGTATGGTCGGTAGTGGCGTCCTGCGCGAATGTCTGGGCGCGCAGGATGTTGAGTCTGTTCGTTCGATCAGCCGAACTTCTGGGTACGCGGCATGACGGAGAACAGTTTGCTTCGTCTTCCATTTAAGCGAGTGCACGTACTGCGCCCCGCCGTTATCCAGCCGATGCACGGAGCTAAATCGAGGACCCGGTCTTAGCGAATCTTTTACCGTCTGACAGGCCCATTCCTCACGTTTGTGCGTTATGCCTTTCCTGAGAAGGTGCTAATCACAGAGATAATTGGCCAAGCAATGCTATCGATTGCGCGCTATGGCACAGCTGAAACCGTGCTTGAGTCGACGCACATTTACCAACTGACACGAGGCGAAAGGTCCAGCCCCAGGGTCTGACTGTAATGTACCGAGGTTGATGAGGCCTCCCCTTGAGTGGCCGCTAGCGATTTTGGAACGCTTTCAATCCTCGCTGTACTGCGGGCCTGGCTTCGATCGCGTTGAACCAGCGTGATAAGCGTGAAAGCACTGCCCAATCCAGCCGGTCACGAATGGATGCCGCAATGGTGAAAGCAGAGATGTCCGCCATGGAAAACTGATCTCCGGCCATAAAGTCGTCGGTAAGAAACCGTTCTGCATAGACAAGTTGTTCAACGACGCGCAGATCGATGACTGTGGCCGCATCAATTAATCCCGCCTGGCGCAGGAAAAATGCCGCATGGCTGGGCCCGATTACGTCCGTTACGAAAAAGAAGTAACGATCAAACACCCGGTCGCGCTTGGGTCCACGATGCGCTGGTGCGAGCCGACCGGGGGCTTTTGCATCAGCGAACTGAATGATTGCGTTTGATTGGTTAATGACCAGCGGGGGTGTCGATGTATGGTCGACCAGGGTTGGGACTTTTCCCGCCGGATTAAGCGCCAGGTACGATAAGTCGCGTTGCTCATTCGCTTGCAAATTCAGTCTCCGTGCGGTGTAGGGGATACCTGCTTCTTCCAAGGCTATTGCAGCCTGCGAAATTGCACCCCACTTGACCACCCGTTTGCATTGCATCTGACCTCCGATTGCATCGGTTTTGACCCGCACGCTTCGGAACCATGAACGTGAGAGAACTACACATTGCTGCCGGTGGCGGCGACAGGCAGAAAGCGGCCAAAAGCAGCATCTTTTTGCTCGGTCAGAGTTGCCAATAAAACTGATACGGTGGACGCCGTCTGGGGTAGACGCTGACTGACGATTCCGGACGAAAGTGGCAAAGAAGCTGATGCTCTCCTTCGCTAGCGCCGGGGGCATACCCTGCTCAGAGAACACGTCAGCTGTATACTTTTCACCTATTTACCCAAGGCATAGAGAGGTCAATGTCGGAGACCAACTTTCCGCCGCCAAAACTCATGTGCTCCAAGGGAAGGGTATAAATCATTAAAGTGACATCGTCCTGACTAACACCAACCTTCTCTACCGCATATCGTGTGATCAACTCTGCGAGCTTGCGTTTCTGCTCCACCGTCCTACTTGTACCTACAGTCACCGTTAGGATCATGCGCTTGTCGGATCTCTTCATGTTCGGAAAAGTCGGGTGGATGAAGAGCTCGTCTTCTTTGTACTCATTGATGATGACGAAGCGGTCATCCATGGGCGTATCCATGGCTTCGTGAAGAGCCAAATTTAAAGCATCTGCCAGCGCTCGCTTGGCCTCGCTAGTGAACTTTTGAGCCGGAATGTGAGCATGGAATATCGGCATGAGCGCCTCCTCGGGTGTGCTGTTCAAGTTAGATGATAAGATAGCCAGCACGGGTGTGATAACCGTGTCGCCAACCCGCAACCGTCTGCGGGCAACATAAATCACAAGCCATCAAGCGCGGACAGAAAAGTAGAAGGATTTCCCACTCATCTTGTCATTTATAGGGGTTATGCTTCTGCATATTGGCCGCACCGCCGGATAGATGTATGGCAAAAGCTGCCGAGCGGATACAAGGCAGTCGAAGTCACTCCTGTTCAGCTCGCTCGAACTAAGTCGTTCGCGATATATGCGCCTGCAGCCGTTACCAGCGTGCGGAGTCGCAGCATGACTGCCAGGCGACCTGACCTGCTTCGTCAAGGAGCTGTCCGGTTAAATGTTGACCGCTGCATTTCTCGATAAGTAAGAAAATCACAGCCCCGACCGCCTCGGCAACCTAGCTTTTATATCCCGGCGGAACCGAGAAAATCTCAGCTTCAGGCGAAGCTAGGTCGGCGACACCATTCGTGTTGAGTGCCTGCGCGGCAGCCACCGTATTTAGCGACTCGCGAAGCAGCTTGATTTTGCCGTTCTCGGCGACAAGTCGTCCCGCGAACAGATGATGGATTAGACGCCCAGTGGCCGCCGCGCGCGCGTCTGTCAAATACTCGGCGTACACCTGATCCTTCGTATCAATCAGCACAGTGACGTTTTCGGGTTTGAAGCCGAAGCCGGGGTAAAGGGTGTCGCCGACAAAATCGTAAAATTTCGCGATGGCTTCCCGCCCCTGGTGACGGCTCGGGATACCGAGCGAATGCAGGAAGGGAAGTTCCAGCACTCCGTCTTCAGCGAACAGCTTGGCACATTTCTTACCATCGGGAGTTGCGGCAAGTAAATCCAACAGTAGGGTCTTTGCATCTGTCATAGCAAACTTACTCGAAAAATTAGTGAGCGCGCGTAGGACGGCGCTATTGAATCAGTTCGGAAAACTATCACCGAACATTGGTAGTCCGCTCTTTGATCCGTCGCGCGTGGTTTCGTCCTGAATTACGTCCCAATGCTCAGCGAGCTGGCCGTTTTCGATCCGCACTATATCGACCACAATCCAATTTAGCGGGGCGCCGAATCCTGAAAAACGGCCATGAAGCATTACATAATCACCCGATGCCACAGCCAGTCCATTTTCGTAGCGAAACTCAGCGGGCGCTGCCTTAACTAGTTCAAAAAGGCCCTCACGACCTGGTGCGATGTAGGCACTGTGCTGGATGTAGTCGGGCGACCAGAAGCGTTCTGCTGCGGTATAGTCGCGCTTGTTGAACAGCGTCTCAAACGCTTCCAATACGAAATGCTTATTCTGCTCTTCGTGGTTCATTGCCTGTCCTTCTCTATGATTTCAATGGATGTAAAATATAAACAATCAAATGGTTTTTGCATTCTTGAGCCGAGCGCTCAGTGCGGCCCGACTGAAAGATGGTATGTCCCTTATCGCGCTACTATCTAAGGGCTACTCTGCTCGTAAGCGAGTTGAGACAATCTCCCTTTAGCATCTCATCCAACGGAACGTGTACGTCGCGCAGCAACTTGGGCTCGTCCCCCTTTTGGGGTAGGGCGCCCCGTAACCAAGTGACGCTCGCCACGCTCGGCGTCACGGCCCCCAGAGTGAGCTCTTCCCTGGCATTGCCTTTGCTAAACCCAAAAGGATAGCCAGGGAAGCTGGCTATGGGTTTGGGCCGCCCAGATGTAGCGGGTTTGTAACTTCCCACATTGCTGGTTGACCTCGTTTGAGATTTCTAGGCTAAGGCAATATGCGCAGTCCTTAAATAGATATAATCAGAAAACTATTTTGTCGAAAAGACAATGATGGAAAGGGTCGTACTGATGGACAAATTGCGCGCACTCAAATACTTCATCAAGGTTGCTGATACCCTAAGCTTCACCGAGGCGGGCAGAGCTTTCGATGTGCCAGCCTCCTCAATATCCCGGCGAATCGCGGAGCTTGAAAATTCTGTCGGGGCGGTGCTCCTCCATCGCACGACTCGAAGCGTCAGCCTCACCGAAGTGGGAGAAACGTATCTGGCACAGGTTCGTTCAGGGATGGCACAGCTGGCTGCCGCCGAAGAGCTTTTGAAAGATCAAGCAAGCCGGCCCAGCGGTACGCTACGCATCAGTTGTACGCCAAGCTACGGGCGGATGAAGCTGCTGCCTGTGCTTCAGGATTTCAGCGACATTTATCCAGACGTCCTCCTTGACGTGGATTTAAGTGACGAGCTACAGGATCTCGGTGGCGATAAATACGACATTGCTCTCCGAGCCGGTTCTGAACCAGAGAATCGGGTGGTAGCGCGTCGACTCGACCCGAATATCTTCATCCTCGCTGCCTCTACAACCTACTTGGCAACTCGTGGCACGCCAAGGACGGTAGAAGACTTAAAAGGCCACTCGGCACTCATGTATCGTGGCTCAAAGAGTGTCCTCAAATGGCTTGGTTTTGATGGCAAGAACTGGATAACCCCTCGGATTGTTCCAACATTCATTAGCAATGACGTAGCCTCTTTGACTGCCATGGCATGCAAGCACCGTGGGATGGTGCTGCTGCCTGAGTGGAGCTTGCGCGAATACCTGCAGCGGGGGGAATTGGTCACTGTAGACCTTAGTCAGCCGGTTGGGATCTCGCGGACCGAGGTCGGGATCTACATGCTTTACCTGCAATCCCGCTATCTGATCCCGAAAATCCGACTAGCAGTGGAGTTTATCTACCAGCGCTTGGCCCAACGAAACGATGATGGCAGCCTTAAGTGAGTGGCAGCTTCGCGCCCTGAGGAAGTCAGTCAACCTAAATCGAGGTTCCTGAGGAGCGGTGAACCACGCTTCCTCAAGGCATTCAAATAGGTGGTTTCATCGTAGGGCGTCCTGGTCTGCCAGCACCGGTACAGAATCCGAATCCACTTAAACGCGAGTGCCGTATGGCAGCGTGATCTTGTTCTCCTTCACGATCTGATCAAGCCCCCACGGAAAGATCAGCCACTCGGAAAAGAACGTCGGGCGGATGTGCACGGTGGGTACGCCCGACCAGTCGAGTACACGTTCTGCAATCCAGTGGTCGCGCGCGGCGTGACTCAAAGAGTCTTCCCGGGCAGAAATCTGCGACATTTCCATAACGACCTCGACGCCGGCTCGCCGGGCGGCATCCGCAAAATAGGCAGTCGCCTGAATGTAGCCAGGACGCACGGGATAGCACAGGTATGCGCCTGTGACCCCCTCCATCGCACGAATGATATTCGTCATGTTCAAGGAGGTCGCCCACAAATATTTCGGCGCCCTCGCTTTGGAGCGCTGCGCTCGTCCTCCTGGTGCACAAAAGCCCGAACCGCATGACCTCCGTTGAGAAGGTGGCGAATGGTGTAGACGCCAGTTTTTCCCGTAGCGCCGGTGACGAGGTATTTACGTTGCTGCATGGTGAATACTCCACAGTAAAGGAACACACATTGCTCGCGCCGATATCACGTATCAGGCGTTACCCATTCGCAAATGTTGCGCAGTCGTGCCATCTGGCAGCACCGCAGTCAGCTATCGAAAGGCGCGTGATCAATCAGGTTGCACACATTCGGGCAATCGAACCCGTGCACGTGACGACGTCCGACATCAGCGAGCCCACTGCCAATCGCCGTGTGAGGTTTCTTCCTGGCCACTTCAGCGACCGCTTGGGTAAACGCGGCTTTCATTCCAATGCGGGGGTAGAGCGCCAGCGTATCCTCGACCAGCGATGGCGTGATTTCCTCCAGCCGTAATCCCATCATGTCGACGTGGGCGCCCATGTAGATCAGGGCGATCTCTGGCTGTTTGCGGTCGGCGACTCTGCTCTTTACGTACTTGAGCTCGTTTGCGCGGGTGCCAATGAGTACCTGGAGAGCAGCACCGGCATCTCACTCATGGCGCACAAGACGCTTGAACAGGAGTGTCTTGAAAACAAGGCGATAGATACGTTGATCGTGACGTCGGGCTGGAAAGCCATGGATCAGCTGGATCAGACGGCCATCGAGTGGATCCGCACGCGAGCCAGAAATGTCAGGCGTGTGTGTTCGATCTGTGTCGGGGCGTTCGCCTTGGCCGAAACAGGGCTTTTGAATGGTCGAAAGGCAACAACCCACTGGCGGATGGCACGCAGCCTGGCCGATCGCTATCCCAACGTGCGGGTGGATCCCAACCCGATTTGGGTCAAAGACGGCAACCTGTACACCTCGGCAGGCATATCGGCGGGAATCGATCTTGCGCTCGCCTTGGTCAGCGAAGACCTGGGTGACGACATCGCTTTGGAGATCGCGAAAAATCTGGTTCTGTTTCTGCGACGTCCAGGTGGTCAAGCACAGTTCAGCGTCGCACTCCAGTCGCCGCATGCGACCGGTTCGAACCTGGATGAGTTATGCGTATGGATTAGTGAGCATCTACATTCGGAGCTCACGGTCGAGATACTTGCAGACAGGCTAGCCACAAGTGTCAGGACCTTGATTCGCATGTTTCAGAGGGAATTCAAGACAACGCCTGCGAAGTACGTCGAGGACGTCCGGGTTGAAGCGGCCTGTCGGCAAATAGAGCTGGGAAGGCGGTCGATGGAGGAGGTTGCGCGCCGATGCGGCTACCACAGTGTCGACGTGCTCAGAAAAGCCTTCGTGCGACGGATGAGGGTGAGTCCAAAGGAGTACGCACAACGTTTCGCGCCAGTTAACGAGCCCGCTTAGGCATGCCCAAAAGCGCTCTTTGCCCTGCGTGGCAGTTCAAGGGTACGACTGCGACCCTTGCCGTCACTTATCACGAGCACGGTGCCGACATCTCGTCATGGCATTCCTGCCATACTGTTCAGCATGACCCGTGCAACCTTCCGCTTCTACGAGGAGCTCAACGAATTTCTGCCGGCCGAACGGCGGCGGCAGCCCTTCACCTGCGAGTGCGCGCGAGGGGCGACGGTCAAGCACATGATCGAGGCGCTCGGGATACCGCACACCGAGGTCGAGCTGGTGCTGCTCAACGGCGAGTCGGTGGGCTTCGAGCGGGTGATCCTGGACTGTGACCGGTTGGCGGTGTATCCCAAGTTCGAAGCGCTGGACATAAGCCCACTGCTCAAGGTTCGTGCGCAACCTTTACGGGTACTGCGCTTCGTCGCTGATGCGCACCTTGGCGGGCTGGCCAGCCTGCTGCGCATGAGCGGCTTCGACACCCTCTACGACAATGGCTTCGAGGATGGCGAGATTGCCGAGATCGCTGCGCAGCAAGGACGCATCGTGCTAACCCGCGACCGCGAACTGCTCAAGCGGCGGATCATCAGCCACGGCTGTTACGTGCATGCCCTGAAACCGTCACTGCAGCTGCGCGAATTGTACGAGCGCCTCGACCTGGCGCGTAGCGCGCGGCCCTTCAGCCTGTGCCTTCATTGCAACCTGCCGCTGCACGAGATCAGCCCGGAATTGGCGCGATCGCAGGTACCGCCACGCATTGGCGCCCTCTATTCGCACTTCCTGCGCTGCGACGCCTGCCAACGGGTTTACTGGGAGGGTTCGCACTGGCGCGGCATGTGTGCACTGCTGGCACCTCTGCTGGACCGATAGCCGTGCGCATCGGGTCGGCTGCGTTGCCAGGGATAACGGGCTTTTGCATCAGGTAGATAACGGCCAGAAGGAGACGCTCGAAAGTGTCCACAGAATTAGGGGCGTTTCAGGTTTCGGATGGGTGAGCCGCCCAGTGCTTCATCTCTTCGGTAATGAAGTGGTTCACCAGGTCGCTGTACATCTTCTCTATTGCATCCGGACTCAGACCTTCGGCCTCGGCCCATTCGCGACGTGTCGCCAGCATGGCATTGAAACGCTCCGGAGCACGCACCGAGGTCACCGATGTCTTGAACTTCGAGGCAGCCAGCACGTAATGAAAACGCTTGCCCAACAGCTTGATAACGGTCTGATCAAGGGCATCGATCTCGCGCCGGATGTCCTCCATGCCTGCACACTCTGCGGGCTGCAACTGATTGATGACTTCCATGTAGGTGACTCCGTTTGCTGAAAAAGATCGTGAGCCTCCGGAAGAGGCCTCGGCGCCCTGCCTCCCGTGAGTGACAGAGGCGGGATACAGTCGGATTACCATAACATCCGTTGTCCGCACTGGTTAGCGTTGCGCTGCATCGAGAACTATCCTCCAGTGGTGAAGTCCGCACGCAAAGGGAGGCGTCATAGCGCATAACTGCGTTGTATTTCCTCACTCCCTTCCCAAACGCCGCATGTCAGATCGGTAGAGCGTGCTGCCGAATGCTATCCACCAGGCCCGTCCAGGGTGTGCAAGCTCAAGCAGTAGTCGTTGCGAGGGCATCAATGCAATAGAGGAGGAGTGCAATGAAGTACATGATCAGTTGGTTCGAACGCCCACAAGGTTCGCCTGCGGAGTACGAGGGTGCGCAGAAACGGATCCTTGAAGTGTTCAGTCAATGGAAAGCACCCGACAATTTCAAGATCGAAGTGTTTGTCGTGCGTGTGGGGGAGTGGGGTGGACACATGTTGGTGGACTGCGACGATCCGCTGGCGGTTCACAAGGTTTGCTCGACGTTTCCTGCGTTTGAATTCCAGGCGCGCCCGGTGATTGCTGTCGAGGACGCGGTCCGGGTCGAACTCGAAGCCATTACCTGGCGCGATGGACTGAAACGCCAGTGATGGTTGCAATTGCTTTCAGCTTCGATCAGACGGCGGGCAAATTCTTTCGGGCTTTGCCTTTCAGCCATAAAACCGGCAAAAGGGGCCCGGCGCTATCGCGCCTGAGCCCTGAGCCCAAGCCTCAAGCACGGCGGGCCATCAGCAACACAGACGCCGCCGCCGACAACAGTCCGGCGCAGCAACGGTTGAAAATCCGCTTGCCGCGTGGCTCGGCAAACCAGCGACGCATGTGCAAACCCATGTAGGCGTAGGCACTGATGGCGATCCATTCCAGACACAAAAACAACGCACCCAGCACTGCAAACTGCGGCGTCACGGCTTTCGTCGGGTCGACGAACTGCGGGAGGAACGCGGTGAAAATCAATATCGCTTTCGGGTTGCCGGTCGCTACCAGAAACTCCTGCCGAGCCAGCGCCATGATGCCAATCGGCGCGTTGGCGACTGCGTTTTCAGCCTGCGGATTGGCTCGCCAGAGTTGAACTGCGAGGTAGAACAGATACGCCGCACCGAGAATCTTGATCCCGTAAAACAGCAGCTCCGACGTTTGCAGTACCACCGCCAGCCCGGCTGAGGCCAACGCAATCATCCCGGCGAACGCCAGCAAACGCCCAAGCCCGGCCACGCAGGACGTGCGGTAGCCGTATCGGGTCGAGTTGCTGACCGAGAGCAGATTGTTCGGGCCGGGCGCCATGTTCAGGGCGAAACAGGCGGGAAGGAATAGCGTAAGCGTGGCGAGATCCATGGCAGCCTCCAAGAGCAGGGACGGTATTTTTATCACAGGTGTCGGGCGGCTTGGCCGGGCTTTTTCGTCTGTGTTCGTTGCGTGAAATGGGGGGGCAGATTTATTTGTGTGAGTAGGCGAAGAAGAGGGCCGCTTTGCGACCAGCCTGTCAGCCACTTCGACTCGATCAGCCGTTGCTGATCGATGATATCGCCCAGCGATTTGCGAGTTGATTGATGCTGTCGCCGGGTGCCGATCAGGCGCTGGCATCGGTCTCATGCTCGTCTGCGAAGGCCATGAGCACGTCCAGATCGAGCACATCCAGCTTGATCTGAGCGATAAAGGCGGAGAAGGCCAGGTTGGCGGCGAGTCGACGCAGATCGGCGGCCCAGGCCGGGAGATGGACCGGCTTCTGCAGCCAGCCGGACTCGAAAAGCGGCGCCAGGCGTACGGTATCACCCAGACTGAGGCGCCCGGCGAACAGATAGCCCACCAGTTCCGGCCGGTTGTCGCGGATTGCAATGCGCAGCAGGGTATGAACACTGAGCAAGCCGGTCAGGTAGGCGGCATCCTTGGTGAACGCCGAACCGCCGCGCAGGTTGGCGCCGCGGAAAACCCGTTGGGTTGAGCGGAAGGACTCCTCCTGCGACTGACCGGCCGCGAGAAAACCTTCGAATACCTGGATGAAATCGGCGCCATCCAGCGCCTGCTGGACCGCGAGCACGCGCAAGGCGAGGCGGCGCAGGCGGTTGATGTCCATGCTGCCGGTGAACAGCTCGGCCAGAGTGGCGATGCCCTCCTGAGTCTGGGTCGTGCGTGGCGCACCCAGGCCCAGGCTTTTCAGGTTGGAT
This sequence comes from Pseudomonas sp. GW822-FHT02D10, assembly GCF_058802345.1. Lineage (NCBI taxonomy): Bacteria > Pseudomonadati > Pseudomonadota > Gammaproteobacteria > Pseudomonadales > Pseudomonadaceae > Pseudomonas > Pseudomonas sp. GW822-FHT02D10. The sequence goes on from NZ_JBXAOB010000005.1 coordinate 332,566, forward strand.
TGGAGCGCGCCGTTTTGTGCCGTGGCGACATGCACGAATGCCTCATGCTGCAATAGCTGGTTCTTGTCCAATTCAGAGAACAGGGCGCTGGCACGTAGGCGGATGCGGCTCGCCCCGGCAATGGCCTTGGCGGCCAGGGTCGGATCGAGTTCCACGGTGATCCGTCCCGGGCCGAAGAAGCGGTCCAGTTCCGGCTGCATCCAGGCGGCAAAGGCCTCGGCCGGGATCTCGGCCAGGCTCGGTGGAATCCGGGCACCGCCCAGAAGGGCGTCAGTGGTCTTGAGAAAGAAATGGGCCGCGTCCAGCATGCTCAGGTTCTGACTCGGGTAATAGAAGTCCGGGCGCCGGTACAGCGCTGACGAATACCGGGTGAAGGCAGGTGTGCCAATCGCACCCAGCATGCGCCCTGCCGTGGCATAGCTGCGTGCCGTCATGGCGAGGTAGCGCCCGGCCGGATGCCCCTCATCGCAGCGGCCGATAAATGCTTCCAGGGCGGCGATGTCGGCGCTGTGCTCGCGCGGGCGCAGCTCGACCCTGGGCAGTTCTGCATGCCCGGCGCGCCAATGCGCCAGGAATACCTCCTCGACCCCATCCGGCCAGGCCAGGGCATCCAGCACACGGATCTTGCGGGCCAAACCGGGCAGAGCGGCATCGAGTTCGGACAGGGGAGTGGCGCTCACAGAAATCTCCTTGGGAGACGAGGGGCAATCTCAAAAGCTTAGTCGTTGTCGAAGCACCGCATAGACCCGGCTTTCCAGCCAAGCGGACCGACGAGCAATCTTGCTTGCGCGCTGTAGTCAACTATCTTTATAGGTCCGCATACCTGACGGCGATAGTGACCCGAACGCCAGGATCAACCCAGCGTCTGCTCAATCGCCTTCCGTCAAAGGGCTGGCCGCGCGGCGGTAATGTCATTGAGGAGAGTCAGGAGAGAAACATGGCAACATCAAGACAGCCCATCCGAGTATTCGCGCTGGCATTGGCATTGTTTGCCATCCAGCCGATCCGCGCCGCGACACTAGACCCCGGTTGGCCGCGTGAAGTTGTCCGGGACGGCGCGACCCTTACCTATTACCAGCCACAAATCGACGACTGGACGGACTTCAAGGAACTGACCGGTCGTATGGCGATAAACATCACCCCGCCCGGGGGCAAACCACAGGTCGGCGTGGTCACGTTACAAACGCATACCGATGTGGATATAGACAGTCGCAACGCATTATTAAGCAGCCCGCAAATTGTCAGTACTGCGTTCCCCGGTGCGGACCAGGCAACGAGCCAAAAGCTGGATCAACTTGTGCGCAAGTTTCTCAATCCGCAGGCTTCGTTGACCCTGTCAGTCGACCGCCTGGTCGCGAGCGTGGAGAACAAAAAAACGCCTCCGGTGACAGAGGTCAAGAACGATCCGCCGGCGATCTTCGTGAGTTACGGGCCGGCGATCCTGCTGTTTGTGGACGGCGAACCGACGCTCGCGCCGATTCAGGATTCAGACCTTTCATTCGTGGTCAATGCCAGCTGGCCGCTGTTTACCGACAACGCCAACCACCAGTACTACCTGTTCACCGGGCAGTCATGGATGACATCGACCGACCTGAAAAGCGGATGGGCAGAAACGAAAGCGCTTCCCGCCACGATGTCCAAGGTTCCTTCCGATCCCGCCTGGGCAGACCTGAAACCCTACATTCCGCCACCTAAAGGGCAAAAAACCAAGGCGCCAGGGGTGTTCTTCAGCAGTGCCCCTGCTGAGCTGATTGCCTTCGACGGGCAGCCGGTCTATACACCGATTCCCGGCACCGGGCTGGTCTTCGCCAAGAATACCGAGCGTGATGTGTTTGTCTTTTCACCCACCAGGACTTTCTACTATCTGACGGGTGGCCGGTGGTTTTCTGCGCCCGCACTGGGCGGACCGTGGACGTTTGCGACGAATCAGTTACCGCCCGATTTCGCGAAGATTCCGCGCGACAGCGCGGCCGCCTGGGTCCTCAGTTCCGTACCCGGTACACCGGAAGCCGCAGATGCGATTCTGCTCGCACAGATCCCGACAACCGTCGAGGTGAATCCTGCTGCGGCGGCGAGCGAAGTCAAGGTTTCGTACAACGGCGAACCCGAGTTCCAGCCGATTCAAGGCACTGCGCTCTCGTACGCAACGAACACACCTGACAAAGTGATCAAGGCGGACAATCGTTACTATGTCTGCACTAAAGGCGTGTGGTTCGATGCTTCGTCACCCGCCGGCCCCTGGCAAACCACCACGTCTGTGCCCCAGGTCATCTATACGATCCCACCCAGTTCGCCCGTTTATAACGTGACCTATGTCACGCAACAGGTCACGCCCAGCGGCAGCGTGCAGGCGAGCTACACGGCGGGGTATGTCGGCGCGTTTATTACCGGTGCGGTGGTTGGCGCGATCATTGCGAACGGCAACGGGTATTACTATCCACCCTACATCGGTCGGGGACCAGGACGTTATCCGGTCTATTATCCGCGTCCGGTGCCCTACGGCTATCACACGTACAACCCTTATACGGGAGCCAGTGGCGTGAGAAGAGGCGCTTACGGACCGAACGGCAGCGCGCAATGGGGCGCATCGTACAATCCGAATACCGGTACCTATGCACGCGGCGCGACGGCTTCCGGGCGGTACGGCAGCGCCGGTGTGGCGCAGGCCTACAATCCCTACACGGGCGGCTATGCGGCTACGCGCCAAGGTTCGAACGCGTACGGCCAGTGGGGAAGTTCTGTCGTCACGAAGGGCAACCAGTGGGCGGCGACGCAGCATACGACGACGGCCAAGGGGTCGGTCGGTACGTATCGGAATTCGGCAGGCGGCAAGGCTATTGCCAGCACGAGCGTCAACGGCCGCGCGGCGGCGGGTAAAACCGCGAACGGCGACATGTACGCCGGGCGTGACGGCAGTGTCTACAAGAACACCAATGGTAGCTGGCAGAAATACGAAGAGGGTTCCTGGTCATCGGTCAACAAGCCCACACCAAAGGGCACGCAACCGACTGAGCAGAGTGTTCAACAACCGCGCCAGACCGGAAGGCAGACTGCCAACTCCTCCACCGCCCAGCAAAGAGCAAAGAGCCCTCAACAGCAGCGTCCGGCGCCATCGGCTGCGAACAGGCCAAGTGGGGGCACTCCACAAAATCCTGCAGGCGGCTATAACAGATCCAGCGGACAGGTGCCTGTTGGTGAGTTGAATAAGGACATGCAGAATCGACAGCGAGGTGCAGCCCAGAGCCGACGCTACACCCAGACCGAGCGTGGTGGTGGTGGTGGTGGTGGTGGTGGTGGTTTTCGTCGATAGAGACCGCCATTGCCACTCTTTGAGCTAATTGCCGATCAGGCGATGCAATCAAGCCATCGCCTGTATGCTTTCGGTCTGTTATGGCCTGATTGTTATTGGCCAGGATCAAGTACGATTTTGCCACGTGTATGTCCGGCCCTGCTTTTTTCCACGGCCTGCTTCACCTGCGAGATCGGAAACACTTCGACCTTTGCAGATAGTTGGCCTGCATCGAACAACTCGGCGATGGCCGTGAGTTGCCTGCCATCCGGCCGAGTGGCGAAATTTTTCGCTGAAACGCCGTGCACCTTCGCCAACTCCGCATTCGGCGCGCTGACCGGCGAGACCAGAACCCCGCCACGCTTCAATACCTTCCAGGAACGTAGCTGGGTTTCGCCGCCAATCAGGTCAAGCACGATATCCACATCCGCCACTACATCCTCGAACGCCTGGCTACGGTAGTCGATCACCTGGTTCGCGCCGATTTTTTCCAGATAGCCATGGTTGCCGCTCGAAGCGGTGGCAATGACCGTGGCGCCGGCCTGTCTGGCTATCTGCACGGCCATGCTGCCGACTCCGCCGGCGGCACCGTGAATCAGCACTCGCTGACCCGCCTTGATGCCCGCATGCTCATGCAACGCTTGCCAGGCCGTCAGTGCCGCCACTGCCACACCACTGGCCTGATGGGCGGAAAGACTGCGCGGCCTGAGCGCCAGACGATCTGCTGGCACAGCGGCTTTTGTGGCATATCCACCGACGATGCCGATAAACCCAAAGACCTGATCGCCGACAGCAAAACCACTCACACCCTTGCCGATCGCGGCAATCGTTCCAGCCACTTCGGCGCCCGGTGTGTAGGGCAACGGCAACGGAATGAAGGCTTTCATGGAGCCAGAAAGAATCTTCCAATCGATCGGGTTGACCGCCGCACCCACCACGTCGATCAGCACCTCGCCCTCACTCACAAGCGGGTCGGCGAGGTCTTCCAGGCGCAGCACATCTGGGCTGCCGTATTCATGCACACGTATGGCTTTCATGGTGAATCCTCGGATGATGTCGAAGATGAAACCCGGAAGCGTTCATCCACCGCGGCGCCATTGGCTCAGCGGCGACGGGCGTCGAGGCTGAAGCGACCGGCGCCGAACGCGACGACCTGCAACAGGCCGCCCGCCATGGCGATGTTCTTGAAGAAGTGGATGAACTGGTTCTGATCGCCCAGACCGCTATGGAATGCCAGCGCGGTGAACACGCTGAACAGGGCAAGCACCAGCGCAACGGTACGGGTGCGGTAGCCAGCGATCAGCGCAATACCGCCGCCGATTTCGATGATGATGGCCAACGCCAGAGCGAGTTGCGGGAACGGCAAACCCACCGAACCGATGTAGCCGATCATCATCGCCGGGGCGCTCAGTTTGGAGATGCCCGAGAGGATGAAGATAGTGCTGAGGAACACACGGCCGACCAAAGCAGCCGTGGCGGTAGTCGTGACGGAGCTAGACAGTTCATGGGTATCGCGGGAGGTAGTAGCGGTAGATTGGGGCATGTGAAGTTCTTCCATCAAGTAGGGCACATCCACCATGGAGCGCCGCATGGAAGAAAGTCTGCCACCCACCCTACAATCTTAATAGTCGACTAATTTCGACGATTACGTTCTGGTTTTTCGACATGTACTCACGTCCTTCCCATCGGGTTTTTGAGGCGCTACTGCACGTGAAATCAGCATAAACTCCCCGCAGGCGTTCAAGGAAATCGAAATGATCTCAGACCCAGGTACCCCCACTCTCGATCAATTGCGTGTATTCCTGACGGTTGTCGAGGTCGGCAGTTTTGCGGCCGCCGCCAGAAAGCTGCACCGAGCCACTTCAGTCATCAGCTACTCGATTTCCAATCTGGAGATGCAGCTTGGCGTTGTTCTTTTCGATAGAAACACCACGCGCAAACCTCAGCTGACCGATGCGGGACGCACCGTGCTCGCCGAGGCGCGCACCATCACCCATGGCGTCAACGGGCTACGGGCCAAGGTGAAGGGGCTGCTGCAAGGCCTGGAGGCAGAAATCCATCTGGTGCTCGATGTGATGTTGCCTGCCGAGCGCGTGGTCGATGCGCTCAAGTCATTCCAGGAGACTTTTCCGACCGTATCCCTGCATCTCCATATGGAAGCCCTGGGTGCCGTCACCCAGCTCGTGCTCAATCGCAAGGCCAGCATCGGGGTGGGTGGCCCACTCGATAACATCATCGATGGCATCGAGCGCATCGGTATCGGCAGCGTCGAACTGGTGCCCGTCGCAGCGCCCAGCCACCCGCTCGCCGTGGCTCGGCTGAACGCCCCAGGCGCTGGACGCGAGCATGTCCAGTTGGTGCTGTCGGATCGCTCACCCTTGACCCAAGGCAAAGACTTCGCCGTCGTCAGCACGAGGACCTGGCGCCTGGCGGATCTAGGGGCCAAACACATGCTACTCAAGGAAGGAATCGGCTGGGGCAACATGCCGTTGCCCATGATCAGGGATGACTTGGCGACAGGCCGCCTTGTGCAACTCGACATGCCGGACCTCAAAAGCGGTGTCTACAGCTTCGACGCCCTCTATCGCACGGATACACCGCCCGGTCCGGCGGCAAAATGGTTGATCGAGCGCTTCGCGCAGCAACTCGAATAAAGCACTGGCCATTCCAACAGGGCCGGTGGTCGTTGCATTTCGTTTGTCGCCGGCGCTTGGCTAAGCTTAATAAATCGGGGCGAATTGAAACCTGAGTGATGGCGGTCATCAACGGATCTGGATTGGCATCAAGACGGTACTCCCAAAGGAGACGACTATGTATGCGGTTATAAGAACCTACCTGGGTGCTGGAGCAAAGCAGCTTTTCAAGCTTTTAGAAGAGCGCAATGCCGACGTCGAAGCTACCCTGCGGAAAGTGCCTGGCCTCGTCAGCTACACACTGCTGAATACGGGTGATGGCGGTACGGCGGTGACTGTTTGCACGGACAAGACCGGCAGCGATGCGAGTTTGAAAGTCGCGCGCGACTGGATTCAGAAAAATGCCTCGAATATCCACGCGAACCCGCCGATCGTAACGGAAGGTCCGGTCATTGTGCAGATCAAATAGCGCGCCCTTCCGATTGATCTACAAAACGGGCGCCTTCAAGGCGCCTGTTTTCATTTACTTCGACGCCTGCGCCCGCAAGCGTCTGCCGATCACATCCATCAAATCACACCCATCGCGCAACGGAATGGCCAGCAGCTTGGCGAAGTCGGCCAGCACCACCGTGTCGGTCTCGATGTCGGCACGAAAAGCGATATTTTCCAGCACCTGAGTGACCGATGCGGTAGTCGGCGGTGGCTTGCAGCACGTCGAGCGGGGTTTGGGTGTCGATGAGCAGGGAGGCCGGGATCAAGTCGATTCCGGTGAGGGGCATGTATCTATCCATGGGTGGAGCTCCGAATCAGATTGGAAGGGACTGATCCGATCGACAGGTCGCCAAACCTGGTCGCTGGGTGGGCGACTTAGGGACTATAGGTCTTGTTACTACGGGTAGCTAGAGCGCCACTTCTGAGATTGATGTAGAGCGTGTGGGTTGGATTTGCCCCTATAAAACCGGACACCAACACCCTGTTAAATTGGTGCTGCCACCAATCGCCTAAACTCCCTCGGCGAGCGATAGTTCAGGGCGCTGTGCGGATGCTGCTCGTTGTAGTGTTCGAAGGCAATTGTCAAATTGCGCAAGAAGATCGAATGGTTGGTGTAAGAGCGCGCGATGCTGACTGCCAGGCGCCACGCCCGGACGAACAGTCCAGGCATACGCCTACCAGAAGAAAACCAGCCCCACGCCGATCAATGCCCGCCCACCACCAAATGGCTGAACGGCACCACATACGCCTGCAATGTGACCAGCCCTCCCACCAGAATCGCCAGCACGATGGAGTGGAAAAACACATAGCGCAGGATTTCCCCTTCATGCCCGTACCAGCGGGTGGCGGTGGAGGCGACCACGATGGATTGGGCGTCGACCATCTTGCCCATGACCCCGCCGGAACTGTTGGCGGCGGCCATCAATATCGGGCTGATGCCCAGTTGTTCTGAAGTCACCCGTTGCAAGCCGCCGAACAGCACGTTGGACGCCGTGTCCGAGCCGGTCAAGGCCACGCCGAGCCAGCCGAGCAGGGTGCCGAACATGGGGTAGAAGATCCCGGTGGCGGCGAAGGCCAGGCCCATGGTCGCGTCCAGGCCGGAGTAGCGGGTGATGAAGCCGAGGGCGAGCATTGCCGCGATGGTGATGAGCGAATAGCGCACCACCCACAGCGTTCGCAGGTATTGGCTCACCAGTTGCGGGAGGGAATAGCCCATCAGCAGCCCGCCGAGGATCGCCGCCAGCAAGATGCCGCTGCCGGTGCTGGTGAACCAGGTAAATTTGTAGATCGCTTCCTCAGGCTTAGGCTGCGGTACCACGGGCGGAACCTTCTCGACTTGCAAGTGCAGGGTGGTGAAGGTCAGGGCCGGCGCGAAGATCGGGTTCGCCTCGCTCATTGGCTTACCCTGGGGATCGAGCTTGGCCGAGTGGGTTTGCGGGTCCATCGCCGGACGGGTATCGAACATGTTTTTGAAGCCCTGAGTGCCCCAGGCGAAGACGAAGACTGTGAGAATGATCCAGGGCATCCAGGCGCGCATAACGGCGGGCCGGGCATCGCTGGCAAAGGTCGCGCTGGCCACCGGCTTTGCCTCTTGGGACTCATCTATTTTTGAGTCGTCGACGCGTCCCGACAGGGCGGCGGAGGTGTGCACGTGGGCCGGCTTCCAGACCTTGAGGAAACCGGTCAGGCAGGCCATGGAAATCAGCGCGGCGATCACGTCCACCAGCATCGGTCCGTGGTAGTTGGACACGAAGAACTGCGGCACCGCGAAGCTGACCCCTGCCACCAGAATCGCCGGCCAGATTTCCAGCATCTTGCGCCAGCCGGCGAAGGCCCAGATCAACCAGAACGGCACGAGCACCGAGAAGAACGGCAACTGCCGGCCGACCATCATCGACAGTTCCATTTCATCCAGCCCGGTGACCTTGGCCAGGGTGATGATGGGCGTACCCAAGGCACCGAACGCCACCGGCGCGGTGTTGGCGATCAACGCCAGACCGGACGCGGCGAGGGGCGAAAAACCCAGCCCGATCAGAATGGCCCCGGTCACCGCCACCGGCGTGCCGAACCCGGCCGCCCCTTCGAAGAACGCACCGAAGCAAAAGGCGATCAGCAGCAATTGCAGGCGACGATCGTCGGTGATGCGCGCGAGGGAATCTTGCAGGACTTTGAACGAGCCGTTTTCAGTGGTCAGCCGATGCAGGTAGATGATGTTAAGCACGATCCAGCCAATCGGCAGCAGGCCGGTGGCGGCGCCTAACAGCGCGGCGGAACCGGCCATGTTCGCCGGCATGCCAAAGGCGAAGATCGCGATCAGCAAGGCCGTGCTCAGCGCCAGCAAGGCCGCCAGATGCGCCTTGACATGAAAAAACGCCAGGGACGTGAGCATCACCACTACCGGCAAAGCCGCCATGAGGGTCGAGACCAGCGGATTACCGAAGGGATCGTAGACTTGCTGCCAGACCATGTTCCACCTCTGCTTTTTATTGTTGGCAGTGCAGGCCCCGAGGGGGCAGGTGGATGTGAGTATAGGTGGCAATGCGCGGCGGGCGGGCAGGTCCGCCGCGCCTCTAGTGACCGGCAGGCAGCTGATCTTGAACAAGCAGCGTTTCGGCCAGTTCTTCGTCACTTGCCTGGAGGCCTGGATGATCGTGTCGAATCTGCATCAACATCGACTCCAGATAGGCATCGCGAATTGCACCGCCACTCGCGACGAAGCTGGAGAGCTCTTCGCGGGCTGGACTGACGATTTTGTCGTCTCTAAACGTCGAGTACAACGACACGGAAATCCCTGCCGAAGTCGCAACGTCTCGCGCATCAATATCGGGGTAATGGTGCCTGTGGGCCATGGCCGAACCAAAGGGCAGACAAAGCACCAGCAAAGGAATGAGGAATATACGTCGCATGGCGAGTCCTCCGAAAACATGAAACCTGAATGACCGACCTTATGCTTTTTGATACGTGGCGCCAGACAGGAGTTCCCGGTCGGTGGCAGATGCTGGTGCAGAGGCCGAGGGCCTGGACGATATGCCAACGCAATCATCCCGGTGAACGCCCAAGGCCACCACTGAGGTGCGTACACCTTTAGCGACCAGCAGGTGCCTCGGATTGAATGAGGATCGCTTTGGCCAGATCCTCGTCGCTGGCCTTAAGGTCTGGGTGTTCGCGTCGAATCTGCTTCAACTCTGACTCCAGATAGGCGCCGCGAATTGCACCGCCACTCGCCACGAAGCTGGAGGCGTCATCGCGGGCGGGAATGACCATTTTGTGGTCCTTGAAGGTCGAGTACAGCGATGCGGAAACCCCGGCCGAGGTGGCGACATCGCCCGCATCCACTTTGGCCAGGACCGAACCAAAGGGCAGACAAAGTATTAGCGAAGAGATGACAAGTGTGCGACGCATGACGGCGTCCTCCGAAAGGGTGAGGCAACGGATGTGCTACATAGTTTTGGAGGTGTGGCGGCAGTCAGGAGTTCCCCCGTCGTTGGCATGTCCGCAAACAAAGCAGAGGGCTGAGGGAGGGGCAGGGCAATATGCAGCGGTAATTGCTGCCTGCGGTCAGTCTGTTGGAATGATTGGCCTATTACGGTGTCGACCCAATAAGCGGAGTCGCCAACATGACTCAGTCAGAAGGTTCGACCATGCGCCTGATATGGATAGCCACCTGCCTCGCAATAGCTCTTCTCGGGGGCCAGGCGAGAGCGGCCGATCAGGCGCAAAACAAGGAAGCGGCGATGGACAAGGCGCAGGTCCTGGAACAGAAGACTGCAGAACAGGGCAGTGCGGCTCCAGTGCCCAAGGTCGAGGTCATCACACCCTCTGAAGCACAGGCGGTCGATCCGGCAGGCAAAGCACCTTTGAAGGATGCAATCACCTGCCTTTCACGCACTATTTTCTGGGAGGCCAAAGGTGGGGAACCGGCCGACATGGAAGCCGTCGCCAGTGTTGTTTTGAACCGCCTGGGCCATGAAGGCTTTCCAGGTACGGTGTGCGAGGTGGTCAAACAAGGCTCGGAAAAGCATGCCTGCCAGTTTTCGTGGTGGTGTGATCGGCGTTCGGATCATGCCGACGAGGATGCTCCCTACGCGATTGCCACGGAAATAGCGCGAAAAGCGCTCAACCACCAACTCACGGACCGAACCCATGGCGCTATGTATTTCCATGGCAAGAAGGTGAAGCCTGAGTGGGCGAAGGAATACATCAAGACCGCAGAAACCAGAAAATTTCTGTTCTATAAGCCTCACGACGGCACCGCGCGATAGGCGCGTTCGCTCAGACTTCGTCAGGATGCAAACATGGCGAAGTACCCCACGCAGTGCCAGTATGAGTGGGAGTTATCTGCATTTGCCGGGTGCGCCACATGGACACCACCGAGCGCTTGTCATCACTGACCGCCAACCGTCTGCGGGCCTTGCACCGAGACGGTTTCGTGGTGCTGCCCGGCGTGCTGGATGGCGCCCAGATTATCACGCTGCGCACGGCTATAGATGGCCTTGAGCCCGAGCACTGGGACTACAGCGGCCTGCTCGATCATTACAAGTGCGTCTTCAACCGCGACCCGTTTTGGCTGCCGTTTCTCGATCTGAGCGGGATCATCGAACTGGCTGAGGCTGCCCTGGGAGACGATTGTCACATCATCGGCCAGACTGCCTGGCGCTGCCATCCCGGTTTCGTCGGGGCCGAACTGCATCTGGATTACCTGGCGATGGAGTTGCCACAAAGTCTGCTGGCCGACCCCGCCTTCGAGTTGCCGATGCAGATCTGCACCGCGCACTTCTATCTCGACGACATCGATGCCGACCTCAGTCCCACTCGGGTGATCCCCGGTAGCCACCGAGCAGGACGGGCGCCTGCTCGCAGCGAAAACCAGTGGCATGGCAGTACGGCGAAGCCGGTGCTGTGTCGGGCCGGCGATGTTCTGATGTTACGCAGTGAGCTGTGGCACGCCGGTAGTGACAACCGAACGCTCGACCGCACGCGCTACCTGTTGCAGGTACATTACGGCCGGCGCATGGTGGCGCAGAAGTTTTCGCCCTACCTGCACTGGCGCTTCAACCCCAGCGTGCTGGCTGCCGCGACGCCACGTCAACGGCGCCTGTTGGGAGAGCATCAGGAAGCGGAATACGACTGACCTGTTTTCGCGACCGCATCCAGAGCGGGTTTGTCACGCTCCAGGTGGCGTCATTTGTAGATCGGTACTGAACCCGACCCGGACCGCTGTCGGGCCTCTGCTTGTAGACGTTTGCCCAGCTCTGCAATTTTTGCTTCCCCGGCTTTCAACGCTTCCAGGCTAGTGTGCACGGAGTAACTACCCATCTTCAGGTCGTGCGGGTGAGGAATGGCCGAGCCCAGCACAAACACCGCGTCTTGCTGATCCCCGGCCTCAAGTTTCAACGCACCGTTACCTGGCTTGAAGGCGACGAGTTCTCCCGCCTGGATAAGCTCCGGCGAATAAACCGTTCCTCGACTGACGCTGAGCCAAAGAATCTCGTGTCCAGACGGAGGCTGATACTCCCAGCGTTGGCCCGCAGCCAGTGTCACCAACAGATAGTTCAGGCCGGAGGGGGCACGTACAGGGCTTTGGATACCCTGGTAGTTTCCGACGATGACGCGCGCCGGCCCAACCTGTGGGATGGCAGATGCTTCCAGGTACTGGCTGTCGACAGGAGCGTTTTCCAGGTCAGCGGGCAGCGCGATCCAAAGCTGAAACCCCTGGATCCGCGCCGAGGTGCCGGCAGACATTTCTTTACCATGCCAGACACCCGCGCCTGCACGCATCCATTCGACTCCACCGTAGCCAATCAGTCCGGTACCTGCGTCCGGATCGTCAAAGCACAGGTTGCCTTCAGTGATCACGGTAATGGTCGCGATCCCCGAATGGGGATGCAGCGGCATGTTGCCAATGAACGAGGTATCCGCCCCGAACAGATCGAGAAACACAAACGGCTTGAGTAACTGGCCCAGGTCCGAGGGGCTCATGAGCCGAACAATGGGGCCGTGCCCATGACCGCGGGTGCGCAGGCTTATGCCGCGCGAGGTAGCGTTTTGAGGAGAGGAGAGGGGACTCAATGTCGTTGTCGAAAGTGTCATGTCGCACCCGAATGGTTTTACGAAGTTAGGGTAAGCGTATCCAGCCGGTTATAGGTTGATAAGCGGGTATAGTTGGCTTGAACTCGTCCATCTATGGAAGTAATACGGTGCTGGATCTTAATGAAGTTGCGATGTTTGTTCAGGTGGTTCAGGCAGGCAGTTTTGCGGGCGCCGCGCGGCGCATGGGCATGCCCGCCAATACCCTCAGTCGTCGTGTGAGTCAGCTGGAAGAACATTTGGGGGTGCGTTTGTTGCAGCGCTCCACGCGTAAGCTGGTACTGACCGACGCAGGACGATCCTTGCACGATCGCAGTGCAACGCAGGTCAATGACGTGATAGAGGCGGCTCGCCATTTGGCAGGGGAGAGCCAGGAACCGAGCGGCGCTGTGCGGGTAGCGGCCCCCGCCGATTTTTTCGACGTTTATCTGATGGACTGGGTAGCCGAGTTCTTTCAACAGTACCCCGGCGTGCAGTTGGATTTTCTGCTCAGCGATAGCCGGGATGACCTGATCGACAAAGGGATAGATGTCGCCATCAGAGCCGGTGATTTGCCGGATTCGAGCCTGGTAGCGCGAAGGGTCGGCACCGGCAGCCAGGTGTTGGCGGCCAGCCCCGGCTATTTGCAGGCTCGCGGTACGCCGCAGACGGTGCAGGCGCTTTCGCTGCACGAATGTATTCGACCCGCTAGGCAGGCCCCGCGTACCGCCTGGAGTCTCGACGGGCCACAAGGTCCCGTCAGCGTCGAGGTGACGGGCCGGCTTAGTGCCAACACCGCGCAGGCCCAGTTGAAGGCGGCCATTGCTGGTCTGGGCATTTGCCTGTTGCCGATGGCGATCTTGCGCGAGAGTTTGCAAACTGGACGGCTGACGCAGGTTTTGCCCGATCATGGGCGCTTCAACAACGGCTTGTACATTGTCTATCCCAGCCGTCGACAGGTGCCGCGCGCGGTCAGCGTTTTCGTCGAGCAGGTTATTCGGCATTTGCGCGAAGATGCTCTGGCGCAAAGCAATGACCTGCCAGCACACCGTGCATGATGAAATAGCCGCCAGCGTTTGCTGTAAGCAACACCCGATCTGGAGCCAGAACATGAAGAAAGCCGCAGTACTAACCTTCGCCTTGATGCTCAATACAGGGGTATTCAGCACGCAAGCACAAGCGGCCGGCGATGCCGAAGCGGGCGAGCAACTATTTAACCGAATATGCGGTGGCTGCCATCAGGTCGGGGGTTCGGCACGGGGTTCTTTTGGTCCGCAGCTCAATGCCATTTTTGGGCGCCATGCCGGAAGCACGACGGACTACCAGTACTCGTCCGCCATGAAATCCTCAGGCGTCGTCTGGACCCGCGAAACACTGGCCGCCTACATCGAAGCTCCAAAAAAAGTGGTCCCTGGAACCCGCATGATTTTCTGGGGTATCAGCGACCCAGAAAAGATCGAAAACCTGTTGGCCTACCTTCAGACGTTTCAGCCGCAATAATCTGTACCTCATCCTGAGCTTTGATGAACAGCTTCAACCCCAGCGTGCCGGCTGCCGCGACGCCACGTCAACGGCGCCTGCCGGGAGAACATCAGGAAGCGGAGTACGACTGAGCTTCAGGCAGTACATTCGCTCGAGCCGGCGTGTTTCAACTGATTCACCGATTCTGCTCATGACTAGCCTCTGAGTTGGCATATGTGCATAATATTATCATGCAGTGATAATGAGCAAGCAGCCGGCTCGCGCCTGGAGTCAGGTATCAGCGATGCCTCCTGATCCGTTGCGCGGACGCAAAATCATGCATGAGAACAGAAATACGTGAGCGCTCGGAGACCCGCATGAAACGTGAGGACGTAATAACCAAACACGAAGAAGGCATTCAATTTGACACCCATTTGATTGCCAATCCGGCTAACACCCAAGAGTGGATAGTCTTCTTCAAAAAGAATGCAGGAAGAAGCTTCTTCCTGGTCAATGACAATGAGGAAGTGGAATCATTCCGGCACCTGGATGATTTGATTCATGAGCTTCGAGATATCGGTATCAAGGTGGCTGAAATTCATTGTTGAGTTGTTTTTCCCTGGCGTGTCATCCTGCCTGTCAGGATCGAGCATCTGTCTAGCCCGAGTGAGGCTCTAGGGTCTGTGTGTGTTGGTAACAGACACATCCAGTTTCGCGATAAACAAGGCACCAGAGACTTTGATCTCGCCACCCCGTTCTACTCCCGTTTATTGCTCTCAAGGAACACCTGTTAATTTAGTCTCTGGAGTCAAGTAATGAGGGCGAAAGTTTCAACTAAAAAACCGGCGGAAATTGTCTTGTCACGCGCCGCGGGCAAACTGGCTGCCGAGGTCTTGAGCATGATTGCACCTCATGTCAAACCAGGCGTTTCCACCGACGAACTCGATCAGCTGTGTCATGACTACATTGTCAATGTGCAGAAGGCGATCCCGGCCAACGTCGGTTATCACGGTTTCCCCAAGACCGTATGCACCTCCGTCAACCACGTGGTATGTCACGGAATTCCGTCGGATAAAAAGCTCCGGGAAGGCGATATTATCAATATCGATATCGCGGTCCTTAAGGATGGTTGGTTTGGTGATACAAGCCGCATGTACTTTGTAGGTGAGCCAAGCCCTGAAGCTCGCCGGCTAGTGGATACCACCTACGAGGCCATGTGTGCTGGTATTTATGTCGTTGGTCCTGGCGCCACGCTAGGTGATGTCGGACATGCCATTCAAACGGTTGCGCACCGTGAGGGCTACAGCGTTGTGCGCGAATACTGTGGTCACGGCATCGGGATGGTTTACCACGATGAGCCTCAGGTCCTTCACTATGGGAACCCTGGTGAGGGTCTGAAACTGAAACCGGGCATGATCTTCACCATCGAGCCAATGCTGAACGCTGGAAAGCACCATGTAAGGACGCTGGGCGATGGTTGGACGGTGGTCACCAAGGACCTTTCGCTCTCGGCGCAATGGGAGCACATGGTCCTGGTAACTAACGATGGCTTCGAGGTTTTGACCCCTTGGCCTGACAGTACCGAGGAGTATCTGGCGATTCTCTAAGTCAGCAGTTTTTCCCTTGCGCGGGGAACTTGGTCTGGTGCTCAACCTGCTGGCAGGATCAAACTCCAAGAGAGGAACAATCAGAAGTGAATCTCGGCGGACTTGATGCCCATCTCCCGAAGTTCATGGATCAGGTCATCCAGATGCCCAAATGACTCGATTTCTTCGTTGTCATTGACCAGAAAATAACTTCTTCCCACCTCTTTTTTGAACAGGATGATCCATTCGCTCGTATTGGCCGGGTTGACTATCACATGCGTGTCGAAGTGCATGCCTTCGCCGTGTTTGGTTCTGACCTCTTCGCGTTTCATGCGGACCTCCGAGCGTGGACTCATTCTGTCCATGAGCATGATTCTTGACCTTTCAGCACTGGATTTCCAGCGCGCTCGAGTGCTGTGCCAAGGGTAGTTCAATTGCTTTACTATTATCATGTTATGTGAATAGTGTGCACATGCTACCAGAGAGAGGCTAGACATGATTGCGATACGAGAAGCTTGGAAAGCAGGCCTGTTAAAGCCCGAGCATTGGCTTCGAAATATTGTCGCTGGGGTCATCGTCGGCGTCGTGGCGCTACCCTTGGCCATGGCATTCGCCATTGCCTCAGGCGTCAAGCCCGAGCAAGGGATTTACACGGCCATTATCGGCGGCCTCTTGGTTTCTCTCTTTGGGGGGAGCCGTCTTCAGATCGCTGGCCCGACAGGGGCATTCATCGTCATTCTGGCTGGCGTGACCGCTAAGTACGGCATCGACGGATTGCAGATAGCAACGATGATGGCAGGGGTAATCTTGTTACTGCTCGGTATCACCAAGCTCGGGGCCATCATCAAGTTCATCCCCGATCCCGTGATTGTCGGATTCACTGCCGGTATTGGCGTGATCATTTGGGTGGGGCAATGGAAAGACTTTTTTGGCTTGTCGAAAATCAGCGGCGAGCATTTCCACGAGCGGCTGTGGCACCTCATCCAGGCACTCCCCAGTCTTCATGTTCCCACGACATTATTAGCGCTTTTGAGTCTGGTTCTAGTCATCACGGGCCCCAAAATACCTGGCATAAGACGTATACCAGGCCCCTTGGTCGCCATGGTCGTTGTGACGGTAATACAGTCTTATTTTCAGTTTGCCGGCGTCGCAACTATTGGTAGTGCTTTTGGGGGGATTCCTCAAGGACTGCCTGCGATTGGTTTGCCGGAAATAACCATACCGCAGGTGATTGAGTTGATCGGCCCGGCATTCGCGATCGCGATGCTGGGGGCGATCGAGTCATTGTTGTCTGCTGTTGTCGCCGATGGTATGGCGGGTACCAAGCATGACTCCAATCAGGAGTTAATCGGCCAAGGCATTGCTAATCTGGTGACTCCCTTGTTCGGTGGCTTTGCTGCGACAGGTGCAATTGCTCGAACAGCTACCAATATCCGCAATGGCGGAACCAGTCCAATTGCGGGATTTACCCATGCTCTTACATTGGTTCTATTGATTTCTTTCCTGGCGCCTCTGGCCTCGGATATTCCGCTGTGTGCATTGTCTGCAATCTTATTTGTCGTCGCTTACAACATGAGTGAGTTGAAGCACTTCAAACGCATGGTCGAGCGAGCCCCTAAAGCCGACGTCGCCATACTGCTCATCACCTTCACGCTGACCGTTTTCAGTGATTTAACGATAGCGGTGAACATCGGTGTCATTCTCGCCATGCTGCAATTTATGCGTCGGATGGCATCTTCAGTCGAGGTGCAGCAAATGGTCGAAAAAGAACTGGAGGTTGAGTTGCGGATCAATGGTCATGTTCATCTTCCGCCTGGCGTTTTGGTTTATACCATTGAAGGGCCGCTTTTCTTTGGTGCAGCAGAAACCTTTGAACGTGTTCTGGCTCAAACGCACACTGATCCAGGAACATTGATTATTCGTCTAAAGCGAGTGCCGTTCATGGATATAACGGGCTTACAAACGCTGCTTGAAGTCATTGAGCACTTACGTAAGCGCAGCATTGTCGTAAAACTGTGTGAAGCCAACGAGAAAGTTCTTGGCAAGCTGGACAAGGCGGGGATACTCCAAACACTCGGTTCGGAGCATTATCATGCTGATTTCAGTGGTGCACTGAGGAGTTGCGACGAGATCGGCACGTCACCCGGCTATAGCTGAGCGGGGGCGTTGTAGTAGAGCGATGAGCTGGCTCCTGTTGTGCCAGCCCATCCTGGGACGAATCATTTGCCATTGGCTGCAATTTTACTTTTGGTCGAGTGGGACACGCCATGTGTCTCCAGGTAGTCTCGAATAAGCTGACGGACAACCTGTGAAGGGGTCAAATCCTGAGATGCACAGAGTTCCTCAAGGGCCTTTTTCTTGACGGGATCAATCAGCACAGTCAGTCGTGCAGTCTTATTTTCCATGGAATTGTTGGTACCCTAAAGCGACCGATGATAATCAAATTGTAATGGCGAGGGATTTATTTGTCACCGTTCAGGTTTGTCATGACTAGCTGATTGACGGTGATCAATGAGACGGTTGCCCTGCCATTACAACCCGGTATCCGGTGGCGTTATCCGTGCCAGCATCACCGTATATTCTTCGGCTGCAATTTGGCGAAACTTCATTCGGGTGATGGCCTGGCGCTGTATGTCATTGTCATCGGGGAATAGGCGGGCGGCGGCGTTCTGGACAACGACATCTGGTGTCTCGATCCGCGGAAACGGTCCGTCGTACTTTTCGGGGGAATCCTCGGTTGGCCACGCTGGGGTGTCGAGTGCCCGCACCAGCAGGAAAACCGGGACGACATCTGCAAGCCCCACCGGAAGTAGCCTGGCCGCGTTTTCCCCCAGATGGCGTCGCACGATAGCCTGGGAGCCCAAACGCAAGGTGAACCTGAAGGGGAATCCGGTGCGGATTGAAAGCAATACCGGATCCGCCGCAGCCACCTGCTCGATCGAGTTGATGCCCTCTGATTCCAGCGTCGCAACCACAGGCAGTGTCACGCCCTCAAGGACAAGCAATTTGTCTGAACTGCCGTCTCTTTTGTCCTGGTCGGTGAGTTGGGGAAAGCCCAGTCTTCGTATGATTTTCATGAGCGGATCAATCGGCAAGGTACCCAAAGCAAAGGCGGTGACGATATGTGGGCTATCTCCACCACCGGCATTCGCGATCACTAATGCGAGAGGAATGGCTAGAAACAGGCGCAGGGAGTACCAATACACGTCGGAAATGTTTAGTGACTTGCGTCGGATACTGAGGACGGAGTCGCTCACGACAAACATGAAAGCCCCCGCCAGCGAGCTGACCAGCAGTGGAATCCCGAGCTTGTATACGCACGCCACTTGAAGCGTGTGGTCGCAGTTGGGGATGACATAGTTGGAGGCGACCAAGGCGGCTGCGGCATAAGCCACCAACAAGAGAATGATGAAAGGCACAATAAACGGCACCAATCCATATTGCTCATGGTAGATCCGTGCAAACAAACGCTCGCACAGTTCCGGGTTCTTGTCGGAGCAGGCTCTCCACTCATCCACTGAACCGTTCTGACTCAGCTTCCCTTCGTCCTGGAGTGAATGGATGAGACTGGTCGACCAGAAGCGTTGCAGATAGGCCGCCAGGGCCCCCCCTTTCAAGCTGTTCTGGAATTCGCTGTAGCGGGTAAACCAGCCCATGCTCAGAAACATGATAAGCGGGGCGCCACAGATCACCGTGGCGAAGGCAGTGAGGACCACCACAAGCTGCAGGATTGCGCCATCAAGTCCGACCACTTCCACCATGAACAACCGACCGACACCGTTGATGAACAACAGAATCAGCGCAAGAAGCAGGGCCCGTTGCCGTGGTCTCAGGTGCGACTCTTTGAACAGATAGGTCCTTCGCCTACTACCGTAAGGCTCTTCCATGGGCTTGTTCACCGGACTTCTCCTGACGACCCGATTTATTTCTACGGGTAACGCTAGCAATGGAAACGGGTTCGTCCAGAATGTCACCGCGCCATGTTAGGTTGTTTTTGAATAACGCCAATTTCGGACTGGAAACAGCTGCTCAAATCATCGAGGGTATGCTCTCGATCCGCGATAGGCCCGGACAGTGAGGTCGATGAATCGACCCGCCGCCGTGACGCTTCGGTTTTCCCAGCGTCTATGACTTTTATAGCCAGTGTTGGCTCTCGGCATCTTGGAAGAGGGAGATATTTATGATCGTTAAACCGCGCGTTCGTGGTTTTGTTTGTGTCACTACCCACCCCACTGGCTGCACAGCCAACGTCAAGAATCAGATCGACTATGTGCGCGCACAAGGGCAGATCAGCGCAGGGCCAAAGAAGGTACTCGTGATTGGCGCATCGACTGGCTACGGACTTGCTGCGCGCATCACGGCGGCGTTTGGTTGCGGCGCCGGGACGCTGGGCGTGTTCTTCGAGCGTGAAAGTGTTGAGGGCAAACTCGGTACCGCCGGCTGGTACAACACCGCCGCTTTTCACACGTTTGCCGAGTCAGAAGGTCTCTACGCCAAGAGCATCAACGGTGATGCGTTCTCCGATGAAGTCAAGCGCCTGACCATCGAGACCATCAAGCGCGACATGGGTAAGATCGACCTGGTGGTCTACAGCCTCGCCGCACCGCGTCGTACCGATCCGAAAACCGGTGAAGTCTACAGTTCGACGCTCAAGCCGATCGGCAAGTCGGTTACCCAGCGCGGCCTGAATACCGACAAGGAAGAGGTCAACGTGACCACCTTGGCCGAAGCAACCCAGGAAGAAATCGACGGTACCGTCAAGGTCATGGGTGGCGAAGACTGGCAGATGTGGATCGACGCTCTGCACGACGCCGGCGTTCTGGCCGAAGGGGCGAAAACCACCGCGTTCACTTACCTGGGCGAAAAGCTGACCCACGATATTTACTGGAATGGCTCCATTGGCGCGGCCAAGAAAGACCTGGATCAGAAAGTCCTGAGCATTCGCGAGCGATTGGCGGACCTGGGCGGTGATGCACGGGTTTCGGTATTGAAAGCGGTAGTGACCCAGGCCAGTTCGGCGATCCCGATCATGCCGCTGTATCTGTCCTTGTTGTTCAAGGTCATGAAAGAGCAGGGCACACACGAAGGGTGCATCGAGCAGGTCTATGCGCTCTACAAAGACAGCTTGTTCGGTCATCCTCCCGTCATGGATGAAGAAGGGCGTCTGCGCGCGGATTACAAGGAGTTGGCGCCTGAAGTCCAGGACCGCGTCAAGCAACTCTGGGATCAGGTCAGCAATGACAACCTTTACGAACTCACCGACTTTGTCGGTTACAAGGCGGAGTTCCTGCGCCTGTTCGGCTTCGGGATCGAAGGGGTGGACTACGAGGCTGATGTCGATCCGGACGTCAAGATCTCCAACCTGGTCCAGGCTTAAGTCTCAAAGGTAAACAGCTGCCTCGACGTCGTGAACGCGAGGCAGCTGCCGTTTGCTGATCATCGAGCCGTTGCTGGATCGGGTGGTGCATCCTGTTCAGCCTCTGCTTGACGCTCGATCGGCCGGAGTTTGAATCGGCAGACATTGCCGCCCCGTACCATGCACTCCGTGTGGTCGACTTCGGCCCCCCCCAATGTCCCGATCAACGCCAGATCCAGCTCACACACCACCGGATAGGCCGCAGCCAAGCGGTGGAAGACGCAGTTGTGCGCGACGATTTCCTTGTCGTCGGATGAGCGGAAGAACACTTGCGCTTCGTATCCCGTCTGGTTCATGTGCTGCACGATTTTTGTTTCGTCAACGACCTGACGTTCACGGTCCAGCGCCAGTTTGCGGCCCATACGGCGCATCAGCGAAGCCAGTGCAACGGGGCCGATGATGTCGGCCACTTCTTCAATCAGCACACTGGCCAGCAACTGATAGTGGCGAGGGAACTGCTCCCGCGCATGGTCTGTGAGCTGATACATCTGCTCCGGTCGCCGGCCTGTCGGACGGGTTTCGCCGCGCAGCACCAATCCGTCACGCTCCAGGGCCGCCAGATGCTGGCGAATCGCGGTGCGTGTGACAGCCAGTTTCTCGGCCAACTCGTCAATGCTCATACCGCCCGCGTGGTGCAGCAGCGCATTGAGCAGGTCCTGCTGTGTACGACCCAATCCTTCAAGCATGGTCTGCGCTCGCTTGGTATCAGAATTTGTCCGGGAACTGCTTGACCAGTGCCGCCGTCAGCGTGTCAGCCAGCGCCAGTATATGGGCGCGCATCATCTGCCAGGTCTTCGCTTCACCGGCATAGTCGTGCGCGGCGAGCTGGTCGATCTGGGCGACATGGTGGCCGCCGTGAGCTGCCAGCATCGTCACCAGCGTGCTTTCAGGCAGGTTGGGGTTGGCGCTGGCGAGAAATGCCGCAATGGCTTTGGCGTTGCTCGTCAGTTCTGCGACAGCGGCCTGCTGGCCCTTCTTGTCTTTGGCGACAGTGGCGTCGCTGTAATGTTTCACCGCACCCCAGTGACCGGCAAGCAGCTTGAGCAGTTGATCGGCAGCGGGCTGGCCATAAAGCGGGGCAAGGCTGTTGGCGATGCGGGTTGCGTTGTCTACGACTTCAGCGGCGGCGACCTGGGCTTGTTGATGGTTAGCGGTCTGGTTGGCTATCGCGTAATTTCTGGTCCAGAAAATATGCTCGATCCAAAGGCCGCGTATCGACAGGCGCGTGGTGAGCGCAGCGCTTTCGGCTGGTGCAGGCGAGGCGGGGGGAGTTTGACTCCAGGCGGGCTGGGCGCAGAGCGCCAACAGCAGTAAAGCCAAGGTTTTGATATTCATGACGGCACCCTCTTGTCGTGGGATTGTCCAACAATATCAATTGAAGCATATAAATATGTTTTTATTGGGCGGGGGCCGAAATCGCAGATCAACGGTCGTCTTGTGCGTAGTTATCACTGCGTTTACGGCCCGGCGAGGCAAGGTCAATCAACCACAAACAGTTTCGCTCCCGTCACCGTCGACGACCTGTGAGACTCCGCATTATCCGCCACCTGATAGCTCATGCCGGGTTTCAGCACGAATTGGCGCCCATCTTCGAGTTCGGTGTGTAGCTCGCCTTCAAGGCACAGCAGGATGTGACCCTTCGAGCACCAGTGGTCTGCCAGATAACCGGCGGTGTATTCGATCATTCGGACGCGAATTGCGCCGAACTGGTGAGTGCGCCAATAGGCACTGCCGCGTTCACCGGCGTGGACGGTGGGTTCGACGGTCGACCAGTCGGTGGTGCCGAACGGGATGGCTGCTATATCCATGGCGAGCTCTTGAAGTCAGGAAAGAGAACCGATTTACCCAGCTGGAGGGGAGTTGTCAAATGATGGCGCTTCTTTAGAAGCTGAACCCGTGCTGTCCGAGCGTAATGTTTCATTATGTTTCGGGTGGTCTGGCGGCGTAGGATGGTTATCTCGGATCGTGCATCGTCTCGTTTCCAGTCAAGTGGAACTGAAAAATGAAATTGAACCTCGTCAAAGTCTTTTTGATCGCCGGCACGTTGTTGTTGAGCGCTTGCTCTGGCGTGACAACCAGTACCTGCTTTTCAGAAGGCTGCCGTCAGTTAGACGGTCAGGGCACCAACAAGATGAGCTTTGGTGGTAGCGCGATCGGCAACAACTTCAATGTATACAGTTCGGGGCTGTTGCAGCACGACTGATTTGGTAATTCGCAAACCGGATACGCCGATAGCAACCATCGGCGTTCCTCTGAAGTTGTGTTCACCACCCTAAACGTAGGGCTGGCCGCTGAACCCCCGTGGGAGTCGTTGCTGGCCCGGCATGTCGCTGAGTCTTTTAATCCAGGACGTACGCCAGTCAGTCGAGGCGTGGGCGACTTTGGCTCTACGGGCCGCTCGTCGTGCAGCGTTGCGAGCGTCTTTTCGGGCGTCCTTGAACGCGTCGGTATTACGGCAGCTACGGCATTTGACGCGGGCAAATTCAGTCGTGGACGTGAGGTTGCTGCCATGGCGGCCGCAGGCCAGGTGCCCGGCAGTCTTATAATGAGTCACCATCGGTGGATCTCCTTCGCAATGATTTCGGCGTAGCGCAAGGGTCACTTGCCACATCCCTATCGGTGACTCTGCACTGTCTGGACTCGCTCCCCGTTCAACGGTGCGAGGATGGTCAGAGGCCGCGATCCCATTACTATTAATGACACCTGGGTGACCGACGCGTTCGATCTGAAACGTCGAGGACTGCACGGGGGTGTTTTTCTTCAATACAGGCCTATCAGCGTTCTCCTACTTTGAGCGCCGGGATGTCCCGAAGTTATTGAAGAAGGTGTGCAATGAGTCTGATCATTTCCATGGCCGCGTTTGCGCTGGCGTCGTCGATTACCCCAGGGCCGGTGAACATCGTTGCGCTGAGCTCGGGCGCGCAATTCGGCTTTCGCGCCAGCCAACGGCATGTAGCGGGTGCAACGCTGGGGTTTGTGCTGTTGCTGGTGTTGATGGGGTTGGGTCTGCACGAGTTGCTGCGGCTCTGGCCTTCGCTGACGCGGGTGGTGCAGTTGTTCGGGGTGGCGTTTCTGTTGTTCATGGCCTGGAAGCTCGCGACTGACGATGGTCGGCTTAATACGGGTGATTCAGGGCAAGCGCCGACGATGTTCTATGGTGCGCTGATGCAATGGTTGAACCCTAAAGCCTGGCTGGCCTGTGTCGCGGGGATGGGGGCTTTTGTTGCCGATGGCGAAGCGCAACTGGTCTGGCAGTTTGCGGCGGTGTATCTGGTGGTCTGCTACCTGTCGGTGGCTTGCTGGGCTTATGCCGGGACTTTTCTGCGGCAGTACCTGAGCAATGCCGGCGGCATGCGGTTGTTCAACCGGTTGATGGCGTCCTTGCTGGCGGTGAGTGCGGGTTATTTGTTGTTGCCATAAATCTCGGGTTTCAACCGCGATACTGCCCTGGCGTCGCGGCCAAATGCTGTTTGAACGCTCGCTGAAAATGCGCCTGATCGGAGAACCCGGCTTCCAGCGCCACGTCGGCAATCAACTTGCCCCGACGCAGTTGGCTGCGGGCGAACTGGATGCGGCGGTTGACCAGGAACGCGTGGGGCGTCATGCCGTAATGCTGCTTGAAAGCGCGGATCAGGTACGACGCCGACAGATCTGCCGCCTCGCAGATGTCTTCGAGTTTCAGCGACAGGGTGCAGTTGTCGCGGATGTACTCGGCCGCTCGCTCCAGCTTGAGGTTGGGCTCGCGAACGCTCGGTTCAGCCGGATTGAGCGTTTGCTGCACTTCGGTAAAAAACGCTACGGCGGCACTGTGTTTTTGCAGCGTTTCCAGCTGTTCGTCGAGCAGTACGTCATACAGCTGATTAAGCCCGCTAAACATCCCGGCGTCGTTGCAGTGGGTGGTTGAAAAGCGCCGAAAGTCCAGCTCTTTGCTGAACCCCAGTTGATGCTGAAGGTCGGTCAGCCACGGCGTATCGACATACAGCATGCGATAAGACCACGGCTGATCGTCGATCGGGTTACAGGCGTGGACATCGCCGGGGTTCATCAGCACCACGGTGCCGCTGCCGACTTCAAACGCGGCGTGTTCATGGAGATAGGTGCTGCGCCCGGCGGTGATCGCACCGATGGAAAAGTGCTCGTGGGAATGTCGGGCGTAGCAGACTTCGCGACCGTCGGCGATGGAGCGCGCTTCGATGAAAGGCAATGCGTCATCGCGCCAGAAGCGAGGGGCTTTGTCGGCATTTTTGGCGATGGCGTGTTTCATCTGCGAGCGTCCTTTGGCAGTCCCGTGGGGCAGTGTATTAGCTCTCGCCATTAAAGGCTCGTTCAAGTGTGGCGATGTCGAGTTTCTTCATCTGCAACATCGCCTGCATGACGCGCTGGGATTTGGCGGCGTCCCTGTCAGTCATCATTTCCATCATCACCACGGGCACGATTTGCCAGGACAGGCCGAACTTGTCCTTGAGCCAGCCGCATTGCTGGGCCTGTTTGTCACCACCGGCGGACAGTGCGTTCCAGAAGTGGTCGATTTCATACTGGGTATGGCAGTTGACCTGAAACGAGATGGCCTCGTTAAAGCGGAACACCGGACCGCCATTGAGCGCGGTGAAGGTCTGGCCATCGAGCACGAAACTGACGGTCATCACCGAACCCTCGGGCCGGCCATGGAGCTCGAAACCGGCCTTGCCATAGTGGGTGATGGCGGTAATGGTCGAGTGTTCGAACACCGAACAGTAGAACTGCGCGGCGGCTTCGGCCTGATCGTCGAACCACAGGCAGGGCGTGAGTTTCTGAATGCGCGACATGAAGGTTCTCCTCTAAGAGTGATCAGGCTGGACTATTAGCGTAGTCAGCCGATGGTCGTCGGGCGTAACCGTCAATCGACAAGGTGAGAGCGTCTGGATATCGACAGTAGTCATAATGACAATTTATAAGATCATTTAGACCTGTTTGCACTTGAGTCATATTGACTATATAGGCTGCAAAGTACTGTTTTCTGGGCTTTGAAAGCTGGTACGCGACTTGATAGTCAATACGTACAACTGAACCGCTTCAGGGAGTACGCCAAAATGTTCGAATGCATCAGCAACCCTCAGCCTGCTCTGCACCGGATCGATCATCGGTGGTTTCCTGCTGACCGCCGTACCCAGCTGGACTGGCCGCCCCGGTTTGTCCGGCTGGCCGCTGCTGGGGTTGTTGCTGGTATGGCTGGTGGCATGGCTGGCCTGGCTGATGCCGGTTTCCGCTCCGTGGCTGCTGGCGTTGCAAGTGCCTTTTTTGCCGCTGCTGGCTGTGGCGCTGGGAAGCGATCTGATCGCCGCACGCAAACGCGAAAACTACCCGATTCTGCTGATGATCAGTGTGCTGGCCGGGTGTCAGTTGCTGACCTTGTGGGGCATGGCGCTGTGGCAACTGGGCGTGATGCCGCAACAAAGCCTGGCCACGCATTCGCTGGCGGTCGGTGGTGTTGGCGGATTGGTTCTGGCGATGATTGCGCGAGTCAGCCTCGGGCATACCGGGCGCCTGTTGCAGCCTTGCTGGGGCCGAGGGTGTAGGTCGGTTGATGGTTTGAAACACAGGGCTGCTTCCTCGCAAGTGGCCCTTTTTTGTGACCGGTGGTCGCGCAAGTCAAGGCTTCGGGAAAATTGCGCTTAGCTCAATGGATAAACCGAGGCGCGCGTAGGCAGTCGTTGCCACAGTGACGCCATGAAAGGACATCGTGAGTGACTGAGGAGATCGCCTTGCTGACGCTCAATATCAATGGCAAAGACCAATCCCTGGAAGTGCCCGGCGACATGCCGTTGTTGTGGGTATTGCGCGATGTCGCGCACTTGACCGGTACCAAGTTCGGCTGCGGCATGGCGCAGTGCGGCGCCTGCACGGTGCATATCGACGGTGCGCCGTTACGCTCCTGTATCACCCCGGCGGCGGCCGTCGCCAACGGCCAGAAAATCCTCACCATCGAAGGCTTGTCGAGCGACGGTTCGCACCCGGTGCAGCGCGCCTGGGCCGAGATCGACGTGGTGCAATGCGGATACTGTCAATCGGGGCAGATCATGTCGGCGGCGGCTTTGCTGGCGAAAATCCCCTCGCCGAGCGACAGCGACATCGATCAGGCGCTGTCGGGCAATATCTGTCGGTGCGGGACCTACCCGCGCATTCGTGCGGCGGTCAAACGCGCTGCGCAAATCGGGGAGGCATGACGATGAATGCGCAGATCGATACTTCTCGACGGGACTTTTTGAAAAGCAGTGCCGTGCTCGGTGCTGGTTTGGTGGTGGCGTTTGTTATTCCGGGGAGCAATCGCTTCGCGCAAGCGGCATCGGCGCCGGATGCAGTGTTCGCCCCCAACGCCTTTTTGCGCATCGCCCCTGATGGCAGCGTGACCGTGCTGTTGGGGCACTCCGAAATGGGGCAGGGGATCTGGACCGGCCTGAGCATGCTGATCGCCGAAGAACTGGACGCCGACTGGACGAAGATCCGCGTCGAGCATGCACCGGCATCGGCAGCCGATTATGGTTTGCCGGCGTTTGGTGGCATGCAGATCACCGGAGGCTCGACCTCGACCTGGATGGAATTCGACCGCTACCGTCAGGCCGGTGCGGCTGCACGCTTGATGTTGATCGAGGCCGCCGCCAAGCGATTCAACGTCGCACCCTCGACAGTACGAACCGAGCCGGGTGTGGTGATCGCCGGCAATCAGCGCGCTACTTACGGTGAGTTGGCCAATGATGCCGGCCAACTGCCGGTGCCGGATCCGGCGTCGATCAAGCTCAAGGAGGCCAAGGACTGGAAGATCATCGGCAAACCGACCAAGCGCCTGGATACTCCGGAAAAAATCACCGGCCAGGCGAAATTCGGCATGGATGTGCAGTTCGATGGATTGCTGACGGCCATGGTTGCACGCCCACCGGTATTTGGCGGCAGCGTCAAATCATTCGACGGCGCAGCGGCACTGGCACTGCCGGGCGTGCATAAAGTCGTGCAGGTGCCGACGGGCATAGCAGTGGTGGCCGATCATTATTGGGCCGCTAAACTCGGCCGCGATGCGCTGAAAATCGACTGGGACCTGGGGCCCAATGCCGATCTGGACAGTGACGCCTTACTGCAAAACTTCCGCAAACTGGCCGCGATTCCCGGTACTCCGGCCAGCCAGGCGGGCGATATCAGTGCCGCGTTGAGCAAGGCAGTGAAGACGGTAGAGGCTGAATACAACGTTCCCTACCTGGCCCATGCACCGATGGAGCCGCTCAACTGCACGGTGAAAATCACCTCGGACAAATGCGAAATCTGGACCGGCACCCAATTCCAGACGCTGGACCAAATGATCGCGGCGAAAATCACCGGGCTCAAACCCGAGCAGGTCGAGATTCATACCGAATTCCTCGGGGGCGGTTTTGGTCGTCGAGCCAATCCGACCTCGGACTTTGTCAGTGAAGCGGTGCAAGTCGCCAAGGCGGCCGGTGCTCCGGTGAAAACTGTCTGGTCGCGGGAGGACGATATACGCGGGGGGTACTACCGCTCGGCGTTCCTCCATAAGGCACGCATTGGCCTGGACGCCAAAGGCATGCCCCAGGCCTGGCAGCACGTACTGGTCGGGCAGTCGATCATGGACGGCACCTCATTCGAAGCGACGATGGTCAAGAACGGCGTCGACGCCACCTCGGTCGAAGGCGTGGCCGACAGCCCGTACATCAAGGGACTGGCCAATCATCTGGTCGATCTGCATTCGCCGAAAACCGGCATCAGTGTGCTCTGGATGCGCTCGGTGGGGCACACTCACACAGCGTTTGTCGTCGAGTCATTGATCGATGAGCTGGCCACGGCGGCCGGCAAGGATCCAGTGGAATACCGACGGAGCCTGCTCAAGAAGCATCCGCGACATCTGGGCGTGCTGAACCTGGCGGTAGAGAAGGCTAACTGGAGGGAACCGTTGCCTGCGGGGCATGCGTTGGGTGTGGCGGTGCATGAGTCTTTTGGCAGTTACGTCGCGCAAGTGGCCGAGGTGTCCCAGGACAACCTGAAGATCCGCGTACACCGGGTGGTCTGTGCGGTCGATTGCGGCATTGTGGTGAACCCGGCGAGCATCGCCGCGCAGATGGAGTCCGGCATCACCTTCGGCCTGGGGTTCACCTTGCACAGCAAGCTGACCTTCAAGGACGGGAAAGTGGTGCAGTCCAATTACCATGACTTTCAGGTGTTGCGTCTGAATGAAATGCCGGTGGTCGAGGTGCACATCGTCCCCAGCACTGAGAAACCGGGCGGTATCGGTGAGACCGGGGTGCCACCGACGGCGCCGGCGGTGGCCAATGCGGTGTTTGCCTTGACCGGGCAACGGTTGCGCGAACTGCCGTTGCAACTGGCGGGGGTGTGAGATGCGCAGACATTTGAGCTACATCCGCTCGTAGGCTGGTACGACGCTGGAGATTACTTGGCGAACAACTGCTCGAAGTCGTTGAACGCCTTGAACTCCAGCGCGTTGCCGCACGGGTCGAACAGAAACATCGTCGCCTGCTCGCCCACCAGTCCTTTGAAGCGAATACCGGGCTCGATCACGAAGCGAGTACCCAGCGACGTGAGCCGTTCGGCCAGGGACTCCCATTCTTCCATCGACAGCACCACGCCGAAATGCGGGACCGGCACGTCGTGACCGTCCACGGCATTGGTGTGGGCGGATTCCTGGGTGGCGGTTTTCGGGTGTTCGTGGATGACCAATTGGTGGCCGAAAAAGTTGAAGTCCACCCAGTGCTCGCTGGAGCGTCCTTCCTCCAGACCGAACACCTGGCCATAGAAAAGCCGCGCGGCGGCGAGGTCATACACCGGAATGGCCAGATGAAAAGGGGAGAGACGCATGATGATCAAGCCTCGATGACAGGAGAGTTGAGCTGATTCTAGTCTTGTGATTTTTGATTAAAAGACGATAATTTTTGCTCCCAGCTCAAATAAAATCGATCAATCGAGGCGCTCATGCTGCGTGAACTGAAAACCTTCATCGCAGTGACTCGCTATGGCACGTTCGCCGCAGCCGGCATGCACATTGGCCTGACGCAATCGGCCGTCAGCGCGCAAATGCGCAACCTGGAGCAGGCGCTGGGTATTCGTCTGTTCGATCGCACCGGGCGTCAGGCCATCCTCAACGCGGCGGGCCAGCGGGCGTTGCCGATGGCCCGGGAAATCCTCGAAACCTTTCAGCGCATGGCGGTCAGTGACGACGTCAGTGAGTTTCGCGGGGAATTGAGAGTCGGCGCTGTGGCGACTGCCCAAACCGGTTTGCTGCCCCAGGCATTGCTGCGCTTGCGACAGCAGGCGCCGTTGCTCGAGCCGAAACTGGTGCCCGGTGTGTCACTCAACCTGTTGAGTCAGGTCGACGCTGGCGAGCTTGATCTGGCGATCCTGATCAAACCACCCTTTGAGTTGCCCAAGGAGCTGTCGGCCCACGTGATTCGGCAGGAGCCTTTTGTGTTGATCGTGCCGCCGGACCTTGAAGGCGAGGATCCGTTGCAGGTGCTCAGCACGCATCCGCATGTGCGTTATGACCGCAACTCGTTCGGTGGACGGCTGGTGACACGCTTTCTGCGCGAGCAGCAGATTGAGGTCAAAGTCGCGTTGGAGCTGGATGAGCTGGAGGCGATCGTGAAAATGGTCGAGTGCGGGCTGGGGGTAGCGTTGATTCCGCGGGCGGGGCTCTGGCTTGAGTACGGGGCGAAAGTCAGGATCCTCTCGCTGGGCGAACTGACGTTCTATCGGGAGATCGTACTGTTGCAGCGCTACAGCCAGCGTACACAACCGATCCAGCAGTTGTTTGCGCAGTGTCTGACACAGATCGATGGCTGACCCTATAACCCTGTGGGAGCGAGCTTGCTCGCGATGAGGCTGTAACATTCAACATCAATGTCGCCTGTCAGGAGGCTATCGCGAGCAAGCTCGCTCCCACAGTGGTTCGCGGCGAGTCTGGAATAACGGGTACAAAAAAACCCGCCAATCGGCGGGTTTCTTGTTAAAGCGCGAAGATTACTCTTCGATGTTGCCCATGGCGGTGGTGTTGAAGCCGCCGTCCACATACATGATTTCGCCGCTGATGCCGGACGCCAGGTCCGAGCACAGGAAGGCGCCGGCGTTGCCGACTTCGTCGATGGTGACGTTGCGACGCAGTGGAGTTTGCGCTTCGTTGGCGGCCAGCATTTTACGGAAGTTCTTGATGCCGGAAGCGGCCAGGGTGCGGATCGGGCCAGCCGATACCGCGTTGACGCGGGTGCCTTCCGGGCCCAGGGAGCCGGCCAGGTAACGAACGCCAGCTTCCAGGGAAGCCTTGGCCATGCCCATGACGTTGTAGTTCGGCATGGTACGCTCGGCGC
The DNA here is from genome assembly GCF_058802345.1 of Pseudomonas sp. GW822-FHT02D10. NCBI lineage: Bacteria > Pseudomonadati > Pseudomonadota > Gammaproteobacteria > Pseudomonadales > Pseudomonadaceae > Pseudomonas > Pseudomonas sp. GW822-FHT02D10. Next base: position 363,864 of record NZ_JBXAOB010000005.1, read on the forward strand.
CCAGGTAGGACAGGGTCAGCAGGCTGCCGTTGCGGCCTTTCATCATCTCGCGACCGGCTTTGGCCAGGGCCACGAAGCTGTAGGCGCTGATGTCGTGAGCGATGCGGAAACCGTCACGGGTGGTGGCTTCGGTGAAGTCGCCGTCCAGTTGGTCGCCCGGTGCGAAGCCAACGGAGTGCACGATGCAGTCCAGACCGTCCCATTTTTTGCTCAGCGCTTCGAAAACCTTGGCGATTTCTTCATCGCTGGCCACGTCGCACGGGAAGCACAGCTCAGGGCTCGAACCCCAGCCTTGTGCGAACTCTTCGACACGACCCTTGAGTTTGTCGTTCTGATAAGTGAAGGCAAGCTCAGCGCCCTCGCGATGCATGGCGGCAGCGATGCCGGATGCGATGGACAGCTTGCTGGCGACACCGACGATCAGTACGCGCTTACCGGCGAGAAAACCCATGTGTTGCTCCTCTTTCAGGTTATTGCGCAGTGGCTGGTGCCAGGAAAGCGGCCTCCAGCAACTGCTGTGTATAGGGATGTTGCGGTGCGGCAAAGATACCTTGCGCATCACCTTGTTCGACCACTTGGCCATGCTTGATCACCATCAACTGGTGACTCAGCGCTTTCACCACAGCCAGGTCATGGCTGATAAACAGATACGTCAGGTTGTACTTGCTTTGCAGTGTGCGCAGCAGTTCAACCACTTGGCGTTGCACGGTGCGGTCGAGGGCCGAGGTCGGCTCGTCCAGCAAAATCAACGCCGGCTTTAGCACCAGGGCCCGGGCAATCGCGATTCTCTGCCGTTGTCCGCCGGAAAACTCATGGGGATAGCGGTGCCGGGTTGCCGGGTCCAGACCGACTTCCTTGAGTACCGCGATAATCGCCAGTTCCTGCTCGGTCTCTGTACCGATCCGGTGTATCCGCAGGCCTTCGCCGACGATCTGGCTCACGCTCATCCGTGGGCTCAGGCTACCGAAGGGGTCTTGAAAGACCACCTGCATTTCCCGCCGTAGCGGCCTTACCTGTTGCTGCGACAGGCAGTCTAACGACTTGCCTTCAAAACGGATCGCGCCTTTGCTGGCAATCAACCGCAAAATCGCCAGACCCAGCGTGGACTTGCCCGAACCGCTCTCGCCGACAATGCCCAGGGTCTGGCCCTGTGGCAGGCTGAAGTTGATGCCATCCACCGCTTTGACGTAATCGACGGTGTGCCGCAAAAAACCTTTTTTGATCGGGAACCAGACTTTCAGGTCCTCGACTTGCAGCAATGGCGGGCCGATGACATTGGTCGCCGGGTTGCCGCGAGGCTCCGCCGCCAGCAGCTCTCGAGTGTAAGGATGCTGCGGCGCGCGGAACAGCTCTTCGCACGACGCCTGTTCGACGATGCAACCTCTCTGCATGACACATACGCGATGCGCGACTCTTTGGACCAGGTTCAAATCGTGGCTGATCAGCAGCAGGGCCATGCCCAGACGGGCTTGCAGTTCCTTGAGCAGTTCGAGGATTTTCAGCTGAACAGTCACGTCCAGCGCGGTGGTCGGTTCGTCGGCAATCAGCAGTTCCGGTTCGTTGGCCAGGGCCATGGCGATCATCACGCGCTGACGCTGGCCGCCGGACAATTCATGGGGCAGGGCCTTGAGCCGTTTGTGCGGTTCGGGAATGCCCACCAGTTCCAGCAGCTCCAGGGTGCGCTGGGTCGCGACCTTGCCCGTCAGGCCTTTGTGAATACCCAGTACCTCGTTGATCTGTTTCTCGATCGAGTGCAGCGGGTTCAGCGAGGTCATCGGTTCCTGAAAGATCATCGCAATCCGGTTGCCACGAATGTGCCGGATGGTTTTCTCTTTCAGCGACAGCAGATCATGCCCGGAGTAGTTGATGGTGCCAGTGGGGTGCCGCGCCAAGGGGTAGGGCAACAGGCGCAGGATCGAGTGCGCCGTCACCGATTTGCCGGAGCCGCTTTCGCCGACCAGTGCCAGGGTTTCACCGCGCTTGATGTCGAAGCTGACGCCTTCCACCACCCGTTGCACGCGCTCACCGACCACAAACTCGACAGAGAGGTTGCGTACTTCGATCAGATTGTCCTGATTCATTTCACTTCCTCGGGTCGAAGGCATCGCGAGCAGACTCGCCGATGAACACCAGCAAACTCAACATCACCGCCAACACCGCAAAGGCACTCATGCCCAGCCACGGCGCTTGCAGGTTGGATTTGCCCTGAGCCACCAGTTCACCCAGCGATGCACTGCCTGCCGGCAGGCCGAAGCCGAGGAAGTCCAGTGCGGTCAGGGTGCCGATGGCGCCCGTGAGGATGAACGGCATGAAGGTCATGGTCGAGACCATGGCGTTGGGCAGGATGTGGCGGTACATGATCGCGCCGTTCTGCATGCCCAGCGCGCGGGCGGCGCGTACGTATTCCAGGTTGCGCCCGCGGAGGAACTCGGCGCGGACCACGTCGACCAGGCTCATCCAGGAAAACAGCAGCATGATCCCCAGCAGCCACCAGAAGTTCGGCTGCACGAAACTGGCGAGGATGATCAGCAGATACAGCACCGGCAAACCCGACCAGATCTCCAGGAAACGCTGCCCGGCCAAATCGACCCAGCCGCCATAGAAACCCTGCAAGGCGCCGGCAATCACGCCGATGATCGAACTCAGAATGGTCAGCGTCAGGGCAAACAGCACTGACACCCGGAAGCCGTAAATCACCCGCGCCAACACGTCGCGGCCCTGATCGTCGGTGCCCAGCAGATTGTCTGCCGAGGGCGGTGCCGGTGCCGGGACTTTCAGGTCGTAGTTGATGCTTTGGTAGCTGAACGGGATCGGCGCCCACAAGGTCCAGGCGTCCTTGGCCTTGAGCAGTTCGCGGATGTACGGGCTCTTGTAGTTGGCTTCCAGCGGAAATTCGCCACCGAAGGTGGTTTCCGGGTAACGCTTAAGCGCCGGGAAATACCATTGGCCGTCGTAATGCACCGCCAGCGGCTTGTCGTTGGCGATCAGCTCGGCACCGAGGCTCGCGCCAAACAGAATCAAAAACAGCCACAGTGACCACCAGCCGCGCTTGTTGGCCTTGAATCGTTCGAAACGTCGGCGATTGAGAGGGGACAGGTTCATCTCAATGCTCCCGGTGTTCGAAGTCGATACGTGGATCGACCAGGGTGTAGGTGAGGTCGCCAATCAGTTTCACCACCAGCCCCAGCAGGGTGAAGATGAACAGGGTGCCGAACACCACCGGGTAGTCACGGTTGATCGCCGCTTCGAAACTCATCAGGCCCATGCCGTCGAGCGAGAAGATCACTTCCACCAGCAACGAACCGGTGAAGAAAATCCCGATGAAGGCCGAAGGGAAGCCGGCGATCACCAGCAGCATGGCGTTGCGGAACACATGGCCATAGAGCACGCGATGCCGGGTCAGGCCCTTGGCCTTGGCGGTGACGACGTACTGTTTGTTGATCTCGTCGAGGAAGCTGTTTTTGGTCAACAGGGTCATGGTCGCGAAGTTACCGATCACCAGTGCCGTCACTGGCAGCGCTATGTGCCAGAAGTAATCGCGAATCTTGCCGGCCCAGCTCAGCTGATCGAAGTTGTTCGAGGTCAGGCCGCGCAAGGGGAACCAGTCCAGGTAACTGCCACCGGCAAACACCACGATCAGCAGGATCGCAAACAGGAACGCCGGGATCGCGTAGCCGACGACGATCGCCGAACTGGTCCAGACATCGAAATGGCTGCCGTGCCGGGTGGCCTTGGCGATCCCCAGCGGGATCGACACCAGGTACATGATCAGCGTGCTCCAGAGCCCGAGGGAGATCGACACTGGCATCTTTTCCTTGATCAGGTCGATGACCTTGGCGTCACGGAAGAAACTGTCGCCGAAATCCAGGGTGGCGTAGTTCTTGATCATGATCCACAAGCGTTCTGGCGCCGATTTGTCGAAGCCGTACATGTGCTCGATTTCCTTGACCAGCGCCGGGTCCAGGCCTTGGGCGCCGCGATAGCTGGAACCGGCCACCGAGACTTCGGCACCGCCGCCGGCGATGCGGCTGGTGGCGCCTTCGAAGCCTTCGAGTTTGGCGATCATCTGTTCCACCGGACCGCCAGGGGCGGCCTGGATGATCACGAAATTGATCAGCAGAATGCCGAACAGGGTCGGAATGATCAGCAACAGTCGCCGAAAAATATACGCCAGCATCTTATTGCTCCACGCCTGCAGGGGCGGCTTGCTCTTCGGTCAGCACTTCGATCGCAGGTTTTGCGTCGGGTTTGACCCACCAGGTGGAAATGCCCACGTCATTGGTCGGTGAGACTTTCGGGTGGCCAATATGATTCCAGTAAGCCACGCGCCAGGTCTTGATGTGCCAGTTGGGGATCACGTAATAGCCCCATTGCAACACCCTGTCGAGCGCCCGGGCGTGGGCTACCAGGCTTTTGCGCGAATCGGCGTTGATCAGCTCTTCGACCAGTTCATCGACTGCCGGGTCTTTCAGGCCCATGTAATTGCGGCTGCCGGGTTTGTCGGCGCTTTCGGACTTCCAGAATTCGCGCTGTTCATTCCCCGGAGAGCTGGACTGCGGGAAGCTGCCAACCACCATGTCGAAGTCGCGCGAGCGTACCCGGTTGATGTACTGCGACACGTCGACCCGGCGAATCACCAGGTCGATCCCCAGGTCACTCATGTTGCGCTTGAACGGCAACAGCACCCGCTCGAACTCGGTCTGCGCCAGCAGGAACTCGATGCTCACCGGTTTGCCGGTGGTGTCGACCATCTTGTCGTCGACGATCCGCCAGCCGGCCTCCTGCAACAGTTGATAGGCCTTGCGCTGTTGGGCACGGATCATTCCGCTGCCGTCACAGACGGAGTTCTGGAACGCTTCGCTGAAGACCTGATCGGGGATTTTGCCTCTGAACGGATCAAGGATTGCCAGTTGATCCTGATCCGGCAGGCCGGTGGCGGCCATTTCCGAGTTTTCGAAGTAACTTCGGGTGCGCGCATAGGCACCGTTGAACAGCTGCTTGTTGGTCCATTCGAAGTCCAGCAACAGGCTCAGCGCCTGGCGCACGCGCACGTCCTGAAACACCGGGCGGCGCAGGTTGAAGACGAAACCCTGCATGCCGGTGGGGTTGCCGTTCGGAATCTGTTCCTTGATCAGCCGACCCGCGGCGATGGCCGGAGTGTTGTAGGCGTTGGCCCAGTTTTTCGCGCTCATCTCCAGCCAGTAGTCGAACTGCCCGGCCTTCAGTGCTTCCAGCGCGACGGTGTTGTCGCGGTAGTAATCGGTGGTCATGGTGTCGAAGTTGTAAAAACCGCGATTGACCGGCAGGTCCTTGCCCCAGTAGTCCTTGACCCGCTCATAGCGGACCGAGCGTCCGGCCTTGACCTCACTGACCTTGTACGGGCCGCTGCCCAACGGGATTTCCAGATTGCCCTTGCTGAAGTCGCGGTTTTCCCACCAGTGCTTGGGCAATACCGCAAGCTGTCCGAGGATCAGCGGTAGCTCACGGTTGCTGGTGTGCTTGAACGTGAACAGCACCCGCAACGGATCCTCGGCGATCACTTCGTCGACATCGCTGTAGTAACCGCGATAGAGCGGCGCGCCGTTTTTCATCAGGGTCTGGAAGCTGAACACCACGTCTTCGGCACGCACCGGATGGCCGTCATGAAAACGCGCTTCGGGGCGCAGGTAGAAGCGTACCCAGCTGTTGTCCGGCGCCTTTTCGATTTTGCCGGCGATCAAGCCGTATTCGGTAAACGGTTCGTCGAGCCCGTGTTTGGCCAGGGTGTCGTAGATCAGGCCGATATCCTCGGCAGCCACCCCCTTGCTGATGAACGGGTTGAGGCTGTCGAAGCCACCGAAGCCGGCCTGACGGAAGATTCCGCCCTTGGGCGCGTCCGGGTTCACGTAATCGAAGTGTTTGAAGTCGGCCGGGTACTTCGGCGGTTCGTTGTACAGGGTCAGGGCGTGCTGCGGGGCGGCGTGGGCCGTGCAGGCAAGCCCCGCAAAGACCAGACCCAGCAGGGTACGCAAACGCATCATTGGGCTTTCTCCGAAGTCTTCAGCCACCACGCATTCAGCCCCAGGGTGTAGGGCGGCGTGGTGACGAAGGCGAACCGGTTGCGGTACGCCAGGCGATGATAATTGATATACCAGTTGGGAATGCTGTAGTGCTGCCACAGGAGCACCCGGTCCAGCGCTTTGCCGGCAGCCAGTTGCTCGTCACGGGATTTAGCCGCGAGCAGCTGTTCCAGCAGATGATCGATCACCGGGTTGGCAACGCCCGCGTAATTCTTGCTGCCCTTGACCGAGGCCTGGCTCGAGTGGAAGTACTGCCACTGCTCAAGTCCTGGGCTGAGGGTCTGGTCGAGGGTCATCAGGATCATGTCGAAATCGAACTGGTCCAGACGTTGCTTGTACTGGGCGCGGTCTACGGTGCGCAGGTGTGCGTCGATGCCGATGCTGGCGAGAGTCTCGGTGTAGGGCTGGAGGATGCGTTCCAGGTTCGGATTGACCAGCAGGATCTCGAATCGCAGTGGCTGTCCGGCAGCGTTTTGCAGGTGCTGGCCATTGAGCTTCCAGCCAGCCTCGGCGAGCAAACCCAGCGCCCGGCGCAGGGTCTCCCGGGGGATGCCGCGGCCGTCGGTCTGCGGCAGGCTGAAGGGCTCGGTAAACAGTTTGGCGGGCAGTTGGTCGCGGTAGGGCGAGAGCATCAGCCATTCGTGGCCGACCGGTAAGCCTGAGGCTGCGAACTCGCTGTTGGGGTAGTAACTCATGGCCCGCTTGTAGGCACCGCTGAACAGTGCGCGGTTGGTCCATTCGAAGTCGAACATCAAACCCAGGGCTTCACGGACCTTGTCGTCGGCAAACGTGCCGCGTCGAGTGTTCATGAACAGACCTTGGGTCTGGGTCGGAATCTGGTGGTCGATCTGCGCCTTGATCACCTCGCCACGCCGTACGGCCGGGAAACTGTAACCATTGGCCCAGTTCTTGGCCTGGTGCTCGATATAGATGTCGAACTCTCCCGCCTTGAAGGCCTCGAACGCCACGTCGCTGTCGCGATAAAACTCGACTTCAACGCGATCAAAGTTGTACTTGCCGCGATTGACCGGCAGGTCCTTGCCCCAGTAATCCTTGACCCGCTCGAACACCAACTGTCGGCCCGGTTGTACCTGGGTGATGCGATAAGGGCCGCTGCCCAGCGGTGGTTCGAAGGTGGTGGCCTTGAAGTCTCGATCTTTCCAGTAATGCTGCGGCAATACCGGCAACTCGCCCAGGCGCAGGATCAGCAACGGGTTGCCGGCCCGTTTGAATACAAAGCGGATGCGTTGTGGGTTGAGGATGTCGACCCTTTGTACTTCCTGAAGGTTGGTACGGTATTGCGGATGACCTTCGTTGAGCAGCAAGCGATAGGAAAACGCGACGTCGTAGGCTGTGATTGGCGTGCCATCGTGAAAGCGCGCTTCCGGGCGCAGATTGAACACCACCCAGCTACGGTCTTCGCTGTATTCGACGGACTGGGCGATCAATCCGTAACTGGACGCGGGTTCATCGCCGGATGGCGCATATTGGCCGGTGCCGACCATCAGCGGTTCATTCAGCTCATTGATGCCGTATTGCAGAAAGTTCGGTGTCGCGACCGGGCTGGTGCCCTTGAAGGTGTAGGGGTTGAGCGTATCGAAGGTGCCAAACGCCATGACCCGCAAGGTTCCGCCCTTGGGCGCTTGCGGGTTAACCCAGTCGAAGTGGGTGAATCGGGTCGGGTACTTGAGTGTGCCGAACTGCGCATAACCATGGCTTTCGATGATCGTTGCGCTTGCAGGGAAGCTCAAGGCCAGACTGATTAGGAGCAGGAGGAGGGGACGCTTCAAGGCAGAGATCCGATCCAGGCGGCTTGGGCTTTGTGGACCGTACAGTAACAGCTTGTATCGACAGGAAAAAGGTAGCGGATTAAAGCAGCGTTCAGGCGCAAAAAAAGATCGCATCAACTCAATGCGGGGAAGAAACCGTCAGCACCTGTCCAGGCTTGAGGGCCTGGCCAACACGTGGATTCCAGCGCTTGAGGTGTTGCATCTCAACGTTGAAACGTTTGGCGACGATGTACAGCGAGTCGCCTTGCTTGACCTTGTACTGGGTCTGCTTCTTGTTGTTGGCCGCAACCACCGTGCTGATGCGTGTGCTGCGCTTGCTGGTGTCTCGCATCACTAGGGTCTGGCCCACCTTGAGGTCCTTGCCGTTCAGCTTGTTCCAGTGTTGCAGGTCTTTGACCTCGACTTTGTTGGCCTTGGCAATCTGTGTCAGGTTATCGCCGCGTTTGACTCGATAGCTGCGCTTGAGCTTGGCCAACTCACTGTCGTCAGCACCTTCGAAAACCGGTTTCAACGCACGCTTGCTGATCAGTTCTTCGGGTTTCATGGTCGACAGGCTGGCGGTCAGCAATTGCGCCTTGGATGTCGGCACCAGCAAATGCTGGGGGCCGTCGATGGTCGTGCGTTGTTTGAAGGCCGGGTTGAGCTGGAACAGCTCGTCTTCGTCGATGTTGGCCACTTCGGCAACCTTGGACAGGTCCATGCGCTGGTTGATTTCGACGACTTCGAAGTAGGGGCGGTTGGCGATTGGGTTGAGGTTCACGCCATAGGCTTCCGGCGACAGCACCACTTGTGACAAGGCCAGCAGCTTGGGCACATACGCCTGGGTTTCCGCCGGCAGCGGCAGGTTCCAGTAGTCGGTTGGCAAGCCGAGCTTTTCGTTACGCTCGATGGCCCGGCTGACCGTGCCTTCACCGGCGTTGTAGGCCGCCAGGGCCAGCAGCCAGTCACCGTTGAACATGTCGTGCAGGCGGGTCAGGTAGTCCATCGCCGCGATAGTCGACGCGGTAATGTCGCGACGACCGTCGTAGAAGCGGGTTTGACGCAGGTTGAAGTAACGCCCGGTGGACGGGATGAACTGCCACAGGCCGACCGCATCGGAGCGCGAGTAGGCCATCGGGTTGTAGGCACTTTCAATCACTGGCAACAGCGCCAGTTCCAGCGGCATGTTGCGTTCTTCGAGGCGTTCGACAATGTAGTGAATGTACAGGCTGCCACGTTCGCTGGCGCCTTGAAGAAACGATGGATTGCTGGCGAACCACAGGCGCTGTTGCTCGATACGCGGGTTGACGCCGAGCCCGTCCTGCAACTGGAAGCCCTGGCGCATGCGCTCCCAGACGTCTTGTGCGGCAAGCGGCGATGGCTTTTCACTGAGCCAGATAGGTTTTTGCTTGGTCCGGGCGGAAAGCGTATGTGTCGCGTCGGTTTGCGGCACATGGCTGGTGCTTTGGCAGCCCGCCAGAGTGGCGGACACAGCCACCGCGATGGCTTGAGCCAAGCGGGTCAATGCGTCTGAATTGATGGATTTACGAATAGATGACGACATTGGCTGGAAGTTAGTTCCGGGCGAAAATGTCGGGCGATTCTAGAAAGCGCACGGGGTGCGGTCAACCATTCAGAATTTTCGGACCAATAGTGGCCCCGTTTAGAACGTATCTTTCCAAGCCCTAAGGGCCGCAAAAACCTCACTAGGAGCCCGGTTGTCCCGGCCATTCCGTTCGTCTGCTTTTTCTTTAACAGATGTTTCGCCAGTACGCAGAAAAGGGTTGGTGAGCTTCTCCAGCGCCAGGGTCGACGGCAGCGACAGGCCTCCGGACTCGCGTAATTGGGAGACTTTCTCGAGACGCTCGGCAATGTCCGGGTTATTCGGCTCGACAGCGGCGGCAAAGCGCAGGTTGCTCAGGGTGTACTCGTGGGTGCAGTACACCAGCGTATCTTCGGGCAGTGCCGCCAGACGACTCAGCGAGTGGTGCATCTGTTCGGGCGAGCCTTCGAACAGACGACCGCAACCGGCGGCAAACAGTGTATCGCCGCAAAACAGCAGGCCGAGGTGGTGGTAGGCAATGTGCCCCAGCGTGTGTCCAGGCACCGCGAGCACCTCGAACTCACAGCCGAGCACGTTGATCCGGTCGTTATCGTGGAGGGCCACATCGCGCGCCGGAATGTATTCGCTCGCCGGGCCGTAGACCGTGGCGCCCGTCGCTTTTTTCAGCTGCTCGACGCCGCCGACGTGATCATGGTGGTGATGAGTGACCAGAATGTCGCTGAGTTTCCACCCGGGATGCATGGCGAGCCAGGCCTGCACGGGTGCGGCATCACCCGGATCGACCACGGCGCAACGCTGGTTGTGGTGATCCTGTAACAACCAGATGTAGTTGTCGGTGAAGGCGGGAAGGGCACTGATCTGTATCATCGCGGGATTCGCCAAGCGGAAAACAATGGTGCATCTTAGAACTTCTTGGCGAGTTGGAGAATGCAATGACCGATAAAGCGTTCGCTCAGGCTGATCCTGACTGGCTGGCATTGATCAGCGCCGCCCGCGAGTGGCTGTCAGGTCCCATCGGGCAATTTTTGCTGGATGAAGAACGCCGGATGCTCGAAGACGAGTTGGGGCGTTTCTTTGGCGGTTACCTGGTGCATTACGGCCCTTCGGCCGAAACGCCACCCTCGGCACCGCAAGTACAACGTAACGTGCGCCTCGGGGCTCCGCTGCCGGGCGTCGAGATTGTTTGCGAAGAACAGGCCTGGCCGCTCAGTGAGCACGCCGCCGACGTGGTGGTGATGCAACATGGGCTGGATTTCTGCCTGTCACCCCATGGTTTGCTGCGCGAAGCCGCCAGTAGCGTACGTCCCGGCGGGCATTTGCTGATTATCGGCATCAACCCCTGGAGCAGTTGGGGGCTGCGGCATGTGTTTGCCCATGACGCCTTGCGCAAGGCACGCTGCATTTCGCCGTCGCGGGTCGCCGACTGGCTCAACCTGCTGGGGTTTGCGCTGGAGAAACGCCGCTTCGGGTGCTATCGTCCGCCGCTTGCATCCCCGGCATGGCAAGCCCGCTTGGCCGGTTGGGAACGCAAGGCCGGTGACTGGCAGCTGTCCGGTGGGGGCTTCTATTTATTGGTGGCGCGCAAGATCGTCGTTGGCTTGCGACCGGTCCGCCAGGTGCGCCGCGAGCCCATGGGCAAGTTGATCCCGCTGCCGATGGCCAAGGTCAACCGACGCCACAGCGAGCCGTAATAGACTCTTAATTTTCCCGGCCGGGCTTGCCCGGCCTCGGGCGTTGTCGGTCATTGATCGGCAAGCCACAGACATTTTCTGGATAGGTTGGCATGAGCGATAGCGTAGAACTCTTCACCGACGGCGCCTGCAAGGGTAACCCTGGCCCAGGCGGCTGGGGCGCACTGCTGGTGTGCAAGGGCGTTGAAAAGGAACTCTGGGGCGGCGAAGCCAATACCACCAACAACCGCATGGAACTGATGGGTGCGATTCGCGGCCTCGAAGAACTCAAGCGTTCCTGCGACGTACTGCTGGTCACCGACTCGCAATACGTGATGAAAGGCATCAATGAGTGGATGGACAACTGGAAGAAACGCGGCTGGAAAACAGCGGCGAAAGAGCCGGTGAAAAACGCTGATCTGTGGAAACTGCTCGACGAACAAGTCAATCGCCACAACGTCACCTGGAAATGGGTACGCGGCCACATCGGGCATCCCGGCAACGAACGCGCCGACCAGTTGGCCAACCGTGGCGTCGACGATGTCCGGGGTTACAAGCAGGACTGATCTCTTCGCCAGCTCCGTTGGAATGCGCCCCCTGTGGCGCTGGCGAAGGCTCGGGCCGCGTTCGGACGATTTTTTGATCGTTAAAGCCCCTCCAACCCCGCCATCAAATCATTCAGCAGCCCTCGTCTTCTCCTTGGATGGGGTTTGATCTATCAAGGCAACGTCCTTCAATCTTTCGGGACCTCTCCTACATTTTCCCCTAGGCGATTTTGTTAGCGTTCGTGTCATTGCAGCTGAGTTACTCAACTCGGGTGTGAGTGTCCTTAGCCATCGCCGAAGGAACAACGGATGTTCAACACTAACCCGCATTCCCGTTTCAGTCTGACGATCAACGACTTCAAACATGACCTTGAAGTCCTCTCGTTCACCGGCCAGGAGTCCATCAGCACGCCCTATGCCTTCGATGTCGAACTGGTCAGCGAGCGCCCCGATCTGAATCGTGAAAGCCCGCTGCTTAAACAGGCCTTTCTGGCGTTCAACGACCGCGGTGCAGGCATACACGGGCACGTTTACGGTTTTGCCCGAGCCGGCTCGGTCAAGCGTCTGACCCGGTATCGCCTGACCCTGGTGCCACAGCTGGCCTTTCTGGAGCAGCGCACCAACCAGCGTATTTTTCAGCAACTGGCGGTCCCGCAGATCATCGCGCGGATACTGGAGGAACATGGGATCCTCGCGGGTGCCTACCAGTTTCAGCTGGGCTCGACCTATCCCCCGCGTGACTTCTGCGTGCAATACGATGAATCAGACCTGTTTTTCATTCAGCGCCTCTGCCAGGAAGAAGGCCTGCATTACCATTTCCGGCACAGCCGCGATCAGCATGTGTTGGTGTTTGGCGATGACCAGACTGTGTTTCCCCGGCTCGACCGACCAACGCCCTATAAACAAGACAGCGGCATGGTCGCCGAGGGGCCGGTGATCAACCGGTTTGATGTGCGCGAGGCGGTTCGCCCCAGCCACGTCACGCGCCGCGATTACGACTTCGAAAAAGCCCGCTTCCTGCTCGAGTCCGGCTATCGACCCGACACCGACAAGGTTCAGCCGGATATGGAGGATTACGCTTACCCAGGCCGCTTTACCCATCGTGAGCGTGGCAAGTTCCTGAGTCGGCGAGCACTGGAACGCCTTCGTGCCGACTACTACCTGGCGTCCGGTGACAGTGATCAGGCCGCTCTGGTCTCCGGGCACTTTGTGCAACTGTCCGAACATCCGCTCGACGAGTGGAATGACCTCTGGTTGCTGACCGAGGTTCAGCACGAAGGTCGGCAACCGGCGGTCCTTGAAGAGGACGCGACCAGCACCGTCGGCGGCGAAGATGGCTTCCTCCAGGGCTACCGCAACCGATTCAACGCCACGCCCTGGGATGTGTTCTACCGCCCGCCGCTGACCCACAAAAAACCGCGAATCCCCGGCATCCAGACTGCTGTGGTCACCGGCCCCAAGGGTGAAGAGATCCACTGCGATCAGTACGGTCGGGTCAAGGTGCAGTTTCACTGGGATCGCGAAGGTCGCCACGACGACAAAAGCAGTTGCTGGCTGCGTGTGGGCTCCAGCTTGGCCGGTAACGGCTATGGCAGCGTCACCACCCCACGGGTCGGGATGGAAGTGCAGGTCAGCTTTCAGGAGGGCGACCCCGATCAGCCGGTGATCATTAGCTGCCTGGCCAACAGCGCCAACCCGGTGCCCTATGAACTGCCGGAACACAAAACCCGTAGCGTGTTTCGTTCCCGCAGTTCGCCGGAAAGCAGCGGCTTCAATGAACTGCATCTGGAAGACCGCGTCGGTCGGGAATTGATCTACCTGCGTGCCCAGCGTGACATGGAGCAGAAGGTCGAAAACGACAGCCGGCTGGAAGTGGGCAACGAGCGTCGGGAAACCGTCAAGGGCGACAGCATCACGGTGCTGGAGGCCGAAGAACAGCGCACCGTCACGGCGGATCGCAAAGTCCAGCTCAAGGCCAACGACTATCTGAATGTCGCCAGCAGCAGCCACACCCGTATCGGGCAAACCCTGGTGATCGAAGCCGGTCAGGACGTGCACATCAAGGCCGGTGGCAATCTGGTGCTGGAAGCAGGGGGGAGCATTACCGTAAACACCGGCGATCAGCATATCGTGCTCGGCCGCGGCGCGATCTTCAGCAGCACCGAGCTTGCTATCGGTGGCGCACCCGTTGCCGGGAAATCCGCGTCGCCATTGATGCCCGGGATGCTGGACGCCTTGTCGACGCCAGCACAACTGCCGCCAATCATTGCGCCCTCACAGAACACGCTCATGGCGGCCAGCAAAGCCATGGGGTCGGATGTCTGTCCCCTCTGCGAAGCCTGTCGAGACGGTATCTGTCTGACGCAAGGAGCCGCCGCATGACTCAGCCACTGCCTCGCCAATGGATGAGCGAACAACGACGCCTTGGGCACGCCTTATGCCTCGTTCTGGACTCAGCCGATGAACACGAAATGCGCCAGTCCTTGTTGAAGACCCTCCCATACGATCAGTACCTGAGGGTGTACCGCGAAACCCCGGTAGCTGAGTTGGCCGACGCCGGGCCGTTCATTTTTATCCTCGACAATCCTGACGACTCACACATCCATGAACTGCTCAAGGTGCCGGAACGCAACTGGGGCTGGTTCGCCAGCCTTCAACACGGTGACCTGCTCGCGCTGGCCAAGCATTGGCGCGAACGCCTGATGATTGGCGCCCGGCCTCATCAGGCGCTCTATCGCTTTCACGACAACCGCGTTTTGACCCGAGCTTTAGAGCATTTACCCGTCGAGGCCTACCCGGCCTATCTCGGCCCGGCGATCAGTGTGTGTTACTGGCAGGGGGAGCGTTGGACCAGCACTGACAATCCCGCTCCCGGTGCGTACCCAGTGCCTGATCAACCGCTGTGGCTGCAGATTCCTGTACCCAAACATCAGGCCATGGAGATTCGTCGCGCCAATGCTTACCGCTATCTGTTGGCTGAACATGTCGAGGCCTACGCCAGGCTCGCCGAGCAACAGGATCATGAGGCGTGGCTGAGCAGCCAGTTGGCCTTGGCTGGCGCGTGGGGATGGTCGGCGCCGGAGCAGTTGGCGTTTCTGCTGACTCAGAGCTTGAAGGCGCCAGCCTATACACTGCCTGTGCACTGGCAAGTGCGCCCTGACGAGAACCCAATCGAACACTTCGAACGGGTGTCTCAGGCAGTGGAATTTTGGCAAGGAGACGCCCCTCTATGAAACGCGTGCTACACACCGTAAGTCTGGGCTGCGGCCTTGCTTTAACGGCCGGCTGCGCCACCAACCAGCCGAACACGTTCACCTTTACCGCCGATCTACCCCCCGACTTTGCCTATCAGGCCATCGCCGTGTATGAGCCGGCCAAAGGGGAAACCTGCAGCGTGCCGGGCGGGAGAAACACGGAAGTGGGGTTCAACTTGAAGTGGCGTGAATCCTACACCCCCACATCTGAAATCGCCCTTCACAGAACGGTCAGCGGCTGCCCCTTGGTGATCAGGCGCATCAAGCTGGAAATCAACTCGGCTTACGGCAAGGACTGGGGGGACATCAGTGGGGATAGCGCCGTGGTCGCCATTCGCGATGAGCTGGAGGAGCAGTACAAGGGCACCTTCAGCGAAGCCGGCGAAAGTACCTTCTACGGGCAATGCCAATGGCTGTTCCGCACTTCAGGCTCAAAGCGACGCATTGTAAAAATCCTCGACTGCAAAAAAACCAATGCACTGGGCGAGCCGGGGCGTGGTCGCCCGTTCTCGGCGTACACCCTCGATCAGCTACCGGGTAAGACCGTGAAGATGACGATCAGGTTGGCGGACGAAGAACGGCCCTACATGGGAGATACCTGGGTCAAATTCCCGAACGGCTGGAAGCGCTGCATGGGCGACAACTTTGAAGACCAGTACGCGTTCTGCTACGGAAACTACAAAGACTTCAGCGGTTTTCAAATGCCGGATGGGCAGAAATGCACCATTTATCCCGGCTGCACGGAATAAGGACATTACCCAATGACAACGTTGAATTCGCAGGTGAAGTCGCTGCTTAAAATCCCTGCCTTGGGTTGTTGCCTCGCTTTAACGGCAGGCTGCGCCACCGGCCAACCGAACACGTTTACCTTCACCGCCGATCTACCACCCGATTTTGCCTATCAGGCCATCGCCGTGTATGAGCCGGCCAAAGGGGAAACCTGCAGCGTGCCGGGCGGGAGAAACACGGAAGTGGGGTTCAATTTGAAGTGGCGTGAATCCTACACCCCCACATCTGAAATCGCCCTTCACAGAACGGTCAGCGGCTGCCCCTTGGTGATCAGGCGCATCAAGCTGGAAATCAACTCGGCTTACGGCAAGGACTGGGGGGACATCAGTGGGGATAGCGCCGTGGTCGCCATTCGCGATGAGCTGGAGGAGCAGTACAAGGGCACCTTCAGCGAAGCCGGCGAAAGTACCTTCTATGGGCAATGCCAATGGCTGTTCCGCACCTCAGGCAAGCCTCGCATCCTCAGAAAAATCCTCGATTGCAAAAAAACCGATGCACTGGGCGAGCCGGGGCGTGGTCGCCCGTTCTCGGCGTACACCCTCGATCAGCTACCGGGTAAGACCGTGAAGATGACGATCAAGTTGGCGGACGAAGAACGGCCCTACATGGGAGATACCTGGGTCAAATTCCCGAACGGCTGGAAGCGCTGCATGGGTGACAATTTTGAAGACCAGTACGCGTTCTGCTACGGAAACTACAAAGACTTCAGCGGTTTTCAAATGCCGGATGGGCAGAAATGCACCATTTATCCTGGTTGCACCGAATAAGGAAATGACGACATGACACTAATGGATGAAGAACTGAACTCAGCCTTGAGCAGTCGCGTGCTTGCCTGCCCCGTGCAAGGTAAGTGGACCAGCTTTCAGTTGGTGGACGAACTTGGCTCGGGTGAACCCTATGACGGATTAGCCTATGAAGTAACCGATTCAGAGGGGCAAAAGTACACTGGTCGGTTGGATGCCACAGGCAACGGCAAGGTGGATAACCACTTTGCAGGACCCATTGCGTTAACCCTTGATCAAAAGTACCAAGGACATGACAAGACATATACTGAACGTCAGCGTAGAGACAGCTATCCTCTCGAAATAACTGAACTCCAGGTCCGCGCCGAGCAAACCCGCTACCGGAACAAAAACGCCACCCGCACTAAAGACAACCCCGCACAAGCCTGCGCTGATGTGTATTATCAGGTGGAAGTGCGCCATCTGGTCAAGCATGTCGCGCATTTACCGCCCGAGGTGTATCGCCATTACCCCGTGAGTTCAGGACCAGCGAAAATCATGGGCAAACATGGCCTGCTCGGCGTTGCCCTGATGCCGCAAAAACACACGGTGCTGGAAGTGCGCCCGCTACGGGCCTTGTGCCCGATGCTGTCCACCGGCTCCGAATTTTGCGCGCTGAACCTCTACCAGCTCGCACTGATGGCGACCTTGAGCTATTGCCCCTTTGGCCAGAAGCCAGACAAGCCCCCCATAGAAGAAGCCAGTGTGAGTTTCCCGCTGCAACCGAGTGTGGGTAACTGGTTCGGGGATGCACTGGCCAAGTTCGATGAGCTGTGGAGGGTCGATTCCACGCAAACCAACGCCTATTACCCGTTGTATGAAGAGGTGCCGTATTCCAAGCGACTGGAGATCGTGCCGTTCGACCCCAGTCTCTATCCGGTCAACGATCCCAAACTGCGTGAAGATCAGGAACACCCTGCCAAGATCCACTTCCTCGACGATAGGAATCTTGGCTCCGAAGCCACCGATACCCAGGCCTTCATCACCCACAACGACGAACTGATCCTGATCGCCGTGCGTGGCACCTATGAACTCGTCGCCGATGGCCTGCGCGATGCCGATGCGTTTCAAGTGCCGTTTGAAGAAGGTGTGGGTCAGGTGCACCGAGGCTTTTATGAGGCCGCCCAAAAAGCCGCAGCCTTCGCGGCGAGCTATCTGGATCGGTTCTACGCCGGGCAAAAACTACTGATTTGCGGTCACAGCCTGGGTGGTGCAGTAGCGTTGTTGCTCTCTGAGATGCTGCGTCGAAGAACAGGCTTCAACTACGACATCCAGCTCTACACCTACGGCGCCCCCCGCGCCGGTGACGCCGTCTTCGCCAAAAACGCCGCGCCTCTGGTGCATTACCGCATGGTGAATCACAACGACCCGGTGCCGAGCGTGCCTGGCACCTGGATGAACACCAAGGCCAAGGTGTTCGGCTCGGGGCTGGCATTAACCTTCGTCAACGTACCGCTCGGCCTCTCGGTGTTTGTCGCGGGGATCACCAACTGGACGGGAGAACCCTACG